>JAFDEK010000065.1:30423-34537 GCA_019310385.1 Deltaproteobacteria bacterium
GCTTCCGAGGCCGATCAGGCCCGGCGCGAGCTCCGGATCGCACTCGGCGGGGCTCGTCTCGACGATGATCTTGGGTCGCCCGGTGCTGCCGCCCGAGCTCATGGCACGCACGCAGGCCGCAACGCGATCGGGCAGCGGCGCGTCCGAGATCGCGTCCCCGGGCTCGAAGCCGGTGGGCAGGCAGGGACGATCGCCGTAGTGGCCTTCCATTACGCCGATCACCAGGGCCGGGTCGGCGGTCTCCACGATGGCCCGGCGCTCGAGCTCGGGCAGATGGTGGGAGACCGGCTGGGGGGTGGCGCCCAGCTTCCAGATCGCCAGGGAGGCTTCGAAGAACTCGACGCCGTTGGGCAGCGCGATGGTGACGAGGTCGCCGGCGCGAACTCCGCGCTCCGCATAGGCGCGTGCCAGGCGGTTGGAGCGACGCTCGAGCTCACCCCGGGTGGCCTGGCGCGACTCGTGGACGACCGCCACCGCGTCCGGGTCCCGGGCGGCGAGCCATCCCATGGCGCGGCCGTGGGACATGAGCGTCACGGCGCGAGCTCTCGGTCCATGGGTCTACTGGGCATGGGCCTACTGCGCTCGGCCCAGCAGAACTTGTCCCGGGCGGCAGGCCTCTTCGAGCTCTTCCTGCTCGGCCGGGGAGAGCTTCTCGAAGCGGCTGGGCGGCGTGCCGCGCACCAGGGCGGCGGCCTGCTCGACCCAGGCGCCGTCGCCGGCGTCGATCTCGAAGAAGTCGGCGATCTCGCGCAGGCCCTCGCCCGGGCGGGCGACGAGATCCTCGAAGCGCATCTCGCGGTACTGGTCCGGGGCGAGGGCGGGCAGGGCGTGGTAGCCGTGCAGGATCTGGTCACTCCAGTAGCAGCCGAACTTCGCCGGGGCCGGCCGCGAGGCGAGGATCTGGGTGATGGGGTCGTCCTCGCCCGGGGGCGCGTAGATGTCGAAGGCGCCGAGCTCCGAGACCTTCTTGCCCGAGTCCAGCGTGACGTCGTAGAGGAAGGAGATGGGCAACCGGTAGACGGGGTGCTCGCGCATGGAGAGCGCGACCTCGCGTCCATCCCGGTGCAGGTGGAGGAAGCGCGCGTCGGGGAACTGGGCCACCAGGTCACCGAGGTAGTCGATGGACGAGCCCGAGCGCTCGATCCAGAGCGGGCGTCCGAGCTCGCCGCCCAGCCACTCGAAGAGCTCCCGGTAGTGGGCGGCGGGAAGCTGGTCTTGCTGGCGCCGCGCCTGGGCGATCAGCCGGTCGAAGAGATTGTCGGGATCCTGGGTGAGCCGCGGCAGCATGGAGACCAGGAGCCAGGGCAGGGGATCGTCCCGGGTGTGGCGGCTGCGCGCCTCCCCGCTGTCGTCGTCATCTTTGTTCGCGTGGGGCGCGTAGGGTGCGTAGGGATAGGTGATTTCCTCCGCGCGGTAGCCGCGACGGATGACGGCGGTCACGAAGGGCTGCTCCTGTGCGATGAGGTAGGCGATCTCCTCCCCGCTGATCGCATGGGGAACGAAGCGGCGCGCCATGTCGAGGCCGGTGAAGAACTCGAAGACGCTGAGCACCCGCGGATTCTCGGCGAGCATCAGGGAGAGGAGCGTAGAGCCGCAGCGGCCGCTGCCGACGATGAAGCGATCCAAGAGCCGGGCTCCTCCTCGTGGGCGCCTTCTACCTGGCATCCCGCATCTCCGCATCTTCCGCGTCGCGCTCCCGAGTCGGCTTCGTGTCGATCCGCTTTCCCGCGGCGACGCGGCAGCGTATCCTGAGATACGACTCGGAAGACCCGCAGATGGAGCAACGAGAATAGAATGGTCAAGGTGGATCCGCCGGTCGAGGAAGCGGCGTCGCCGGTCGACCCGGGGGACCCGCGCCTCGAGTCCGGAGAGGCCTGGAGCGCACTCTGCGACACCCTGAAGGCCTCGGCGGAGCGGGTCCTCGGCGAAGGGGTCCCCGCTACGCCCCGCGATCGCGCCGAGGGCTTCCGTTACCTCACCCGTTTTCTCGCCGCGGGCATCGCGTCGTGCGTGACCAACGACGACCCCGACCATCCCCTCTTTACCCGCATGATCGACTACAGTGCGCCCTGGGGGCTCGACAACCCCGACTGCCTCTACCTCTACGCGCCCCTGCGCGGCGATGCGGAGTACCGCGTCACGGGCATGCGCGGCAGTGCGCACCACATCGACTTCCAGGTGAATGCCGGCCACTACTCCCTGGGCTCGGTGCAAGCGGTCACGACCATCGGCTCCCTGGACGGCTTCGCTCTCGAGACCGACGCGGACGGCCGCTTCGAGCTGTTGCTGAGCGCCGAGCGCCAGGCGGGCAACTGGCTCGAGGTGGCGCCCGGCGCCGAGTTCCTGCTGGTGCGCCAGTACTTCGACGATTGGGAGAAGGAGCGCCCCGCCGATCTGCAGATCGAGCGGGTGGGAGCCCGCTATCCCCTTCCCGCGCCCCGCAGCGCCTGGGTGGCGGACCACCTCGAAAAGCTGTCCCGTTGGATCGAGCAGGGGGGGGCGCTCTGGGAGAAGATGAGCAGGGGCTTTCTCTCCGCCGAGCCCAACTCGCTCATCATTCACCAGGCCGACGCGGCCAGTGTCCACTCGGGCATGCGCGGGCTCGTGTACGGGGTCGGGAACTTCCACTGCGAGCCCGGCGAGGCGGTGCTGCTCGAGTTCACGCCGCCGGCCTGCCACCACTGGGGCGTGAGCGTCGCGAACTGGTACTGGGAGGCCGTCGAGTACGCGACCCACCAGAGCTCTCTCAACGGTCACCAGGCCACCCTCGACCGCGACGGGGTCTTCCGGGCCGTGATCGCCCACGAGGATCCCGGTGTCCCCAACTGGCTCGATCCGGCGGGCAATCCCAAGGGCACCCTCACCGCGCGCTTCCTCGACGCCGGCTCGGTGCCCGAGATCGGGCTGCGCAGGCTGCCCTTCGGCGAGCTTCGCGCCGCCCTTCCCGCCGATTCGTCACGGATCGACGCCGCGGAGCGTGCCGCGAGCCTCGCCCGCCGCCGCCGCGCCGTCCTGGGGCGCTTCCGGAGCTGAGCGCGCGGGCGGCTCGGAGCCTGCTCGGCATTCGAAATCCCGAGCGAAATCGAAAGCTTGGCCTCGTGTTGGATTGCCGCGACAGGATCGGGTGCGCCTTCTGCCCGCCACCCCGGCCGGCTCTCCTGTGCTATGACGCACGTCATACCCCCCGACTGCATTCGATAATTCCATTGAGTCGGCTTCGGCGCGCTGATAGATTCGTTCGAACTTCATTCGCCGAGCAGGGGGAAAGACAGTGACTCGCGTCATTCGAGCGTCTCGATTCCGAACCATCGTTGCCGCCACGACCAGCCTGGTACTCGCGCTGGCGGGTGTGTCCTGGGCCGACCAGCACGAAGGCGCCGATCCGGAGGGCGCGACCCCGGCTCGCTCCAGCGAGGTCGAGAACATCACCATCACGGCTGAACGGCGTGAGACCCTGCTTGAAGAGACACCGGTCTCGGTCACGGCCTTCACGCCCAGCGCCATCGAAGAGCTCGACATCAACAACGTCGTCAACTTGAGCGAGTTCACGCCGAACCTCAACATCCACACCAACGCCGGCGGCAACACGGGCGCCACCATCGGCATCCGCGGCGCCATCACGAGCGACCCGGTCCTCTCCCTCGAGCCCACCGTCGGCATCTACCTTAATGGCGTCTACGTCGGTCACTCGGTGGGCGCCCTCTTCGACATGCCCGACATGGCGGGGATCCAGGTCCTACGTGGCCCCCAGGGCACCCTCTACGGCCGCAACACCGTCGGCGGCGCGATCACCATCGACAACATCCGGCCCTCGGGCGAGTGGGGCATGCGGCAGCAGTTCCGCGTGGGCAACTACTACAACTTCCGCTCCCAGACGAGCGTCGACTTTCCCTTCTTCGGCGGGGAGGGCTTCGCTACGCCGAGCTGGCTCGGGACACTGAGCGGGCGGGCCACGTTCCAGTACGAGACCCGGGACGGCTTCTACGCGAATACGGCTGGTGACTACACTGACCCGATCTCGGGTGATCCCATCATTCCCGGTAGCTCGCGCTTGGACGATCTGAACCGCATGTCCGGCCTGGTCGCGGTGAACTGGGAGCTCCCCTGGGATATC
>JAFDEK010000163.1 GCA_019310385.1 Deltaproteobacteria bacterium
TGATCGGTCCGAACACGGGAGTCTTCAGCAGCCACTTGTGGACCTGGTACTTGAAGGCCGGGCTTCGCGAAATCGCCTGCTTGAAGGCGACCACGAAAATGAACACTGCAGCCATGCCATAGCCTATGTAGGTCTGCAGAAACTCGCTAAGTGCGATCACCATCGCTGTCGGCCCCGGCAGCTCGCCACCGAAGTCATCGAACATGCGCTGGAAGACGGGAATCACCTTCACCAGCAGCAGGACGATCACCGCCATTGCGATGACGCTGACCGTCGCCGGATACACCATGGCGCCGCGCAGCTGGCGCGCGAGCTTGTCCGCCTTCTCGAGCTGGGTCGCCAGACGATTCATGATCGTGTCGAGGATACCGCCGAGCTCGCCGGCGTTGATCAGGTTCACGAAGAGGGCGTCGAAGACCGAGGGATGCTTCGCGAGGGAGTCTGCAAAAGTGGATCCCTGCTCGACCTCGTTACGCACCTCTTCGATGACGCGCTTGAAGGTGGGGTTCTCCTCCTGGTCGCCCAGGATCCTGAGGCATTGCACCAGGGGCAGGCCCGCGTCGATCATCACCGCGAACTGTCGGGTGAACATGACCAGGTTCTTGGTCGTCACCTTGGGCTGGAGGAAGCTGAAGATCTCGCTGATGTCCTTGGGCTTCTCCTTGACCTTGACCGGGAGAATCCCCTGGGCCCGCAGCTGGGCCATCACCGACTCTTCGTTGGCCGCCTCCAGGACGCCCTTCTTGTTCGCTCCCTGTCTGGTTCGACCCGTCCAGGTATAGACCGACATCTTCAATCACTCCCATCACGGGTCGGGGGCGCGCCGCGCTCCCCTCTCCGAGTCCATTCGATCACTCCCGTCCTGCCGGGGAGGCTCAATCTGTAGTCCCGGGCCCGCCCTGGGCGATCAGGTTCTTCAGCTCACTCGGATCCGGACTGCGACCGACCGCATGCTCCACGGCGATCAGGCGTCGCTTCACGAGCGAGGCCAGGGACTGGTTCATGGTCTGCATGCCCGAGTTCACCTGCCCGACCTGCATCGCCGAGTACACCTGGTGGATCTTGTCCTCGCGGATCAGGTTTCGAATGGCGGGATTCGGACACATCACCTCGAGGGAGATCACGCGGCCCGGGCCGCTGGACCGCTGCATCAGGGTCTGACTCACCACCCCTTCGAGGACGAAGGAGAGCTGCTGCCGGATCTGCGATTGCTGGTACGGCGGAAAGACGTCGACGATGCGGTTGATGCTCTGCACCGCCGAGTTGGTGTGCAGCGTCGCAAAACAGAGGTGGCCCGTTTCGGCGACCGTCAGCGCCGCCTCGATGGTCTCGAGGTCGCGCAGCTCGCCGATCAGCACCACGTCGGGATCCTGGCGCAGGATGTACTTGAGCGCCTGCTTGAAGCCGTCGGTGTCAGCCCCCACCTCGCGTTGGTTCACGATGCAGCCCTTGTGGGGGTGGAGGTACTCGATGGGATCCTCGATGGTGATGATGTGTTCCTGGCGCTCCTCGTTGACCTTGTTGATGATGCTCGCCAGGGTGGTCGATTTCCCCGACCCGGTCGGCCCGGTCACGAGGATCAGCCCGCGTGGCTTTTTCGAGAGCTCGGAAATGATCGGCGGAAGCCCGAGCTCCTCAAAGCTCAGGATCTTGAAGGGAATCGCCCGAAAGGCTCCGGCAACGTTGCCTCGCTGAATGAAGATGTTCCCGCGGAAGCGCGAGAGCTTCTGGACGCTGAAGGAGAGATCCAGCTCGTTCGTCTCCTCGAAGCGATGCTTCTGCGCGTCTGTGAGCACCGAATAGCAGAGCTGCTTGGTCTCCTGAGGGGAGAGCGGCGGCATCTTGAGCGGATGCAGCTTGCCGTCGATCCGGAGCTGGGGCGGTGTGCCTGTCGTGATGTGAAGGTCACTTGCGCCCTTCTCGATCATCGCCTTCAGCAGCTGATGCATGTTGGCCATCGAACTTGGTCTCCCTCTCGACTCGGGCTCAGTCGCCTCAGTAGTCCGCGGACGAAACCCGGTAGACTTCGCTCAGGCTCGTGGTTCCTTCGTGGATCTTGTTGAGCGCACTGCGCCTCAGGGTCACCATGCCACCCCGAATCGCCTCCCGCTTCACCTCGGCGGTCGACGCTCCGTTGAGCACGAATTCCTTCAGCTCTTCGGTCATCACCATTACTTCGTAGACGGCGATCCGCCCCTTGAAGCCGGTGTCCGAACAAAGGCTGCAACCCCCTCCCTTTACCGGAGCGACGCGGCCCGCCTCTTCCTCGTTCATGCCCGCAGCCACCAGCTCCTCGACGGTGACCTCCTCGTCGGGCTCCCTGCAGTTGTCGCAGACCTTTCGGGCCAGGCGCTGGGCGACGATGCAGTTCACGGACGACGCCACGAGGAAGGGCTCGATGCCCATGTTGAGCAGGCGGTTCACCGTGGACGGGGCGTCGTTGGTGTGCAGGGTCGAGAGCACCATGTGGCCGGTGAGGGCCGCCTTCACGGCGATCTCCGCGGTCTCGAAGTCCCGGATCTCACCGACCATGATGATGTCCGGATCCTGGCGCAGGAAGGAGCGGAGGGCGGCCGCGAAGTTGAGGCCGATGTCCTCGTGCATCTGCACCTGATTGATGCCGCCCAGGTTGAACTCGACGGGATCCTCCGCCGTCGACAGGTTCTCGCCGACCTGGTTCAGCTCCGACAGAGCCGAGTAGAGGGTCGTCGTCTTGCCGGAGCCGGTGGGGCCCGTTACGAGGACCATCCCGAAGGGCTGATGAATGCAGTTCTTGAAGTCCCCGAGCTGGGGCTCCTCGAAGCCCAGCTTCGTCATGTCCAGCTGCAGGTTCGACTTGTCCAGGAGACGCAGGACGATCTTCTCGCCGAAGAGCGTCGGCAGCACCGAAACCCGGAAGTCCATCTCCTTGCCACGACCCAGCTTCAGCTTGATGCGTCCGTCCTGGGGCAGGCGGCGCTCGGCGATGTCGAGCTCGGACATGATCTTCACGCGCGACGTGAGCGCGTTCTTGAGCTTCATCGGCGGCTTCATCACTTCATAGAGCACGCCGTCGATCCGGTAGCGCACCCGGAAGCTCTTCTCGTAGGGCTCGATATGGATGTCGGAGCAGCTCTTCTTGATGGCGTCGGTGAGGATCAGGTTCACCAGCTTCACCACCGGCGCGTCTTCGGCCTCCTTGCCGAGCTCACCGGCGTCGACATCGTCGTCCATCTGGATGACGTCGATGTCCGAGTCGTCGAAGCCCGCCATCACCTCTTCGAGCACGTCCGCCTGCTCGTAGAGGCCGTCGATGCAACGCTTGATCGCGTCTTCCGAGGCGACGACCGGCTGGATGTTGTAGCCGGTGAGGAACTTGATGTCGTCGAGGGCAAAGATGTTGGAGGGATCCGCGGTCGCGAGGATCAGCGTGGAGCCGGCCCGGTTCACGGGCACCACGCCGTGCTTCAACGCGACGTCTTCGGGAATGAGCCCGAGCACCTCCCGATCGATGTCGAAGTCGTCGAGATTGATCGACGGCACGCCATACTGCTTGGCGACGAAGTCGGTCAGCTCGACTTCGTCGAGAAATCCGAGCTGGGTGATCTCGGCACCCAGGCGGCCGCCCTTGGACGCGGCGCCCTCGCGCGCCTGGCGGAGCTGGTCCGCCGAGAGCAGATTTTCCTTGACGAGGAGCTCACCGATGCGCTCGTTCAACGCTATGCCCCCTCCCTGGTGGCAGCCAACACCCAACGCTCCGCAAGGCGACCACGCGGGCCACACCCGGAGCGCGCCCCGCCCCTGCCTTCGTCTAGGCAAAAGCGGCGCAATCTCGCCGGATTATCGGCGCTCCGCTGCGGGATCTTTACCGGACTGGTGGGTGAGCTCACCGAGGGAGGTGTGTTGGGTGCGAAGAACGAGCAACCCGAGCGATACGAGGGTGATCCAGAAGACGAACCAGACGACGAGACCGATCGCCAGGGCGGTGGCCGGCTCGACCCCGAAGCGCTCCAGGACGGCGTTGAAGGCGAGTTGGTAGGTGCCGAAGAAGCCCGGCGCGGAGGGAATCGCCACCGCCACGCCCACGGCGGCGAGCAGGATCCACGAGGTCATGAGCATTTCCACCGGGGGCCCCAGATCGAGGTCGAAGGCCACGATTCCGGCGATGACGGGGATGGTGGAGAGCAGGAGCCAGATCACCAGGGTGTGGAAGAGGATCCAGAAGAGGTGAGAGCCGCCGGAGAGCGATCCCAGCCCGGCCGAGAAGCTACCGAGCAGGCGCTCCAGGGTGTCCCCCACCCGGGCCGGAAGGGGTCTCGCGAACCAGCGGGCAATGGCGATGATCTGGGCCGGCCAAAGGCGCAGGATCACCAGCCCCACCACCGGGAAACAGCCGACCGGCAGCAGCAGCAGGGCCCCCTGGGCGAGGAGGCCGGTGCTCCCGTCCCCGCTCCGCCCGGCCCAGGTGAGCGAGGCCGCCGCGAGCAGGAGCACGCTCGCCACGTCGAGGGTCCGCTCGATCACAACCGTGCCCAGGATCGCCGTGGCGCTGTTCTTCGTTTCCCGCGCCAGGGCCCAGGCGCGAACGAACTCCCCGATGCGCAGCGGCACGACGTTGTTCACGAGAAAACCGATCGCCTGGGCGCGAAACAGGGCACTGCGGGGAATCTCGGCAATGGGATTCGTGAAGTGCCGCCAACGCAGCGCCCGAACCCAGACGCTGGCAATGTAGGCGGGAACCGAGAAGACGAGGAGGAGCGGCAGGTTGGCGGACTTCATGGCTGTCAGGACGTCGCCGAGGGGAATACCACGGCCGACATACCAGAGACTGAGCGCCGTGATGCCGACGCCGAACCAGACCCTCCAGTCCAGGAACCAGCGACGGCCTCCGCTCTGGATCAAGGAGGGCTCCTCGATCTCTTCCCGCCCTTCATCCAGCACGCCGCTCATCCAACTCCCAGCTTCGCCCGCGCCTGCACGACGTCTCTCGCAATCTGCTCACGCAGCGCCTCGGGCCCCGGAAATTTCCGCTCCGAACGCAATCGGTGCATGAAGCAAAGCTCGACGCTGCGTCCGTAGAGATCTCCGTCGAAGTCGAGCAGATGCGCCTCCGCGAGGAGCCCCTGCCCGTCCCGAAAGGTCGGACGATATCCCACGTTGATGACCGCAGGAAAGCGCTCTCCCTGTCCCGGGTTCCCTTCGTCGAGGATCCGCACTTCCCCAGCATAGACCCCCGCGCCCGGCAAGACCTCGTTCTCGGGGTCGAGGTTGGCGGTAGGAAAGCCCAGCTCTCGGCCACGCCGGTCTCCCTCCTGCACCCGGCTGCGCACGCCGAAGGGACGCCCCAGCAGGTTCAGTGCCTCTTCCACATTCCCTTTGGCGAGCAGATCCCGGATGCGCGTGGAGTTCACGTCCCGACCACCCACCTTGACCTCGGGAATGATGGTGACCGCGAAGCCCAGCATGGGACCGGTCTCCGTCAGGAGTCGCATGGATCCCTCGCGGTCGCGGCCGAAGTGGAAGTCGTAGCCGACGAAGACCTCCATGGGACGGACCCGCTCGTAGATGTACTCCTCCACGAATATCTGGGGCTCGAGCCGCGCGAACTGCTCGTCGAAGGTCTCGACGATGACCATGTCCACCCCGATCTCCTCGAGCACCTCCAGCTTCTGCTCCAGGGTTGCCAGAAGACGCGGCGCCTGTTCCGGCCGCAGCACCTTGCGCGGATGGGGATCGAAGGTCATCACGACCGCCTCCCCATCGAGGATCCGTGCCCGCTCGATGACGGTGTCCATGATGGCCCGATGACCGAGGTGGAGACCGTCGAAGTTCCCGATCGTGAGAACGGGACGAGTCGGGCGGCGCTCCAGTGCTGCGGTACCTCGCACCCACTCCAATGCTAGACTCCTGAACGTGCGGATTCTCTCGCGCTACTTCGTGGTGCGCTTCACCAGCCTCTTCGCCGCGTTCCTGTTCGCGTCCACGCTCACCATCGTAATCGTCGAGATGCTGCTCAATCTAGACGACATGCTGCGTGCGCAGCAGGGGCTGGCGGGGGTGCTCCAGTATCTCTTCCTGCGCATCCCGAGCTATTACCTGCGAGACCTGCTGCCCGTCGCGGCCTTCGCTGCGAGCTTCTTCACCCTCGCCGGTGCGGCCCGCTGGCACGAAACCACGGCCATGAAGGCCGGGGGCGTTTCTCCCCATCGTATCGTTCTTCCGATCCTGGCCGCCGCCGCCCTGCTCTCCGTCGCCAGCCTGATCGTCGCCGAAACCTGGATCGTATCGTCGACGCGGGCCTGGAACCGCCAGCTCAGCGGCGGAGGATCGGAGATCGTATATCGCCAGGGATCGCTCTGGTACCACAAGGGTCACACCATTTACAACGTCGAGGGCGCGTACAACGTGGACGGCGCCGAAGGCGAGGTCGGCACCCTGCGGGGAGTCCGGATCTACGAGCTCAGCGAGCGCGGCCGCCTGCTGCGCAGCGTCTCGGCCGATCGCGTCGAGCTGGGCGACGACAACGAGTGGCGCTTCATCGAGGCCACCGTCCGAAGCTTCGACCCCAGCGATCCCAGATCCTCCCCCAACATCGAGCAGGTCGCGGTCCTGACCCTCACGATCGCCGATCAGGGCAGGGTATCCATGATCGGAAACCACCTCGCGGGGCTGACCCTTGCCAAGCTGCGCGAGTACGTCGGCCTGCGCCTGGCCGCCGAAGAGCCGGCCCACTTCATCCAGACCCAGCTTCACGCCCGCTCGGCCGAGCCCGTCATCCTCTTCGTGTTCGCGCTGCTGGCGGCCCCCTTCGGCCTGCTCGTCGAGCGCCAGCGCGGTTTCGGGCTTCCCGCGCTCTACGGCGTGATCACCCTCGCGCTCTTCTTCGCCATCCGCAACGTCGTGCTCACGCTCTCCAGTGAAGGCGTCGTGCCGGCCGCAATCGGAACCTGGTCGGTGGTGGGCGCCTTCGCGCTCCTGGGCGGTCTGCATCTGATGCGCATCGAACGCTAGCAGGGCGCTCGGCGCTCAGTCGGCTGGCGCTTGCCAGGGCGCGGGCCGGGCGGCCTCGCGCCGCGACCCGGCTCCGGCGGGATCGGGGTCTGGATCCATGGCCAGGTAGCGAAAGAACTCGTGGTCCGGGCGAACCACGAGGGTCGTTCCCTCGCCGACCGTTTTCTCGTAGGCCTGCAGGGTGCGCACGAAGGAATAGAACTCGGGGTCCTTTCCGTAGGCCTTGGCGTAGATGCGCGTCGACTGCGCATCGCCCGCGCCGCGGGTCCGCTGGGCATTGGCGCGCGCCCCGGCGAGGGTGGTGACGGCCAGCTTCTCGGCCTCGGCGCGAATCTCTCGCGCCTGGCGATCGCCCTGGGCGCGGTGCTCCCGGGAGAGGGCTCTGCGCTGCTCGCGCATCTGCGCGTACGCGGCGGGAACCGCGCTGGACGGCAGCTCCGTGCGGTTGAGACGCACGTCGACCACCTCGACGCCGTCGCTGCCGAGGCGCTCGCTCGCCTCCCCGGCGAGGGTGTCGAGCACCTCCACCCGCTCGAGCAGCTGGGCCAGACTCAGGCGGCCGATCTTCGAGCCCACCAGGGAATTGACGATCTCCTGGATCCGGCTCTCCGCTCCGGGAATACCGTTGGGAAAGCCCTTGAGGAAGTCCAGCGGGTCGGTGATGCGCCATACCGCGTAGTAGTCGACGATGAGATTCTCGTTGTTCGCGATCACCATCTGCACCGGCCGCGCGTTGAGGTACTGCAGCCGGCTGTCGAAGACGTGCACGACGTCGACCAGGGGAATGCGCCAGGCCGTCGGATCCCAGCCCGGCTCAACGAGCACTGCCTTCGGCCCGCCGAGGCCGACGATCACCTTGAACTGGTTCTCCTTGGTGATCACCAGGGGGCCCCGGTCGTACTCGCCGGCCCAGACCAGGCCCACGAGCAGCGACACGACGAGGAGCAGGGGCAGCAGCAATCGCCTCACGGCTTGCCCTCCCCGGGATTCGTGGGCGGTGCGCCGCGGCTCTCGACCCCGCCGCGGCGCTCGACCCCGCCACGGCTCTCGACCCCGCCACGGCGCTGATAGAGCGGAAGCATGGGGAGTACGCTTACCGCGTCGGGCTCGACGACGACCTTCTGGACCCCCGGCAGCACTTTCTCCATGGTCTCGATGTAGAGGCGCCGGCGCGTCACC
>JAFDEK010000066.1 GCA_019310385.1 Deltaproteobacteria bacterium
TTTGCGGGTCGGAGCCGTCGGTGCCGAACCACTCGGTAGCGCCGGCGACGTTGGTGAGCGCGACGGCGTCCTCACTGTCCGGGTCGAGGTGGGTTTCGTAGGTGATCAAGAGGCGCTCGTAGGGGCTCACGCTGGCCGCCGCGGAGAGCATGGCGATGCTCAGCGAGCACTCGGGCTCGCCGACGAAGGTCGCCGCGAAGTCGCTGCCTTCGGCCAGCGGATCCGAGACCGGGGTCGTGCGGTCCTCCCGGAAGACTCGGGCGGTGATCTGCGAGGGAGCCACGTCGCAGGTGCCGCCGCCGGCGACATTCGGAAGCAGGTCGCGGACGACCAGGTTCCACGCCCGTCCGCTGCCGGTATTGTGGACGTCGAGGGCGAAAGGCGCCGGCGTTCCGATGGTCACTTGTACCGGACCCGTCTTCTCCATGACGAGGGTGTCGGGTCCCACGATCGTCATGGCCTCGGTGATGCCCGGCAGGCCCGTGCGCTGGCTCGCGTCATTGCCGTCGATGAGGTTGTAGAGGTACGAGGCCGAGTTGGTGAAGGGAAGGCCGCTGCGGTTGTCGGTGGTGTCCGCGAGCACGACGGTGATCTCGAGGACCGCCTGCTCGCCGGGTCGTCCTGGATCCGCACGTCGTACATGGGGAACCCGTAGGCGGTCCCCGGCACCGTGATGCGGTAGCGGAAGGCCTCACCCACCGCGGCGCTCGCCTGGGTGTTCTCCTTGACGAGGGGGTTGGGGGGCGGCGGCGGCGCCGTGGCGCGCGAGGCGACCGCGGGGCCGAAGCAGTAATCGTCGGGAGCGGTGACGTTCGGGCAGCCCTGGCCGGTGCGCTCGTAGCCGTCTGCGGCGGGCCGGGAGGTCCAGTCGACCCAGACGCGATTGGCGAGGACGCCGCCGTCGGGGGGCGGAGTCCGCACCACCACCTGGTAGGTGAGCTCGAGGAAGGCGCCGGGAGGCAGCTCGAGGCTCGCGTCACCGTTGTCGCGGCCCCATACCAGCGGTCCGTCCGGTGTGCCGGCGGGCGTCGCGTCGAAGTTCGGGACCAGCGCGGCGTTGATGGTCGCTACCGGGTCGAAGCCGCCGGAGAGCTCCACCTCGGCGGGAATGGTATCGACCAGGTTGACGTCGTAGGCCGTGGCGTCGCCGCCGTTCACCACCGTGACGACGTACTGGAGGGTGTCGGCGAAGCTGGGCAGGTCGGTGGACTGCTTGCCGGGCGTCACGTTGGAGAGCACCTTGGTGGCGGTGAGCGCGGGCTCGGTGGCGGCCACCGGCGCGGTGTCGTCCGCGACGGCTTCCGGCGCACCGGTCTCGCCGTGGGCGTAGGTGGCCGCGGCCGCGTTCTGCAGGGCGCTGCCGGCGTCGGTCACGAGGTCGTTGTTGATGCGGGCGTGGTAGCGGATGCGGATGGCAGGGCTGAGCGCCTGGCCGGCGAGGTCGTCCTCGCTGTCGGTCATCACCTCGCCGATGTTCCAGGTCGCGGTACCGCTCGTTGCATCCGCGGGTGCTGCGCCGAAGGCGGCCTCGCCGGGCTGCTGGCCGTTGATGCTCGCAATGCCGTCGAACTGGTACGAGACGTCGAAGTTGGCGTCTCGCGTCAGCACGTAGCTCACGCCCGCGCTGTCGAGGGCGTCGGCGAGGGAGAGGTTGCGGGTGGTACCTTCGGGCAGGGCGATCACCACCTCGAAGGATCTGTGGGCGCCGATCTCCGGCGCCATCGCGGGATCGAGGTCCACCTTGTCGAGGCTGACGGGCGGGACGCTGAGCGATGCGGCTGCTTCGGCCTCGTAGTCGTTGAGGGCGTCGCCGACGTTGGGCAGCGCGCCGATGCGCATTCCCGTCGCGCTGCCGTCCGCTCCGATCTGTCCGCTGGTGCCGAGCGCGGTGGTTTGGCCGGGCAGGGAGCTCCAGTCGGCCTGGATCGTGTTGGGCAGCACCTCGAGGGGCTCCGCGAGGCCGTCGACCTGCACCGCGAAGGAGAAGCTGACGGTCTCGCCTGGTGCGATGCCGGTGCCGGGCGCCCAGGTGAAGAGGGGAGCGCTCGCTCCGAAGGTGGTGATGTCGGCGGTCGGAGGGCTCGTGCCCGCAATGTCGCCCGCGTAGTCGAAGGGGAGGGCAGAGAGATCGTCGAGCACCCGCAGGTTGTAGGCGGGCGCGTTGCCGGTGTTGGTGGCCGTGACGGTGACGCGCGGACGGTCGCCCGCGTCCGCCTCGGCGACCGAGAAGGCCTTGCCGAGCTCGATCACCGGCTCCAGCACCACGGCGCTCGCCTCGCCGATGGGGATCACCACCGCGCCGCCCCGCTCGTCCACGTAGCTCACGGTGGTGACCGTCGAGGAGCCGCCGTTGCGGAGCACCACGCCGTCCTGGTTGGCCAGAGTATTGTCGATGCGGCCGATGAAGCGAATCGCGAAGTCGAAGCGGCGATCAGCGCGCGGTGATCGGGTGACGGTCTGATTGCCGAAGTTCCACTCCACCTCGTCGGCGCTGCAGACCGGAGTGAAGACGCCGCCGGGAAGGAAGCCCGCGTCCGCGTAGGGGGCCGCGCCGAGGTCTACGACCGGAGCCTCGGCGCAGCTGAGGCCTTCGGGCAGCTCGTCGCGGATGGCGAAGCTGCGCAGCTGCGCGACCGGGATCAGGGCGTGCAGCTCGAACTCCAGCTCCTCGCCGATGGATGCCGGCTGAGAGTTGTTCGAGGTCACGAGCGGGGAGTTGGCGGCGCGCACGACCTGCTTGGGACTGACCTCGACGGGAATGATCTGGATGCTGGCTTCGGCGGGCTCGGACTCGTAGCGGCGTGCGCCGCCGATCTCGCCGTTGGCACCCAGGGGCGCGTCCTGATTCCCGGAGGCCCCTTCGAGGCTGTCGTAGGACGCCGTGACGGTGTTGGTCATCCGCTGCAGCGGCGCGGCGTCGTCGTTGGGATCCACCCGGTAGTAGAGGACGACGCGCTCGCCGGCGTCGATCCGCAGGAGCGCATCGCTGTGCGTGTAGGACGCGATGATCTCCGCGGGAGCCCCGTTCAGGGGGGTGTTGTCGACGATCTGGCCCTCTCCGGCCGCGTCTGCGCCGTCGACGAGGGTGTCGCCGTCGTTGTCCAGGGTGTCGCCAGCGAGCGTGTCCACGAAGAGCAGGTCGCTGGCGTCGGCCACGCTGGTCACCGTGACGTCGTAGGCCGGCGCCCGGGGCACGTCATTGTTGCTGGCTTCGTTCTCCACCGTCACCCGGTACACGTAGGTGTCGAAGGCGTCGCCGTCGTCGGCCAGGGGCACGAAGTTGCTGCAGGCTGCGCCCGCGCCGTAGCGGGTCTCGTTGCAGACATCCTTGGTGACGATGAGCGTCGGCTCGGTCACGGTCAGGTCGACGCGGCGGTACACCTCTTTCGGGAAGCCGATGGTGTCGGGGCCGAGATCGAAGATCTCCTCCTCCTTCTTCACGTCGTTGTAGAAGATGGCCTCGAAGGTGGAGGTCAGCGTGTTGATGCTCGGGGCAGAGTGCTGGTTGGGCGACGCGCTCGTGTCGATGGGGTCGTTGAGGAGTCGAGTCGTGAAGTCCACCCGGAACCAGTGATCCAGCTCGGTGATCCGCTCCGTGTCCGGGTTCTGATTGAAGGTCCAATCGAAGGGTGCCTCGGCGAGGGGCTCCGGCGGCGGATTCAGGAGAACGCTCTTGATCGCGCTGGTGCTCTGGTCCATGGGGTTGGTGGACGAGATGAACCCTTGTCCGTCGGGGTTCTCGTCGACGACTTGGATCTTCTGGACCGCGATGTAGGTGAAGCCGGGCGTCTCGAAGCCGAACCAGCCGCCGGACTCGACGTGGTAGCTGCACTGTTCACCGATTTGAATCAGAGAATCCGGGTCGCCCGGCGGCGGGTTGTTCTCGGAGCAGATTCCCAGCTGGCGCTTGAGCAGGTCGTAGCCCACCACCCGGGCCCGCACGCCGTCCACACTGTAGTTGTTGGCGGGATCGAGGATCTCGTCGGGCCGCTCGGCCGGCGGCGGGAACCAGAGGGGCGTGCCGTCGCTCAGCCGGATCTCGCCGATGACGTCCGCGCGGAAGGTGAGATCGTCGTCGAAGTCCTGAGCGGTGTTCTTGACCACGTCGAAGGTGAGGGACTCGGTGATGCCGGGGCCCACCGCGCCGCGCTCGCAGACGTACACCGCTCCGGTGTCGGGCAGGGTGTCCGGGATCTTCCAGACCGGCGGCTCGGGATCGGGAGGGATGTTCATGGGCGTGCAGCCCTGCGGCGCGTTCTGCACCGTCATCGCCATGCCGAAGGTCACCCAGGCCTGGTAGTCGCTGGCGTCGTGGCCGCCGTTGTTCGTCAGCTCGACGGTCAGGGGAAGCGAGTCGCCGGTGCTCGTGAGAATGAAGAGCAGCTCGGCGCCGTCCATGTTGACGTCGAGGTCTTCGGGCCGAGCCGTCGACGTCTGGTCGAAGCCCAGCTCGTGGTCCGATCCGCTCTGCGCCCCGTGTCGGGTGCCGTTGCAGAACTCCTCGTAATCGACGTCGAGGCGATTGTCGATCTGGAAGCTCTCGGCCGGATCGGTGCCGGAGGGGGTGCCGCCCGGGGTCTCGGTGCGCACGTCCAGGTTGGCGACCCGGTCGTAGTACTGCGGGTCGATGAGGACCGTGCGGAAGGTCACCACGGCCACGTCGCCGTGGCGGAGCATGTCGAACTGCTCCGGGAAGTCCTCGTTGGAGCTGCTGCTGGTGAGGAGGAACTCCGGGGCCTTGTTCTCGAGCATCGCCGCGGAGTTGTCCATGGCGCCCGGGGGCGGCACGGTGCCGGGCTCCGGGTTGATCCACTCGAGGGTGTCGATCATGCCCTCGTAGGGGCTGCCGTAGGCGGGCTGCACCAGCAGCGTCGGCGCGAAGGTGGTGTCGACCACGTAGTCGTCGGGCAGGGCGTTGCGCAGGTGGATGCCCCCGACGCCGCCCATGATGGTGCCCCGGGTGTCGTTGTCGATGGTGATCGTCACCGTGCCCCGGGTACCCGTGGGCTGGCCGGTATTGGCGCCAGTGAGCGCGACGTTCACTTGCAGCCGGCTCTCGACTGACTTGGTTCGCAGCCATTCGTCGTCGTCGGGCCGGCTTCCGTTCGGGTTCTCCGCGATGCCGCCGGGCCCCCTCTGGATCTGGCATCCCCACTCGACGTCTTCGACGCTGTTCTTCTTGTCCACGCAGGAGTTCGTGACCCGGCCGACGATGTAGAAGCTCCGCCGCTCGCCCGGGTCGGCCACGATGTAGGGGTTGTCGCCGTCGCCGAAGGCGTCCGCGACGTCGAAGTCCTCGACCTCCGTCGCGCCGTTCAGCTCCACGCAGCGGGAGGGCGGATTCCCGCCGGAGGCCGCGAGGGCGTGGCTCTCCCGATCGCAGAGGTAGTCGAATACGAAGCTCCCCGAGTCCATGATGTCGGTGAACTCGAGGTCCTCGAGAGGCGCATCGCCGTCGTTGTAGACCCGGATGCGCCAGATCACGTCGTCGTCTTCGTGGCCGTAGACCGTGTTCGAGTAGCCGCTCTGGCCGGCGTCGAGGTTGCGACCCCGCTTGTCGATGCGCACGACCGGCTGGTCGAGGTCCAGCTCTCCGGCGCCGCCGGTGGTCTCGAAGCGCTCGCCCGGAGCGCAGCTGGGGCTGATCGCGAGGCCCGCCTCGATGTCGCGAATACTGTCCACCAGCTCCTCTACCCGGGGCCCGCGGTGCTCCACCTTGAACTCGACGATCAGGATCGCGGGTGCGCTGCCCGAATTGCTGCGGGCGTCCATGGTGAAGGGGGCGGGGATCTTCCAGGTGAGCACCGAGTTGTTGGGGCCGCTGAAGTCGGGCTCCACCTCGTCGGGGACATCGATGTTGCTGCCGCGGAAGCGGGTGGAGCCGCGCACGTAGACGAGGTCCGAGATCCCGAGGTCTTCGATCACATGAATGTTGGAGAAGCCCAGGTTCTGGCTCTCGAGGAAGGGGTTCTCGACCACGATCTGCACCGTGCCCTGTCCGCAAAGCACGCAGGAGCTCTGGTCGAAGTCGTGGCGGACGAGCTCGGGGTCGGCGAGCTCGTCGGGACAGCTGTCGGGAACCGACTGCGCCCGGGCTCCGCCTGCAGACAGCGACATCGCGGCAAGGGTCAGCAGCACGATGCAAATCGTGCTCCCGAGCTGCCTGCTGATGTTTCGATCGCTTCGGATCATGCTGCCGCGTTCCTCTCAGGAGCGATGAATTCGCTCCCGGGACCGCGCGGCAGCCCGGACCTCGGACTGGATTCCGGCGGTCCCGCTGTCGTGGGGCTCGAAGCCCTTTAGACCGGTGACTTTGCGCCGCCACCTTTCAGTGGCTTTGCCCTTATCTGAATCTGTGTGAGCTCTACGCTCGATCTTTCAAAGCGAGGCTTCGATTCGCTTTTTCCTCCTGCTACTCCCGTTCCTGGTCTACGTCGGCTCAGGCCGCCGGAAGGAAGTCGATGGGATAGAGGATCGTGATCGCCGGGATCCCCTCCTTGGCTCCGAAGTCGAAGGTCTCGACGCGCTCCACCACCTGGCTCGACAGCAGCGGCGTCTTCATGTCCGTGGACTTGACCTCGCAGAAGGAGACGCTTCCGTCGGGCTCGATCGTCATGCGCAGAACCATCTGGCCCTTCAAGGTCGGATTCTTGCGCAGCTCCCGGTTGTACAGTCGGTAGAGCGCCGCCTTGTGGCGGTCGAAGACGATCTGGATCTCCTCGTCGGTGCGCGACAGGCCCGGGCCTCCGCCCGCCAGGGGCCGGTCGCCTCCACTGCCGGAGCCGATGGTGCTGGTCGCCCGCGTGATCTGGACGCCCTCGATCTCCTGACCGCCTCCGCCGCCGTTGCCCCGGCTGAGCTCGGCCACGTTGATGCCGCCGCTCGAGCCCGGTGCCTGGGTGGTGACCATGGATCGCTGGGGCCGCCCGCTGGCGAGCTCGCCCGAACGGTCGATGCGCGCCTGGGAGCCGAGCCTCGCCGTGGGCTCGCTCTCCGCGAGCCCGGAAAACTTCTCGCGAAAGGCGAGGATGCCCGTGGACTTCATGTCGGGCTTCTCGGCCGGCTGTCCGGCGGGTGCGGGGACGACCTCCTCGGCGAGTAGCGGCGTCTCCTCCTCCACGGCCTGCGGCTCGACTTCTCGAGGCTGAGTCTCCTGTACGACGGGCGGCGCGAGGGGCTGCTTCTCCTTGAGCAGCTGCGTGAACCGATCCGGGATCTCGATCATCTCCCAGCGCTCGGGAATGGGGAGGTCGATGAGGGGCAGCAGCCAACCGAGCATCAGGCTCAGCAGCAGCGACGCCGCCATGGACTTGCGGAAGCGGTCGTCGTCCTGGCCGGCCCGGGACCAGGGCATCACCAGCTCGCGGCCGGGAAGGGAGTCCACATCGCGCTCGACGACCCAGTCGCGCTTGCGCTCCTCCTTCTCGCGCTCCACGTCGAGCACGTCCCCGGCGATGTAGTCGCTGTCCTCCTGGGCGCGCTCGATCTGGTCGAGCACGGTCTGCCGGCCGCTCTCGATGTCTCTCACCCGTCGCTCGAAGTCGTCGGCACGAGTCCGAACGGCCCGCAAGTGTCCCTCGACATCGATCCGGCTCGCCTGACCGTTCCAGAAGAGCCCGGCGCCACCGAGCGCGTCCAGCTTCTCGAGGCCGGCGCACACCTCCTGCAGGAGTCGGTACTGCTCCCGATCGGTGGCGAGATCCTCGATCTCGGCGTCGACGGCGTGGAGGTCGCCCAGCAGGCCGTCCAGCTTCTCCCGAGCCTGGCGGAGCTGCGCGCGTAGCGCCTCTTCGTGCTGTGAAGATGCAGTGTTCACTGGATCACACTATCCCTGGGCACGCTTGGGAGCCTTCTGGAGCACCGCGAGGGAGATCCGTTCGAATCCCTGGCTGGTGCACGTGGACATGACCTTCTTCACCACGTCGAAGGGCACGGCGCGGTCGGCCAGGATCGTGACTTCACGGCTCTCCGCGACGGCCTTCGTGCTGATGCCGATGATGTTCTCGTTGATCTTCGCGAGGATGCGGGCAATGGGCTCGATGTTCTGCCCCTGGGCGGCGACGATGTCCGCGACGAGCACGACGCTCTCTCCCTGCACCGTGACCTCCAAGGGGCTGACGAAGATCACCACCGTCTCCCTCGGCTTGTCCTCGATGATCGAGGTGGGCAGCTTGATCTGCTTCGGAGTCTCGAGAACCTCGGTGGTCGCGGAGTTGACGAGCAGGAAGAAGACCAGGATCGTGAACACGTCCATCAACGAGGTCAGGTTCATCTTCACGATCTTCGTCCGGTTGCGTGACATGCGCTTCATGCGACGTGAGTTCTTCATGGCGCGTCTCCAATGGAAATGTCGGTGAAGAGGGCGACCCGCATCTCCCGCACCTCTTCTCCGGCCGCTTCCGCTTCCGCGTCTGCGGCGGCGGCGCCCGGCAGTGCGGCGCTTCGCACGGCGTCCATCACCTGGATCAGGTGGTCGTACTCGATGTGCGGCTCCAGGAGCACCGACGCGTCGTTGGAGTTCGGGTGGTCGCGTTTCAGGGAGAGAGCGAGCTCAGACAGGGTCTCGAGGTCGTACTCGCCCTCCACCTTGGGTAGGGTGGCGATCACCGTCGTGCCGTTGGTCAGCTCGAGCCCCGCCTCGCGCACGATGACCTCCACGCGGAAGCTCGGCGCGGCGACCGACGAGCCGCCGGTCCCGCTCGGGAGGCTCAGCTCGACGATGGTGATGCGCGAGAACACCGCCGTGATGAGCAGGAAGGGCACGAGCACCACCATCAGGTTGAGGAAGGTGGTCATGTCCAGCTCGGTGGGCTCGCCCTTGTGGCGTCTGTAGTGGTGTCGCCTGCGCACCGTCTAGGCCTCGACCTGCTGCTTGGCTCGCGCCGAGATCACGTTGAGGGCCTTCACCGACGCCATCTCGAGGCTGTCGATGATCTCGCCCGTCTTGGCGGTGAGCACCGAGCTCGTGACCAGCAGGGGAATCGCGACCATGAGGCCGAAGGCCGTGGTGTTCATCGCCACCGAGATGCTGGCCGAGAGCAGGTCCGCCTTCTCGGCGGGGTTCGCGTTGGCGACCGCGGTGAAGGCCGAGATCAGACCCATGATGGTGCCGAGCAGGCCCAGCAGGGTCGCGATGCTGGAGGCGAGGCCGACGTAGGGGGTGCGCTTCTCGAGCTGAGGGATGATCTCCATCATGCTCTCCTCCATCGCGATCTCGATGTCCTCGCGGCGGCGGACCGCGCCCTGACGGGCCAGGCCCATGCTCAGGAGCTGGGAGATCGTCGCGTCGTCGCTGCCGACGATCTCCCGGGCGGAATCGAAGTCACCGTCGGACAGGGCCGGCAGCACCTCGCTCCACGCGCTCTGGTTCTTGGAACGTACCTGCGTCAGCGTGACGTAGCGCTCGATCGCGATGGCGGCGCCCACCGCGAACACGAGCAAGATCGGGTACATGAACGGACCACCCGTCACGAAGAACCCTACGATCGAATATGCGAAATCCATTTCCTATTCCTCCTGCATTGGCCCCTTCGGGCCTCCTGGAGCTATTGCGGAGCGGAGCCTCGCCCGTCCGGCGCACCCGCCCTGATCTCGTAGTAGGTCAGCTCTCTCATGAAGACCTCCCGGTCGACGGGCTGCTTGCCGTCGTCGAGCAGTCTCGATACGTCGAGGGAGTCTCCGAGCTCGGAGCTCTTCCAGGGCACGATCACGAGCGACTTGGGCGCTTCGTCGTTGCCCACGATGGACATGCCCGACACCAGCTTGTCGCCGCCCGGGCTCGGCTCCTTCGCGCTCGGGTCTTCCGCGCGTGCGACCGCCGCGGCCAGGAACAGTGCGACGCTGTATGCGAGAATGCGTGCCATCGTTCTCCTACTCCCCGCTCCGGTTGCGCAGGTCGGCGATCCACATGGCCGCGGTCTCATCGCTCGGCACCGCCTGGCTGTAGAGCTCGTAGTGCTCGATCGCGCAGCTCGGATCCGCGAGGTAGACGTCGCAGAGGATCGCGAGATTGCGGCGGGCGAAGTGAAAGTCGGGGTAGGCCGCGAGGGCGCTCTCGTAGCTCTCGCGCGCCTCCGTGAAGTGACCCATCCGGCGCCGCACGATTCCGAGCTCGTTGTGGGCGACCGGATGGCGCGGGTTCAGCGCGAGGGCCCGCTGCAGGCTGGCCTCCGCTTCTTCGAAGTCCCCCACCCGGCCGTAGGCGATACCCAGGTCGATGTGGGGCGTCGCGACCTCGGGGGCGGCCGCGGTCACCTCTTGCAGCATCGCGATCCCCTCGTCGTACTGTTCCTCTTCGAGGAGGCGCATGGCTTTTTCGAAGTCCGATCGCGCCCGCATGCCGGCGCGCGTGCCCTCGGTGATGGTGAAGCCGTACTCGTCCCGGGTCTCGACAGGCCGATTGGCGCCGGAGCCCGCGCAGCCGCCCAGCGTCGCCGCAAGAACGAGGAGCGCGACGCTCAGCATGGAGGGGATGAGGGCTCTAGTGGGTGTCATCATGATTCACCCGGCCGCAGCGGAATCGTCCCGCCGCTCCTGCTGTACGGATTCCATCTCGAACGCGGGGCCCGGCTCGACGTCAGGCTCCTCGACCTCGCTGGCTTCGTCGATTTCCACTGCTTCCGGCTCGAGGCTCCCGGCTCCGGGCGTCCGGTAGGCGAAGGTGTGGATCGAGGCGATGAGGCCGCTGCTCTCCTCGAACTTCGCGTAGCGTCCGGGCATCAGCTCCGCGAGCTTGGAGAGGCTCTTCTCGATCCACGGGTTGTAGATCCCGTTCGACATGAGCTCGAGGTTCTTCTCGTGAACCGCGATGGCCTTCTCTTCGAAGGGGAAGGCCTCCTCTTCGAGGACCATCTCGTAGTCGAGCATCTGGGCCGGGTCGAGGTCGCCCGGGCGCTCGGACTCGAGCAGGGCCTTGCTGAAGTCGAAGTAGAGCTCGGCCATGTAGAAGGTGGCGGCCGCCGTGACTTCCGCGACCTCGTAGTCGACCAGCGCGCCGAAGCCCTCGAGCGCGTCGTTCATTCGCTGCTGCTTCTTCTTCAGGCTCTTTTCGAAGGGTTGGTTCAGCTTCACCTCTGCGAAGCGGTCGAAGTGCTTCTCGGAGAGCACCAGGGCCGAGCGCGCCGCCAGGTACTTGATCCGGGCCGTGCGGTCCGTGCCCGAGGACCGGTCGATCTCCACGATTCGCCGCAGCTCCGCGTGGTAGCGCTTCGGGTCGTCGGTCTTGTCGTGGAGCTGTGCCAGCTTGAAACGAACCTCCACGGCGTCCTCGAGCGGCGCGGGGAACTCGTCGACGTAGGTGAGATACACCGCGAGGGCACGGTCGTAGGCGAGGGACTCCTCGTAGAGCTCGCCGGCGACGAGCAGCGCCTCGCGCCGCAGCTCCGGCTCGCCCGCCTCCGCGGCGACTCTCTCGTACTCGCCGGCCGCGAGGGCGAGGTCGCCCTGCTCGCGGTAGAGGAAGGCGATCTGCTTCGTGGCCTCCCGGTGCAGCTCGTGCTCGGGCCAGGCCTGTCGAAAGGCGTCGAGGACCGCGGTCGCGCCGGCCCAGTCTTCCAGCTGGACGAGGGCCGCGCCGGCGTCGTACTCCGCGGCCGGGCGAATCTTCGAGGTGGGGGCCGCTCCCCCGAGCCGCAGGTAGTGGTCCGCGGCCAGTCGGTGATCTCCTGAGACGCTGGCCTGCTCTCCCTGCTTGTAGATCGACGCGGCCAGGTTCTCCACCACCTCCTGCCGTGCCTCGCTCTCGGCGGGCATCATCTCGAGCACCTGCGCGTAGGCGTGCTCGGCTTGCTCGTAGTCGGCGAGGTCGAAGTAGGAGTGGCCCACGGCCGCCCAGGCGGCCCGGCGAAGGGCGGGGTCCGCATCGGGATATCCGTCGATGAGGCGCTGCCCGGTGGCGATGGCGAGCTCGAGATCCTTCATCTCGTAGAGGTCGTCGGCGGCTGCGCCGAGCACCACCGCGGCGTGCTCGTGCTGCGGGTAGGTGTCGACGAAGCGGAGGGTGCTGGTCACCGCCTCGCGCTTGATGGCCGACTCTTCCACCGCCGGGACCTGCTTCTGGTGCTCGCGGTGGGCGAAGATGGCCGCGTAGCCCGCCTCCGCGGACTTCGCGTGGGGGCTGTATTCGTAGGCGGTGTGTTCGTAGGCGCGGGCCGCCTCGCCGAAGTCCTCGTGCTCCAGCAGCAGGTCCGCGAGCTGGTAGTGGATCCCCGGGGCTTCCGGGTCGGCGCTGAAGGAGGCGAGGTAGGCCCCGTACCAGTGCTGGGCTTCTGCGAAGTTGGAGCCCCGCTCGTCGGCCAGCTCCTCGGCCTGGTAGACCGCATGGTAGTGATTCGCGAGGTCCTCGAGGTTGACCTTGAGGTAGCTGAGGACTTCGGGCGACTCCTCGATGTCGAAGTGGACCCAGTACTCGGACTGCACGCCGTAGCTGGCCGCGAACTCCTTCTTCGACTCCAGCACGAGCTTCGGGAAGGCTCCCTCCTCGTAGATCTCCACCACCCGCATGCTGAAGTGGGGGGCTGCGCTATGCAGGGGATAGAGCCCGACGAAGGCCTTGTAGGCGCTCGTGGCGTCGTGGTAGCGGAGCTTCTCGAGATAGAACTCGCCGAGGTTCCGGTAGATGCGGTCCTCGTAGCTCCGCTGGCCCTTGGCCGAGAAGTAGTCGGCCGGGGCATCCGGGCCACCGAGGTTGGAGAAGCTGAGACTGATGACCCGGAAGGTGTCCGCGATGCGGCGCTCGTCGGCCTCGTCCTCGTCCTGGTCGAAGTCGTATCCGATGGAGACCTTGTAGTCGAGCAGCGTGATGTACGCGTCGAGCGCTTCCGGGTGGAGCTCCTGCTTGTAGAGCGTCCATCCGAGCTTGTAGAGGGCCAGCTCGTAGTACTGGGTTCCGGGGCCCATCTCGGTGACCGCGGTGTAGGCCTCTTCGGCATCGAGGAAGCGCTTCCGGGTGAAGAAGTACTCGGCGCGCCGGAACTGCACCTCGCCCAGGTACCGGGAGTGGGGGAAGCGGGTCGCCAGCTCCTCGGTCACCAGAATGGCTTCGTCGTTTCGCCCGAGCTCGTCGAGGGCGCGGGCCTTCTGATAGAGCACCCGGTCGTTGTGCTCGTAGTTGGGATAGGCGGCGAGGATTCCGTCGTACAACTCGATGGCCTCGAGGGGACCGGCCGCCTCTAGCGCCTGCCCGCCGGGCAGGGCGAGATCGGCATCCGCATCCGAGTACGCGAGGGCTGCGGCGTCGATCGTGGGCTCTTGGGGAGCGAGAGCGGACTTCGCGGGGGGAGCGACCCTGGCCGCGGGCTTCGTCGTGTCGGCGGCGGAGGTCCGGGCTTCGGCCTTCTCCGGTGCCTGGAGCTCCGGGCTGCCGGTGAATCCGTACTCCTTCTCGAGCTGCAGGTCGGCGAGGCGCCGCATGGCTTCCGGCGTCAGCGTGGAGGTCGGCGTCTGGGCGAGGAAGCGCCGGTAGCCGAGCATCGCCTGGTCGAGTCCGTCGTCGATCTGCACTTCGCTCACGTCCGGCTCCACCCCTCGCAGCTGGGCGAGGGTGCGTTTGTCCGGGTTTCCCGCGCAGGCGACCAGGAGGGCGGCGGCGAAGAGAAGGGCTGTGTGAACGCGTTGCATCGCTCCCCAGTCCTCACCGAACCTGCGCCTTCGTGGCGCGGTCGTAGCTGTCCGCGAACGCGAAGAGGGCCTGGTTCTGGTAGGCCTCCAAGCGCTCGCGGCGGATTTCGAGCTCCCGGATCGCGACGGTCTCGAGGGTGTGGCCCTGGCGAGCCATGAGGCCGGTGAGCCGCTCGAGCGCACGGTCGACCCGGGAGTGCAGGCCCTTGAGCTTGTCTCCGTATCCCACGTAGCTGTGACTCGCGGCCTGCCGCGCTCTCACGAAGGAGTCGTAGCGGGTCTGCAAGGCTTCCACGTCTCCGTTCAGGTCGCGCAGGTGCTCGTGGGCTTCGGTCAGTCGCTGGTGGTAGTCGGTCTCGAGCTTCCAGGAGAGGACACCCTGGAGGCGGCGCAGACGCTCTTCCTGAGCCGCCCGCTCGGGTCCCTTCGCTTGCTGAAGCGCGGTCTGCAGCGCCTCGAGCCTGGCGGCGAGGTTCCGCTCTTGCGAGGTGGCGAGCTGCTCCGGCTGCGGGGCGACGAGCATCCGCTCGAGGCGCCCGGCCACGTGTCGTCGCTGCTCGAGGCGCAAGCGCATCTGGGCGTCGAGCTTGCGGAACTCGCGGTCGATCTGCGGGAGCCGGGGCTCGTAGTAGCGGCGGCGCAGGCGGATCATTTCATCGAAGGAGTCGAGTCCGCCCTGCCACGCCACCAGCTTCTTGCGCAGATCCTCGAGGTCGAGATAGTTCTGCAGCGACGTCTGGAAGTCGTGGGAGGCCATGAGGGACATCAGGTAGAAGGTCTCCGGTGTCTCGGGCAGGCTGCGCAGCCGAATCACCCAGTCCTTGTCCTGGCGGATCTCCTCTCGCACGAGGGCCTTCAGGAACTCTCCCTTGCGTATGCTCGCGATGGAGGTGTCCAGCTTGCCGAGCTCGTCGCCGAAGGTCTCCACCGCGCGCCCATAGAGCACCGCGGCGCGGCCGTGTACGTCGAGGTTGCTGTACGCGTAGGGGAGGGCGAGCATGGCCTCTTGCACCGCGGTGTCGCTGGCCTCCCGCTCTGCGAGGATGCTCCAGGGAACGACGGCGCGTTCGAAGTTCTGAGCGGAGACGTCGGCCCAGCCCGCGCGGAGCAGCGCTTGATTGGAGAAGGGGCCCTCGAGGCGCACCCGATTCAAGCGGCTCTGGGCCGGGTCGAATTCCTCGGCTTCGAAGAGCAGGGTGCCGAGCACGAGGTTCGATTTGTCCCGGATCGCGCGGGTCGCCGGGTCGCCGGCCTTCATCTGCCCGGCCTTGTCGAGCTGGCGGATGGCCTCCTTGGGCCGGCCGTCCTGGAGGAGGGCGATTCCCAGGTTGTAGGTCGAGAAGCCCTGGAGGTCATCGCCTCCTTTCGAGCGCTGCAGCACCTCGACCGCATCCGAGGGCCGGCCGAGAGCCATGTAGACGTTGGCGCGAAGGAAGTGCACGTTGTCCCGAATCTCCTCGGGGATGCGGCCGTGGATCCCGTCCAGGGCTCGCAGGGCTTCGAGGGGCTGGTCCTTCTGGAGGTGGATGCGTGCCAGCCGATAGGCGGCCTCGTTGCGGACCGGTTCGGGGACGTCGCCCTCGAGCACCGCCTTGATGGCGCGTCCCGCGCGGTGGTGCATGCGGTAGTGGAGCTCGAAGTCCCCTACGGAGAACTCGGCCTGGTCGATGTAGAGGAAGAGCGTGTCGAGCTCCGGCTCGTCGACGCCGTGGTGCTGGGCGATCTCGCTGTCGAGGCGCTCGAGCGCGTCGAAGTAGCGGCCCTGGTAGGCGTGATAGAGCGCCTCGCCGAAGTAGGGATCCTTCAGCTCGACGCCAGCCGCCGGTACGGCGCACGCGACGGCCGCAAGGGCGACCAGAGTCTTTCCGGCCTCTGCCGGCAACATCGCCTACCAACCTCCGAGCCGGATGCCGGCCTCGCCCGGGGCCCCGGAGTCCAGGGTGATTCCGATGAGCTTGGGCTCGACATCCTTGCTGAAGCTGAATGACTCACTTTCGCCAAAGTCGCTGCCGTTGCTCCGCTTGCCGGCGACGCTGACTTCGAGGCGATGCTCGCCCGTCGAGACGTTTCCGGTGTAGATCCGCTGCACGCCGCCCTTCTGCAGGGCCTCCAGCTCCTTGAAGCTGTAGATGTGGTGTGCGACGGGCTCGCCGTCGAGCTGGATCTGCACCGAATCGAGTCGAGACCCCTCGCCCTCGGAGAGGGCCACGAAGACGGCGACCTGGGTGTTGGAGGGATAGAGCAGTCTCTCTTCGAGCAGGCTGAGCTCCGCGGCGATGCCCAGGACGTCGGATTTGATCTCCTGGACTTGCTCATCCAGGCTCTGCATCTGCGCCTTCGAGGCATCTTCGGCCACAGCCGGAGCGACGCACAGCCCGAGGAGGGTGTACAATGTCACTGTACGGAGTGCCGTCGCGTTGCAACGGCGGCGCTTCGGAACTGTCACCACGGGCGAACTGCCCAAGCCTGCAGTCATTTCGGACCCCCTGCAAGATCTCCTTCGACTGGCTCGGGGAATGTGCTTGTGACGACGACCACGGCAACTAATGTGCGGGTAGCGTGGTCGGGCTCATCGATCGCAGGGGCAGGACTGGTCGACGATCTCCGCGCCGATTCCTAGACTCTGCGGAGGCCGCCGTGCCCGTAACCGGCGTCAACCGTTCTCGAGTGATGGAGTCCCGACATGCCGAACGAGCGAAACGAAGCCGATCTCTTCCACAAGGCCTTTCTGCTGCTCCTCGCGGTGGCGATTTCCGCCGCTTTCCTGACGACCATCCGCGGCTTCCTGCTCTCCCTGTTGCTTGCCGCGATTCTGGCCGGACTGTGTCAGCCCGTCCATCGCAGGCTACTCGCCGCGCTGGGGGGTCGCCGCGCCGCGGCCTCATTGCTCACGGTCCTGGGCCTTCTCGTCGTGCTCGTCATCCCGGCGACGATCTTCATGGGCGTCGTCACCGCCCAGGCGATCGAGATCAGCAATAAGGTCTCGCCCTGGGTCTCCCAGCAGATTCACAAGAGCTCCGAGGGCGCCGACCTCCTCGAGCAGGTGAACCTCCCCGCGCCGCTGCAGCCCTACGAGTCCCAGATCGTCTCGAAGCTCGGCGCCCTGGCGGGCGGCGCGGGGGGCTTTCTCGTCACCGCCCTCGCGTCCGCGACCCGCGGCACGGTGCAGTTCTTCTTTCTGCTCTTCGTCACCCTCTACGCGATGTTCTTCTTCCTGATGGGTGGCCGCGCGGCCCTCGACCGGGTCCTCTACTACATACCCCTGCGGCCCGAGGAAGAGGAGCAGCTCCTCGAGCGCTTCGCTTCGGTCTCGCGGGCGACCCTCAAGGGAACCCTCGTGATCGGAATCGTCCAGGGAGGGCTCGCTGGCGGTGCTTTCGCGGTGGTGGGAATCCAAGGCGCGGCGTTCTGGGGCACCCTGATGGCGCTGCTCTCCATTGTGCCGGGTCTGGGGACGGCCCTCGTGTGGGTTCCTGCGGTGATCTTCCTCTTCGCCACCGGGAAGACCTTTGCGGCCGTCGGTCTGATGCTCTGGTGCGGAGCGATCGTGGGAACGGCCGACAACGTGCTGCGTCCCCTGCTCGTTGGGCGTGATACCCGTATGCCCGATCTGTTGATCTTCGTTTCCACCATGGGAGGTCTGGTGGTCTTCGGCGCGGTAGGGATCCTCATTGGTCCGCTGATCGCGGCGCTCTTCCTCACGGTCTGGGAGATCTACGGTCTGGTCTTTCGCGAGTATCTCCCCGACGCGCCCCCCCTCGAATCGGGCGGCTAGCGCCTCGGCAAGAAAGGTGCGGCCGGGCCGCGTTCAGCGCAGTTCCGAGAGCTCGACCACCCGGCACTTCGGCTCGGGGTGGGAGTCGGCGAGCACCCAGCGTACGCACATGGTGCCGTGGGCGTGGCCGGCGGTGTCCATCCAGTTGGGATGTCCGGGGTCCTTGCTGCTCACCACCAGCTGTACAGAGCCGTCGTCCCGCAGCTCGGCCTGGCCGCTATTGATGTGGACCCGGCGGAATCGATAGTCGAGGGACTCGGCCCAGATGTTGCCCAGCTGGAAGTTCCAGTACTGGCAGTCGGGCGGCGTCATCTCGATCACGAGGGCCTGGTCGTCGGCCAGCTCCCAGAGCCCCAGCCAGATGCGGATGTTGGGGTCGCCGCCCACCAGGCGGTGGTTCTCCTCGTCGGGCAGGTGAAAGGTGTTCATGGGCGCCTTGTCCCGCATGGCGATTACCCAATCGGCGAACCACTGGGCGCAGCCCATGGCGTACATCGCGGAGCCCATGAGCAGGCCCGGCACCCGGGCGGGGTCCAGGGGCGGTGGGATGGGATCGCCGTCGATCCGCTCGATGGACACCTCCACGGGTGTCTCCCTGGATTTGTCGAGGAAGGTCTGTCGCAGGAGTACCTGCCGCGTGTCCGGGGCCATGCGGAGCCAGCTGCCCGGTTGCTCCTCCTGACTGACGAGAATCTCGAAGCTGCCGTCCGCGGCGATGTCGAGATCCGAGTCGTTGAGGTGGCCGGCGCCGCCGGTGATCCGATCCCGGGCGGCGAAGTTCTGGTTCTGGGCCGCGAAGCTCATGTAGTGGATGCTTCCGCGTTGCCCGCGGATGCGGTAGCTGGATCGCGCGTCTACGGGTGCGCTCAGGTAGTAGTTGTCCGGGTTGTCGAGGCCCATCTTCACCAGCTCGGGCATGGCGCGGAAGACCGGGTGCTGGGGGCCGGTGGTTTCCGCGAAGGAGGTCAAGCCCGCACGCAGTAGACGTGTGAGGTAACGGTGGCCCTCGGCGCGGTCGAAGGTCGATGTGGTGAGATCGTCGCGCAGCAGCACGTCGCCGGCCTTCTTCAGGAGCTCACAGAAGTCCGTCCAGGCCTCGCCGCTCGCGACCTTCTCGCTGGCCTCGTTGCTCATGGCGGTCCTCCCTCTCCCTTGTGATCGCGGGCTCAGCCCACCAGCTCGATGCCGAAGCGTTCGATGTAGGGCGCGAAGCGCCGGCGCACCGCTTCGGCGTCGAGCCCGTACTCCTCGAGAGCGTACTTGTGCTTGCCGTGCTTGCCCTTGGGGTTCGCGTCGGTGTGGGCTTCGAAGGCCGAGCGGGCGCTGGCCTCGACTGGCATGTCGAAGTGTTCGTAGATGCGCTCCACGACGTGCAGGGAATCCGCGACGAACTCGTCGTGAGTCACGTCGACGAAACGGGACGGGTCGCTGCGGTCCCGGGCTGCGAGGCCACGCTCGAGGGAGGTGGCGTAGAAGTCCATCACGATGGGGCCGAGCTGCTCGGCCTCCATCTCGGCGTGCATCTTCAAGAGCGTGTGGGTCATGCTGCAGATGGACGCGGTGCAGAGCAGCGGGTCGCGATGACTCCACACGATGGAGACGTCGGGGAAGTTCTCGATCAGGGCCTCGATGGCCCACATATGGGCCGGAGCCTTGAGGAGCCAACGATCTCCCGGCCGCTGCCAGTCGAGCAGGCGGAGCAGGTCGCGATAGTAGGCGTACATGGGCTGCAGGTCCTGCTCGCGATACCAGGAAGTGTAGGGCTCGAGCATGCACTCCCATCCCACGTGTACGCCGTTCAGCGAGTAGGCATGCAGCAGCACGCACTCCTCCGGCGTGTCCGCGCTGGCGAAGTGCATCTTCGTGAACTCGGGGTTCTTCTCCTGGGCATCCTCGTAGTACTTCTTGATGGCCAGGTGGCGCGGATCCGGGTCTCCCGGAGCCAGGTCCTCGGCGGGATCCGGGAACTGGGTCTCCCAAAGAAGCAGGGGACGTGTGGCGGGATCTGCGGCCAGCAGGTTGAAGAGCGCCGAGGTGCCCGAGCGGGGCAGGCCCGTGAGCACCATGGGCTTTGGGAGCTCGCGCTGCCGGATCTCAGGGTGCTCGAGGAAGGCCTTCTGCACCCGGAGCCTCGTGGCGAGAAGGCCCACGAGCCGGCGATGGTTGCGCTTGCGTCCCTTCTCGGTGAGGGGCCCCTGCTCCAGGGTCTTGCACAGGACGCTCAGGGGCTCGCGGAAGTCGTCGGGGCCGAAGTCCGACAGGCCGGCGGTTTCGCTGGCCTGCCCGAGCAGGGTGGTGGGATCGAAGCTCACACCGGACATCTTCTTCCTCGCTTTCCCGGCGATTCGGGTCTACCAGCATGGCGCGTCCCGCAGGCGCGCGCCACGCAGCCGCACCGGTGAGAGGCCGTCGGGGCCGCGGCTCGCCCCGGGCCGGGGATGAGCGTAGACTCTCCGCGCGGCCGCGGCTTCCGGTGTGCCGTCGCTGCGCTGAAGCACTCGCCCGGCCCAGAGGAGAGGATGCATGGCAGTGAAGGTGGTCGTCACCGGTGGCAGCGGCTTCATCGGCTCTCACGTGGTGGATGCGCTGGTGGATGCGGGAGCCGATGTGACGGTGGTCGACCATCGCGTCCCTCCCCGGAGAGACGATGTGGGTTACGAGGATGCGGATATTCTCGACCTCTCCTCGATGCTCGTCGCCACCCAGGGGGCAGAGCACATCTTCCACCTCGGTGCCGAGGCCAACGTCGACTATGCCTTCAAGTATCCCGTGTACAGCACAGCGCTCAACGTCATGGGCACCACCAACGTTCTCGAGGCGGCGCGCATCAACGGTGCGAAGCGCGTGCATCTGGCGTCCACCGTATGGGTGTACAACGACAGCACGGGTGAGGGGGCCGCAGACGAGTCGGTGACCTTCGCGATGAACGGCGGGGGCCACATCTACACCACGACCAAGATGACCTGCGAGATGCTCTGTCACAACTACCGCGAGCTCTATGGCCTGCCCACGACGGTCTTGCGCTACGGCATTCCCTATGGCCCGCGCATGCGTGAGGAGCTCTTGATACCGATCTTCCTGAAGAAGGCCCTCGCGGGCGAGCCTCTCACCGTGGCGGGGGAAGGGCAGCAGTATCGCAACTTCGTCTACGTGCGGGATCTTGCTGACGCCCACGTGCTCGCCATGTCGGAGCTAGCCGAGAACGAGACCTACAATCTCGAGGGGGCGCGCAAGGTCACCGTTCTCGAGGTGGCGGAGAACATCCGCGCCCTCGTCGGAGACCATGTGCGGATCGAATTCACCCCCGAGCGCGCCGGTGACTTCGCCGGCAAGGAAATCTCCGCCGACAAGGCCATCCGGGAGCTGGGCTGGAAGCGGTCGGTCGATTTCGAAGAGGGGCTCGAGCGCACCGTCGAGTGGTTCTGCGGGAAGTGGGGGCATTCGCAAAGCGTGGCCCCCGGGCTAGGAACCCTGCACCAGCCCCCGCAGCCTCTCCGCGATGACCGCCAGGGCGGTCGGGCTCGATGAGGTGGCGGCCTGGCGCTGCAGGCCGCGCACGCGGTCGAGCAGGCCGGCGTTCTCGGAGAGGAAGGCGTCTGCCGCCTGGGCGTGGTCGTCGGCCGCACGGCCGAGTACGCACTCGGTGATTTCGCGCTGCAGATCCAGCAGCTCGCCACGCAGGTCGACCAGCACCATGCGGTCCCAGGCACTGCCCACGTCGGTCATGGACAGCCGCCCGTAGACCCAGTTGATTCCTGTGTGCTCGCCCAGGTACGCGTAGACCTTGGCGGCCTCGATGGGGCCCGCCGGGGTGTCGGCGCTGAGGTAGAGGATGTTGAGCCCGCGGTCGGCCAGGGGCAGGCTCGCAATCTCGAGCGCGAGCTCCGAGGGAATCCCCTCCCCGGTGAGGCGCTCGCAGCGCTCCGTGAAGAGGCGGGTCTCGCCTTCGGACAGGTACTCTCCGATTGCGCTGCGCAGGGCCTCGAGGCCCGCGTTTCCCTGCTTCACGCGCCCGATGTCCGGCTCGTGGCGGCCGCTGCGCAGGAGGTAGCGGGCGACCTGGCGGACGCCCTCGTCCACCTCGACCAGGGCGCGGTAGACGCCCTCGCGCGAGTCGCCCGCGCTCGCGAGCAGGCGCGCACGGAGATCGGGCATGCGCGTGATGTCCTCGGCCTGGATCATCGCGCCCGCAGCTTCGGACACCCCGACACCCAGCTCCATGGTGAGGGTGAAGAGCAGGGCGGCGCCGCTGGCGTCGAGGAGGCGGTTCGTGACCTGAAGTGCGCTGATCTCGCGGCGCAGGCGGTGACCCGCAAGAGCCTCTGGCAGCTCCTGCTGGAAGCGCTCCGGGAAATAGGAGCGGTAGCTCGGGTCCAGGTAGTCGCAGAGCGGAAGATCGCTCTCCAGCAGCTCCGCCTGGGCGTGGAGCTTGGCGAGGCCGAGCAACACCGCGAGCTCGGGGCGGGTGAAGCCGGAGCTCTTGCCTGCGCGGTCGCTCAAGGTCGCCGAATCGGGCAGCTGCAGCGACGCCGGAGTCACCTGGACGTACTCGCACAGCGCCTGGGCGGCGCGGACGAAGATGTCGGGGTCGCGCGCGGAGCGGAGCTCGTCCAGGGAGAGGGAGAGCGCCTGGCTTCGATTGTGGGAGAGCACGCTCTCGCAGGCGTGGTCCGCCACGGCGAAGAGCAGCCCCCGGCGCTGCTCCGCCGTGAGCTGTCCTGCCCGGACCAGGGGGGCGAGGGCGATCTTGTAGTTCACTTCGTGATCGGAGAGGTCCACGCCCGCACTGTTGTCGATGGCGTCGGTGTCGAGGCGTGTTCCGCGCAGCGCAGCCTCCACTCGCGCCGCCTGGGTGAGGCCGAGGTTTCCGCCCTCGCCCACCACGCGCGCCTGGAGCTCGTTGGCGTCGATGCGCACAGCGTCGTTGGCGCGGTCGCCGGCGTCGGCGTTGGTCTCGTGGGTGGCCTTGACGTAGGTGCCGATGCCACCGTTCCAGAGGAGGTCGACCTTCATGGCGAGGATTGCGCGGACCAGCTCCTGCCCGCTCACCTGCTCCGCCTGGATGCCGAGTCGCTCGCGTAGCCCGATCGGTACCGGGATGCTCTTCGACTCGCGCGGGTAGACGCCGCCTCCGGCGGAGAGGAGCTCGTCCGAGTAGTCGGCCCAGCTCGAGCGGGGCAGCTCGAAGAGCCGCTTGCGCTCCTGCCAGGAGGCGTCCGGGTCGGGATCGGGGTCGAGGAAGACGTGACGGTGATCGAAGGCGGCCAGAAGCCGGGCGCGTCGCGCCAGCAGAAGGGCGTTTCCGAAGACGTCGCCCGACATGTCGCCGATGCCCGCGACGCTGTAGCTGTCGCGCTCGGCATCGATTCCCAGCTCGGCAAAATGGTGCAGCACGCACTCCCACGCGCCCCGCGCCGTGATGGCGTACTTCTTGTGGTCGTAGCCCTCCGAGCCCCCGGACGCGAAGGCGTCGCCGAGCCAGAAATCCCGCTCCAGCGCGATCTCGTTGGCGGTGTCCGAGAGGTGGGCGGTTCCCTTGTCCGCCGCCACCACGAGGTAGGGATCGTCGCCGTCGGGACGAAGCACGCCTTCGGGTGGAATTACGGCGCCGTCGGCGGAGAGGTTGTCGGTGACGTCGAGCAGACTCGAAATGAAGACGCGGTACTCCTCGTCGGCGCGCTTCCGGGCTTCCGAAGGAGAGAGATCGGCGCGTCGCAGCAGGAAGCCGCCCTTGGCGCCCACGGGCACGATGAGTCCATTCTTGAGCATCTGGGTGCTCATCAGGCCGAGGACTTCTTCGCGCATGTCGTCGTGGCGGTCGCTCCAGCGCAGCCCTCCACGGGCCACGCTGCCCCCGCGCAGGTGGATGCCCGTCATCTCGGCCGAGTGGACGAAGATCTCGCGGTAGGGGATGACACCCGAGAGCTCGGTCACCTTGGACGAGTCCAGCTTGAAGACGATGCGGTGTGGCTCACGGGGCGGCGCAAAGAAGTTCGTGCGCAGAGTCGCCTCGATGAGATTGAAGAAGCCCACCAGGGCGCGGTCCTCGTTGAGGGAGGGGATACGATCCCGGTAGGACTCGAAGTTCTCACGCAACCGCGCTTCGCGTTCGGCGCGCTCGGCCTCGTCGAGGGAGGGATCCTGGCGGGCCTGGAAATAGCGGACGAGGAGGCGGACGGCGAGGGGGTTCTGCAGCAGCACGTTGCGCAGGTAGGGTCGCGAGAGAGCCCCCTGTACCTGGGTGAAGTAGTCGAGGTAGGCGCGAAGGCAGTCGATCTCGCGCCAGTCGAGACCGGCGCCGAGTACCAGGCCGCCCAGGGCATCGCTGGTCGCGGAGCCGCTGAGAGTGGCGGCCAGCGCGTCGGACAAGCGCGGCGCGATGGCGTCGAGATCGTCCTGGTCGGCGCCCAGGGGCAGGATTCGCAGGGATTCGACGGCCGCCTCGGGCCGGCCAGCGGGTGAGACCGGGGTCAGCATGGCGTCGACCACCCGGATGCCGAAGTTGTCGGCGACCTGCATGACGTCCGAGAGCAGCAGCGGCTCCGGCAGGTACATGCGCAGGGTGGCGGTCGCACGCTCGCTATCTGCCTGATCGAAGTAGAGAGAAAAGCGGGGCGTGCCGTGCGCGGCCAGCGCCTCGAGAGCCTCGATGTCGCGCACGGCGTCGAGGGGGTGGGTGGTGAGGCGCAGGGCCTCCGGGAAAGCCGTCTCGTAACGC
>JAFDEK010000067.1 GCA_019310385.1 Deltaproteobacteria bacterium
TGGGTGATCGGCGATTCGGGCGAGTGCTCATTCAGCGCCCAGGGTTGCATCGACGCGGGAGCGGTGCGCGACGAGTACCTCGCCTACGCGCAGGGCACCGGCGGCAAGGCGGATGTCTGGCTGATGCTCGGCGACAACGCCTACAACGCCGGCACCGATCTGCAATACACGGAGGGGCTCTTTGAAGTCTACCCGGGTGTTCAGCGCAATACCGTGCTGTGGCCGGTGCCCGGAAACCACGACTATGCCACCTCGGGCGCCGCCCCCTACTTCGCGGCCTTCAGCCTCCCCGCCCAGGGCGAGGCGGGCGGCGCGGCAAGCGGCAGCGAGGCCTTCTACTCCTTCGACTACGCGAACGTGCACTTCATCGCCCTCGACTCCCACGGCTCGGATCGCACGGCCACGGGGGCCATGTACACCTGGCTCGAGGCGGACCTCATGGCCACCAGCGCGGACTGGGTGATCGCGTTCTGGCACCACCCGCCCTACACGAAGGGCTCTCACGACTCGGACAACATGACGGACTCATCGGGGCGCTTGTGGGACATGCGCGGAACATTCGTCCCCCTGCTCGAGAGCTACGGCGTCGATCTGCAGCTCACCGGACACAGTCACTCCTACGAGCGCTCCATGCTGATCGACGGCCACTACGGCACCTCGGACACCTTCGATCCCCAGATCCACGCTCGCGACACGGGTGATGGCGATCCCGGCGGCGATGGCGCCTACGGGAAGCCGACCCTGGGCCTCGCACCCCACGAGGGCGCGGTCTACTCGGTGGTGGGAAGCTCGTCGAAGAACCATGGGGGATCGCTCGATCACGCCGTGATGAAGACCTCCATCAACTACGAAGGGTCGATGGTGATCGACGTCGACGGCTCGGTGCTCGAGGCCGTGTTCGTCGACAAGGACGGCGTGATCGGGGACCGCTTTCGAATCGAGAAGCCGGCGCTGCCGGCGGCCCTCTCCGTGGTGGACGAGGCCGCTGCGGTCGCCCTGGCGGGCCTTCTTCTCGTCACCGGCTGCGCACTCGCAATGGGCCCCGGCCCAGGCCTCGATCAGGGGCCCGGCTGAGGCGCGCGGGCCTTCCACTCGTCTCGGGCCTTTTCCAGGATCTCGTCGCGCAGTGAGTCGAGCTCGGCGAGGCGATCGAGGGCGACGAGCATCATATCGCGTTGGCGCTCGATGTAGGAGTAGTAGATCGTGCGGTCCAGGCGGGCGCGCTTGTCCGCTTCGGAGGTTGGCTCCCCCCCTTCGGGCTTGCGCTCCGCCAGGATCCTCTGGTAGCGGTCGAAGAAGTACCGCAGGTTCGCGTCGAGCTGGAGGTAACGCCCGTCGCTGAGCAGGAACTGGGCGCGCTTGAGCGCATCGTTCTTGAACAAGCCACCGAGCACGAACATCCGGTACTTCGTGTCGTAGAGCTCGTTCCTCTGGAGCACGGGCATCATCTCGATCAGGCCGCCGGGGGCCGCGGGGACCCAGGCCTGGGTCTTCAAGTCCTCCCAGTAGAGCTCGCTGTCGCGGACCTTGCTGTAGTTCTCGATGGGATAGTGGTTCGCGAGGTAGGCCAGGTCGACGAAGGCGTTGGCGGGCACGGCCATGTTGAAGAGCTGGCGTATCTTCGTTGCCCGGACCGATTTCGGCTTCCACACGCCGGCCGCCGCCAGCGCGTTGTGGAGCGTGTGGACGCAGTTATCCGCGTAGCCGCTCCAGTTGTATTCGGCCTCGCCGTTGTAGTACTCGTCGTTGAGCGAGTTCAGGTAGTCCATGGCCTTCATCAGCATCTGCTCCGGCATGGGCATCCGTGTGCAGAAGACCGTGCGGCCGAAGCGCAGGGCGAAGTCGGTGCCAAGGGACTGGGTCGCGACGAATTCGGTCATCTCACGCGGCCCCTCTTCGTCGCCGATCGTGTGGAGCTCGACTCCGCGGAACATCCCGAGGTCGACGGCTTCTTGCACCGCGGCGTCGAAGCGCTCCTGGTCGAGCTGCTCATACTGGGTGAGCCCGCCGTCGAAGAAGAGAAGCTTGCCCGGTGTGGCGACCCAGTTGACGTTCTTGAACCAGCGGTTCACGCTGACTCCCGCGCCGTGCTCGGCGTCGCGTCGATCGAAGGTCGTGTAGCGGCAGGGCCGCAGACGCGGGTAGGGAGCGGCTTCGTCCCGGCAGGCGCCCTTCAGGTACATGACCGCGTGTCCGGGAGATCCCCCCATCTCGCCGTTCAGGGGGCGGTACTGACTCACCGCGCAGAGCTCCACGTAGTGGCTGGCCAGGGATTCGTAGAGCGGGTCGGGGGTGGTCATCGGCGCGACGGCGTCATCCGGATCGCGGAAGAGCTCGCGGGCGGCCGCGCAGCCGAGCGAGCCGGAGGCCACGAGCAGAACGAGAATTGCGCTCACCGTGCGGGAGTGTCTCATCATGGCGATATGATCCCATTTTCGTAGGGAATTCTCCAGCCGCTTCGCTTCACGGCCGGGTTCCGGCTTTGTGCCTCAGCGGAGGCCGGTCGACTGGGGAGTGCCGCCGAAGGCGTCGGCTGACGAGCCGGGCGCGCGCTGCGGGCCGGTGTTAGCGTCCTCCAGGGTCCAGCGACATCGGGGAGGGCGTCATGGCACTGGGAGACCTGGGTCGCGTGGCGGTGGTGGTGGGCGTCGGAGCGCCTCAGGGGCTCGGTGCTGCGCTGGCGAGGCGCTTCGCGCGGGAGGGGCTCCACACCTTCGTGGCCGGCCGGACGCGGGAGCGGCTCGAAGCGGTGGCGGGCGAGATCGAGGTCGCCGGGGGCAGGGCGACCGCGGTTGCGGCCGACGCCACGCGAGCCGATGACGTCGCGCTGCTGCTCGACATCGACGCCATCGCGGGCGCCTTCTGGTCGCTACACGTGCAGCACCCTTCGGCCTGGACCCACGAGCTCGATCTGCGGCCCTTCAACGAGAAGTTCTGATGGCGCCCGCCCGCGACCCGGTGGGTTCCCCGCTGCTGAGATTCTTCGGGCCGATGGTCGCCGGCCTGGCGATCGATGGGCTCGACCTCATTACCTACGGGCCCATCGGCCTCTACGCGGGTCTTATCCTGGGAGGCAGCGCGGGTTACCTGCTGGCCCCCATGCTCGGCTTCTCCGAGCGCGGCCGCTGGCTGTCTGCGCTCTTGACCGGGGTCTACTGCACCGTACCGCTCACGGGCTTCCTGCCCGCGGCGGCGATCGCGGCCGGATTGTCCCAGGTGTTTCTGCACGGTCAGGAAGCAAGGCCAGACGAGATCACGAACGAAGGGGACCCGGCTCTACGGCCCGAGGGCTCTATCGAGGTCGACTATGAGGTCGAAGAGGAGGTCGAGGACGAGCGATGAGACCGCATGTTCGTCGAAGCCATGGCGGACGCGGGCTCCTCTTTCCATCGACGCGCTCAGGTCCCGCCCCCCGGCAGCAGGTTCCGCAGCCGTTCCATGAGGGGATGGGGATGCTCTTGCGCGAGGCGGTCGAGCTCCGACTGCATGATGCCGACGATCTCCTCGTAGCAGCGGTTCACCACCACGGGGTCGTCGGCGTCCTCGGGCCCGTAGCGAGACCAGTCCACGCGCGGGCAGATCTGCATGCTGATCTTCACCGGCAGGGGTATGCCCGGGACGAAGGGAATCGAGAGGCCCCAAGGCAGCTGCCAGACGAGGGGCATGACGGTGGTACGGAGGCTGTCGAAGCCGATGATGCCACTCATGGAGTCGCCCCGGGCCAGCACCATCACGCTCTCGTGGGCGCCGTGGCCCACGAAGGGGACGACGGGTACCTGCTCGCGCAGGGCGAGCTTCACGAAACCCTTGCGGCCGCCGAAGTCGATGCGGTTGCGGTCTCTCCATGGCCGATAGGCGTCGTGGTCACCACCGGGGTAGACGAGCACCGCGGCGCCCGCGTCGAAGGCGGCCTTCGCGTTCTCCGCTCTGGCGGGCATGGCGCCGGCCTTGCGCGCGATCTCTCCGTAGCGGGGAAGGCCGAAGACCGCGTCGAAGGCCAGCGCGCACAGGGGCTTGTCGACGCCGCGCTCGCGGTACCAGGAGCCGATGAAGACGGCAGCGTCGGGAACCAGGGTGCCGCCGGAGTGGTTGCCGACCAGCAGCATGGGCCCCTCATCGGGGACGTTCTCGAAGCCTTCGACCTCGGCGTCGAAGTAGCGGAGGAGGTAGTCGAGGAGGGGAAGACCCTCTTCGATGAAGGCCGGGTCGTACTGCAGCGCGGGCTCGCTCTCCACCCGCTCCTGGACGTACTCGGCGAGATAGCCGATCAGCCCGAGCTCGCCGATTCGCTGCAGCGCGTCCATCGGTAGGATCTCTTCGAGATCGACGGGGAGAAGTCGCTCGGGCTGGAAGCGCTCGGGTATGAGGCGCCCGAGCGAGAGGCGGTCGAAGAGCCACCGGGAGTCCGTCTTCTTCGCAGCTCTCTTCTTGGCGGCGGCCTTCTTCGCGGGCCTGCTCGTCGCCCCTTTTGCTGCCTTCTTCCGGGTCAAAGCGCAGACCGATAATAGGGGGACTGGCGCAGCAGATAGCGGCTGATGAGGCCGCCCAGTGAGCGCACCACCAGTCGGCGGAAGGCGGGGACGCTCTTCTGCAGGTCCCGGATGTAATCGTCGAAGTCGAATCGCTGGAACTCGAGGATTCGTTGGGCCTCGCGGGTGTCCATGTAGTCCATGTAGAAGGGGCGCGTGCTGAAGGCCGAGTCGGGCATGGGGGACATGCCCGTCACGTCGGCGAAGCGGGCACGCATCTGGCCGGAGGTCATGCGGCAGCGCTCGCCGCCGGCGATCAGCAGGATGCGGCCGAGGGCTTCGTCGCAGTCGACGGCTCGCGCGATGGCGAGTCCGACGTCTCGCGTGTGAACGATCTCCATGCGCTGCTCGGACGGAACGTCGAAGGCCATGGGGTCGAAGCGTCTCGGGAGCACCAGGGGCAGTACGGCGCCCAGGCGCAGGATGCACCAGTCGAGGCCCGACTCCCGCACCATCCTCTCGGTTTCGATCTTGTGGCGGGTGTAGTGATCGCTGGCAACCAGGGGATGCTCGGCGGTGACGGGTGGCTCGTCCTCGGGACCGCGCGGGCCCGTAACGGAGACCGACGATGTGTAGACGAGACGCGGAGGCGAAGGCTGAGCCTGCATGGCCGCGATCAGGTTGCGGGTTCCGTCCACGTTGACCGCCTGGGCGAGCTCGGGCTCGCGCTCGCTCAGGGGTGGGATCACGAAGGCGGTGTGGGCGACCGCATCGGCGCCTGTCATCGCTCCTGCGACGTCGTCGGCCACCCGCACGTCGCCCCAAGCGACCTCCACACGATCCCGATAGCGCTGCGCCGCCCTCTCGCTCTCGGCGCTCCGTAGGTCGAGGGCCCGCACCTCGTGTCCTCGCTCCAGCAGCTCGACCAGGGCGCTCTGCCCGACGTTCCCGAAGGCGCCGGTGACTGTGACTCTCATGCTCTCGCCTCCCTAGGACGGAGCCTGGACGGCAGGCTACGGGTGAAGCTCGATATATTCTCGAGGGTGACGTAGATGACGGGCACGATGAGGAGGGTCAGCAGCATGGAGGAGAACATGCCGGCTGCCGTCGCGATGGCCATCGGTGCGCGTGTCTCGGCGCCAGGGCCGATGCCCAGGGCGGCGGGTAGCACGCCGAAGATCATCGAGAAGGCCGTCATGAGGACCGGGCGCATCCGCACGGGCGCCGCCTCGAGCATGGCTTCGACGGGAGTGTGACCCTGGCTGCGTAGCTGGTTTGCATAGTCGACCAGGAGGATCGAGTTCTTGGTCACCAGCCCCATGAGGAGCACGATGCCGATCATGCTGAAGACGTTGAGTGTCATGCCTGCGAAGTAGAGGCCGCCCAGCGCGCCCACCATGGAGAAGGGTAGCGCCATCATTACCGAGAGGGGCAGCACGAAGCTCTCGAACTGGGCTGCGAGCACCATGTAGATGACCAGGATGGCGAGCAGCAGCATCTGCCCGAACTGCGCTCCGCTCTCTTGCATGGTCTCGGCCTGGCCCATGAGCTGCAGGGTGACGCCCTCGGGTAGGAGCTCGCCGGCGATCTGCCGGGCGTCCCGAATCGCCGCCGCCAGGTCCTTGCCCTCCAGGTTGGCGGACACGGTGACGCTGCGCTGACGGTTGGTGCGGGAGATGGCAGAGGGGGCCGCCCCGGTCTCCAGGCGCACCAGATTGCGCAGGTCCACCACCTTTCCGTCCCGCGCCCGCACCGAGAGGTTGTTGATGGCGGCCGGGGTATCGCGGTCGGCACGGTCGAGTCGCATGCGGATATCGTGGCGCTGACCGTCGGACTTGAAGACGCCCACGTCCAGGCCTCCGATCATCACCTGGATCACCTGAGCCAGGGTCGCGGCGTCGACACCGAGGGACGCGGCCTTCTTGCGGTCCGGGATCACGCGCAGCTCGGGGAGCCCCACTTCGAGGTCCTTTCCGAGATCCACGTAGCCACCTCGCGCCTCGAGGGCGCGCATGAAGCTCGTGGCATGGCGGTCGAGATCGGCGATGGCGAGGTTGCCACGCAGCTGCACCTGGAAGTCGCCGCCCGCCGAGAAGGAGCCCGAGGGGTCGCCGATGGTGATCTTCTGGCCCGCGATGTTGCCCAGTACCTGGCGTGCCTCGCGCATGATCTCCAAGGAGCCGCGCTCGCGCTCGTGTGCGGGGACGAGGGTCGTGAAGATCGCGCCGTTGCTGGGCAGCCCCACGCCGATTGCGCTCGTGTTCCCGACGCCCTCGAAGAGGCCGAGTGCTTCGGGGAGACCCAGAAAGTACTCCTCGTGGCGCAACAGAATCTCGGTGGTGGCGTCGAGGCTGGTTCCGGGTGGCGTCTCGAACTGGGTCAAGAACACGCGTCCGTCGGTGGAGGGAAAGAACTCGCCACCGAGCTGGCTGCCGAAGTAGAGCGCCAACACGAGAGATGCGACTGCGGCCGCGAAGGTGACGAGCCGGTGTTGCAGGCTCCAGCGCAGCGCCCTCCGGTAGCCGGCCTCGAGACCCGCGAAGGCGCGTTCGAGGCGGTGGTACAGGCTTCCGTGCTCTCGCTCGGCGGGAGGTGGCATGCGGGCGGCCAGCATGGGGGTGACGGTCAGCGCGACGAAGAGGGAGATCAGGACCGATCCCGCCACGGTGATGCCGAACTCGCGGAGGAAGCTCCCCACGATTCCCTCGGCGAACACCACCGGAAGGAACACGGCCGCCACCGAGATCGTCGCAACCGTCGCCGCGAAGGTGATCTGGTGGGTGCCGTCGGCGGCCGCCTGCGGGCCCGACTTTCCCATCTCCCGGTGCCGCTCGATGTTCTCGAGGACGATGATGGCGTCGTCGATCACCACGCCGATGGCGAGGGTCATCCCGAGCAGGGTCATGGTGTTGAGCGTGTAGCCGCAGAGCCAGACCAGACCGAAGGTGGTGATGAGAGAGAGGGGGATCGCGGCCGCGACGATGAGCGTGGGACGCGTCCGGCGCAGGAAGACGAAGACTACGAAGACGGCGAGCAGCCCCCCGAAGAGCAGCGCGAACTCGGTCTCTGCCACGGATTCGCGGATCGAGAGGGAGAAATCGACGAACTTGTCGGCCTCGAGGATGTCGATGCCTTCGGGCAGCTGGCCGCGCAGCGCTTCGACCCGCTGTCGGACCTCGTCGACGATCTGCACCGTATTGGCTTCGGTCTGCTTGCTCACTCCGGCCACCACGGCGGGCCGACCGTTGTAGCGGGTGACCTCCCGGACGTCCTCCATTCCGTCTTCCACGCGGGCCACGTCGCGCAGGAGGACGGGCGCCATGCCCCGCTGCGCCACGACCATCTGCTCCATGTCCTCGATGGAACGGAAGTCGGCTTCGATCTTCACCGACCACTCGAGCTTGTGGCCCTCGACGATCCCGCCCGGCAGGTCGATGTGTTCCCGGCGCAGGGCGCTCATGACGTCGTTGGCGGCGAGGCCCCGGGCCCGCATGGCATCGGCGTCGAGCCAGATACGGATGTTCCGGTCCCGCCGCCCCAGCACCGCGACGCCCGCCACGCCCGGGATGGTCTCGAGTATGGGCTTCACCTGGCGGCGCACGTACTCGCTCACCTCGACCAGGGATCGATCCGAGGTGAAGGGCACGTAGACGATGGGGTGCCCGGTGGCTCGGACGCGGGAGACCTCGGGTGGCTCCACGTCCCTGGGCAGCCGCCGGCGTGCTGCGGCCACCTGGTCGCGGACGTCCTGAACCGCCACATCGAGGTCGGTGCCCAGCTCGAACTCGACGCTGATCCGGCTGGCCCCCGCATAGGAGGTGGAGCGCAGGGCGCGCACTCCCGCGACGGTATTGAGATGCTCTTCGAGGACGTCGGTTACGTCCTCCTCGACGCCTTCCGGTGTCGCACCTTCCAGGAAGGCGAGCACCGTGACCTCGGGGAATTCCATCTCGGGGTATTGGTCGAGGCCCAGGCGCAGGTAGCCCAGCGCGCCGAAGACCACGAGGCCCATGGCCATCATCCAGGTGAGGACCGGTCGCTCGATGGAGATCTGGGAGAGCGTCACGGCTGCCGCACCCAGCCGCCCGCTACGCGATCGGCTTCGCGGTCGCAGGGCGCGGTCTCATCCGACCCCCCCTGCGTACCGTCGCTGCCACAGGCCACCGGCGCACTGGCACCCGCCGGCTGGGCCTCGAGGCGAACCACGGCTCCGTCGATCAGGTCCGCGTGTCCCCGGGTCACCACCACGTCGTCGGCTTGGAGCCCGCCCATCACGCCCTTCGACTCGCCCTTCACTTCGACCAGGCCTTCGCGAAACACGCCGAGCTCGACCACGCGTCGCTCGACGCGGCCCTCGCCGCGCAGCAGGAAGATTACGGCGCCGTCGGTGCGTTGGAGTACCGCCTCCTCGGGCACCATGGTGACGCCCTTGCGCAGTGCGACGCCGAGGTCCGCCCGGGCGAAGAGACCCGGGCGCAGGCGCCCGTCGGGGTTCGCGAGGGTGGCCTTCACGCGCAAGGTTCGGGTCTGTGGATCGATGGTGGGATAGATGACGCTGACCGTGGCCTCGAAGGCTTCTCCGGGATGGGGTGCGACGCGGACCTCTACCCGCTGACCCGTCAGAACCCGCCCCGAGTCCACCTCGGAAAGGTGGAACACCACCTCGATGGGGTCCAGGGAAACGAACTCCGCAAGGGGCTTGCCGGGTTGGACGAACTCACCGAGGTTCACCTTGCGCTCGCCGAGGACGCCCGCGAAGGGCGCGCGCACGGTCGCCTTCTCGAGAGCCTGGCGCGCGAGGCCGAGCTGGGCGCGCTGGGCGGCGAGGTTCGATTCGGCGACCCGGAGGGCGAGCTCCGCCTCGTCGAGTCGCGCCTTCGATGCCACGCTGCTGCGGTCGAGCTCGCGGACCCGGGTGGCCTGGCGGCGCTCCTTGTTCAGGCTCGCCTCTGCCTGGGCGACTCCGGCCAGGGCCCGCTCGACCTCGAGCTCTCGCTGACAGGGGTCGATCTCGAGGACGGCCGTCTGCGCCTCCACCGGTGCGCCTTCGTCGACCAGGATCGTCGTGACGTGCCCGCTGACCTCGGCGGCCACGATGGTGTGGAAGCGCGCCTCCAGCTCGCCGGTCGCCTCGATGTGATCCTCGAGGTCGAGAAGCACCACGGGCGAAGTCGCCACCGGCGGCGGCGCGACCTCCGTTACTGTGGGCACGCTGGGCGAGCAGGCGCCGAGCACCAGCGCCAATGACACCAACGCCGATAACGACAGCGCCAATGACACCCGCGCGGCGGCCAGTCCGCCGGCGCGCCCTCGACGACCGAAACGACTCTCCGGCATGGATCCCTCTCCCGGCGCCGAAGCCTCTCGTGGCGACCCCTCTCCTGCTCGGGTCGGCGCGCGGGGCCGGTGCCTGCTGGTCCGCGGTCGGGCGCGTGAACCGCGAGGTGAAATGGAACGAAAAAGATAATATCGATTATCCAAACAAGATGCTATGTTTCTCTTTAATACGTTCAATTATCCAACACGATGCTTTCGTTAGAGGCGCGAAGACGAGAGACGAAGGAGCGTCGAATCCGAGCCATGGCGATGGCCCCCGGCAGAGAGCGGGTGAGGGAAGCTCGCAGGCAGATGTACCGGCAGCTCATCACCGACGCCGCCGAGGCGGTGTTCGCCGATCGGGGCTTCGGTGACGCCAAGATGAGCGACGTCGCCCGGGAGGCTGGCGTCTCCCTCAAGACCCTCTATGCGAACTTCGGCGGCAAGGTCGATCTCTACCGGGCAATCCAGCAGGTGCGCCACGAAGAGGTCATGAAGCTGACCGAGGCCGTCGCAGACGGACCCGCCCTCGATGTCATGATGCGCAGGGTCGTGGTCGGAGTCGAATACCTCCTCGATCATCCCAACTTCCTGCGCTTCAACCTGCGCGAGGGCAACGCCTGGGCGGTGGTGTCCGATCCGGTGGTGGGAGACGACGTCGGGCACTGGATGCAGGTGGTGCGCCTGGAGGAGGAGATCCTGCAGCGGGGTATCGACGAGGGGGTCTTCGTGGACGAGCGGCCGGAGCTCATGTCGAAGATGATCCGGGCCCTCTACCAGGTGCAGCTCGCCGACTGGGTCGAGCGCAAGCGTCGGGGAGATCGCGAGGAGCTGATCGCCCTCATCCAGCGCTACATCAAGCGCCTGCTCTGCCGGGAGGCATGAAGGCTCATCCTAGCCCCTGGCGATCACCCGATTCGCGAAGTCCTCGAGGGCGGCGATCTTCTCGCCGAGAGGCTGGGTGTCGGGGCCGGGCTGGTAGACGTTGCGGAAGCCCACGATGACGTCACTGACCCCCAGATCCTCGAGGCGCTTCAAGCCGTCGGGCTCGAAGGCGTCGAAGGAGATGACGTGCACCTCGAAGGGCAGGTGGTCGCGCCCGTACTCCTTGCGCAGGGTCTCGAGCCGCTCGAGCATGCCGGCCAGCTCGCTGGAGTCGCCGCCGGCGTGCATCCAGCCATCGCCCAGGCGGGCAGCCCGGCGCAGGGCAGGGCCCGAGTGGCCGCCGATGAGGATCGGGATGGGCTCGCTCGGCACCGGGCACATCTTCATGGGCTGGATGTCGTAGTGCTCGCCGTGGAACTCGTAGAAGCCGCCCCCGGCGAGGCCGCGGATGATCTCGATCATCTCGTCCATGCGTTTGCCCCGGTTATCCCAGTCCTGGCCGCAGATGCGGAAGTCCTCGGGCCAGGGGCTCAGCCCCACGCCGAAGCCGAAACGGTTGTTCGAGAGCACCGCGATGGAGGTGGCCTGTTTGGCGACCAGGTAGGGGAGGCGCACCGGTAGCTTCACCACCAGGGTGTGGAAGCGCAGGCGTTCGGTGACGGCCGCCATGGCGGGAATCAGCGTGAAGGGCTCGAGGAAGGGTTTGTCCTCGAGGAAGGCGTTGTCTCCGTCAACCGTGTAGGGGTAGCGCGCGTCGGATTTGCCGGGAAAGCCGAGGTTGTCGGGCACGACGAAGGCGTCGTAGCCCGCGGCCTCGGCGGCCCGGGCCAGGGGGAGATAGAAGCTCGGGTCGCACATCGCTTCGGCGTAGGAGAATCGCATGGGGGGCCTCGTGTCGGTGGAGATGCCCGAGTCTAGCGCCTGCCACCGGCCCTGCGGACGAGAGCCCGCGTGTCGCTATGCGCGCGCCGCGTGTCGCGCGGCCTGATAGCCGAAGATCATGCTTCTTCCCACCGCGGTGCCGCTCTCGTAGCCGAAGCCGTGGGAGAGCAGCGCCGCGGCATTGCTGGTCGCGTAGAGGCCTGGAATCACCTCGCCTCGCACGTCGATTACCTGCGCATCGGGGTTGGTCACCAGCCCGCCGAGGTTGCCCATGGTGCCCTGGTGGAGCTGCACGGCATAGAAGGGCGGCTTCTCGACGGGACCGAGGGCGGGGTTGGGCTCGTGGTCCGGGCACTCGGCTTCCGCCCAGTAGCGGCCCAGGAGTCGTTCGCCGCGCTGGAAATCCGGATCGCGTCCCTCCCGGGCGTTCGCGTTGAAGCGATCGACGTTGGCGACGAAGCGGTCGGGCGGGATGCCGATCATCTCGGCGAGCTCGTCGAGGCGGTCGGCGCGGAAGAGCCAATCGGCGCTCTCCTGCTTATGGGAGAGGGCTCCGACGCCGAATCGCTCGCGGAAGCCCTGATCGCAGATCCACCAGAGCGGCAGGTTGGGCGCGCTGGCGTCGGTACGGTCGTGGGCCATGGAGGCCCAGCCGAGGGCAGGATACACCGATTCGTCGCAGCAGCGTTCGCCGCGACCGTTGACGAGGATGTTTCCCGGATACCCGAAGCTGATCAGGCGATAGAAGGGCTGGCCGTCGCACTCTTCGCCGGTGACGCGGATCGTGGACTGGAAGATCGAGTGATCCATCAGCGCCGTCGCGGCGCCGATCTCCATCCCCATGACATGGCCGTCCCCCTCGTTGCTGGGAGCCGTGCAGCCGTGCATGTCCGGGCTGTTGATGTAGCGCTTGTTCATCTCGGCGTTCCACTCGAAGCCGCCGGTGGCGAGCAGCACCCCGCGCCGGCCGCGCACGAAGAAATCCCGGCCATCGCGCTGGGCCCGGAGGCCGGTCACCCGGCCGTCCTCGACGACGAGCTGCTGCGCGGGCGCGCTCTCGAAGACCTCGACGCCCCGGTCGAGACAGCAGGCCAGGAGCATGCCGATCAAGCCCCGGCCCTCCGCCCAGGGATCGCGCCGGCCAAGGTAATAGGGAACGGGGTCGTGGCGGACCTTTTCGAGCAGGGGATGCCGCTCCTGCGCTTCCTGGAGAAAGGCCATCATCGGCTCGGCGTCCGGAGAGAGCCGTCGACCATCCGGCTTTCCGCCAGGGAGGTCGCCGTAGTAACCGGGGAAGTGGTCCACCACCATGCGGAGGGGGGTGTGGTCGTGGAGATAGCGCACCATCTCGGGGCCCCGGTCGATGTAGGCGTTCGCCATGGCCTCGTCGTGGCGCCCCTGACTGATGCGGCGGAGGAAGGTCAGGGCCTCTTCTTTCGAATCCGCGAGTCCCAGCTCCTTCATGAGCTCATTGTTCGGGATCCAGATCGCGCCAGCCGAGTAGGCCGTTCCTCCCCCGAAGCCCTTGGCCTTTTCCAGCACGGCGGCGCTGAGCCCGAGGTCCCGGGCGACGATCGCGGCCAGCAGCCCGCCGGAGCTGGAGCCTGCGCAGACCCAGTCCACCTCGAGATCCCACCGCTCCGGAGCCTCGCTCCCTCGTACCATGGCCCCTTTCCTCCCGCCACGAATCGTAGGACAATTGCCGGCCAGCATGCCGATCCTGCTTCGCATGTCCGTGTCGGCCGCTGCGCGGCCCCTGAGCTGGCTCGTTTCCATCGGCCTCGCGACGCTCGCCGTGGCGGCGCTCGTTCCCCGGCTCGAGCTGCGCACGGACGGAGCCGCGCTCAATCCGAGCGGGAGCGCATCGGTGCGCTTCACCGAGGCCGATCGCGAGGCCTTTCACGAGCGCGAGCAAGTGCTGATCCTGCTGAGCGCCGCCCCCGGTGGCCCGGGTGTCGAATCGTCCGAGGGCCTCCGGGCCCTGCGTAGCCTGCACGACGCTCTCGACTCCATACCTGGCCTCGAAGGCGCGACGGTGCAGTCCCTTGCCACACTCAGGGACCTCGTCTCCGACCCGGAGCTGCTCACCGTCGGTGAGCTGCTCAGCGTGGTACCCGACGACCCGGCCGGCTTCGAAGCGCTGGTGCGCAGGATCCGCAGGCATCCCATGGCGGACGGGCTCATGCTGGCGCCCGACGGAAGCTCCGCCGCGCTCTACGTCCATTTCGACGAAGAGGTGGAGCGCCGGCTCGGGCTCAGCGAGATCCAGCGCTGGATCGAGACGCACCCCGTGGCGGGCTTCGAGCTGCGCTTGACCGGGCCGGTCGTCGCCGAGGCGCTGCTCGGAGACGTGGTGCTGCGCGACCTGAGCTGGCAAGTGCCGGTGATGGTCGGCGTCATCGCACTGTTGCTCTTCGCCTCCCTGGGCACGGTGGGTGGCGTCATCGTGCCCCTCGTCGAGGCCCTCGCGGTCCTTTGCTGGACCTTCGGCGCCATGGCGCTGTGCGGCCAGCCCGTCACCCTCGTCACGACGATCCTGCCCGTCATCCTCATGGCGATTTCGATCACCGACGAGATCCATCTGCTCGAGCGTGTTCAGGAAGAGCTCGGCGCGGCGACGGAGGGCGGCGCCGCCGTCGATCGCGCACAGCTACGAGCTGCGCTGCAGCGGGGACTCGCAGCCGTCGGCTTTCCCATCGTGATGACCTCCCTCACCACCTCCATCGGCTTCCTCTCCTTTCTCACGGCCAGCATCGTTCCCCTGCGCAGCTTCGGTGTCTTCACCGCGCTGGGGATCCTGCTCGCCATGCTCTTCACCTTCAGCCTCATCCCGGCGCTCGTGATGCTCCTGCCGCCCCGCTGCTTCCTGCGTTCGCGACCATCGTCCAGCGGTCTCGGTCGCTTCGAACGCTTCGTCGCGGGCCGCCCATCCCTCGCCTTCGGCCTCGGCGTTCTTGCCGTGGCGATCGCCCTGCCGGGTATCGCGTGCCTGCGAATCCAGGATTCATGGATCGACAACTTCGACCCGAGCTCGGATCTCGTCCAGGCGGAGCGCAGCTTCAATCGCGACTTCTGGGGCAGCTATCGCTTCGACGTCGTCGCCCAGGGGCCGCCGCTGTACTTCGCGGGGCCGGCCGGTGCGGCGCTCTTCGAGGCGATCGCGCGCATGGTCGCGGACTTACCCCAGGTGGGCGGCGTGCTGCACTACGTCGTCCCCTTGGAGCAGGTTGCGCAGAGCCTCGAAGTCGAGGGGCCGGTCTCCCGCCTCTCGCGCAGGCAGATCGCGGATCTCACCACCTTGCTCGACTTCACATCGGGCTCGGGCGGCGGCCCGGAGCTCGTAAACGACGACGAATCCATGGCCCGCGCCCTCATCTACGTGAAGAGTGCGAACTACCGGAAGGGAGAGGAGCTCGCCGCGCTGCTCGAGACCGGCCTGGCGGAGATGCACGTGGCGGAAGAGGTGGAGATCCACTTCAGCGGCGACGTCCCCGTCGCCCTCGCCGCGGTGCGGGCCATCGTGGTCAATCAGCTGCGCTCCATTGCACTGACGCTGGTCGGTGTTGCCGCGCTTCTCTTCCTCTTCTCGCGCAGTGCGTCGACGGTGGGCCTCGCGATGCTGCCCGTCGCCTCGGCTCTGGCGCTGCTCTTCGGTGGCATGGGCTACGCGGGGCTGAGCCTCGGCATCGCGACCAGCATGTTCGCGAGCCTCACCGTAGGCATCGGTGTCGACTTCGCGCTCCATTTCCAACACGCCTACCAGAGCGCGCGGCGCCGGGGAGAAGAGTGTCGGGATGCCTTGCTGACGACCCTGGGTGGCACCGGGCGCGCCATCCGCTGGAACGTCGGCGTGCTGGCGGCCGGCTTCGCGGTCCTCGTGGTCTCGGACCTGGGCCCCAACCGGGCCCTGGGGATCCTGCTCGCTTCCGCGATGCTGGCCTGCTACGCGATGACCCTGCTGCTGCTGCCGCTGCTCCTGCCCCGCGTTCGCTCGGCAGCCGTCTCAGCTCCCCGCGTAGGGGCGCAGGGCCTCGAGGAGTGAGGCCGGCCAGGCCCGGGGCTCGAACTTCCCGTCGCGCCGCCCCATGCAGCCCAGCTCCTGCTGCCCGCGCGCCACGAGCACCTCGCCGCTCTCCCCCTTGGCTTCGGCCTTCCCCCCCTTGGCCTTCCCCTCTGACAAGCGCCAGTATTCGAAGCGCAGCGTCATGCGGTGGTGGGAGAGGTCGGCCAGGCTCATGCGGAGCGCCAGCTCGTCGAAGGCGCCGAGCTCGTGGTAGTAGTCGCAGTTCACGCTCAGGGTGACGAGGGCGAGCCCGTGATCGAACTCCTCGAGGATCTCGGGCACTGTCTCGCGCAGGAAGAGCTCGCGGCAACGTCCCTGCCAGCGGATGTGGTTCGCGTAGTAGACGTTGCCGACCACGTTGGTTTCTTCGAAACCGACGATGTGGCGATATTCAAAGTAGCGCATCGCAGCCTGCCTGAGCCATGAGGGTGATGACGACGGGCTCGTCGGAGCCCTGGATCCGGGCCTTCAAGCTCACCACGGAGTGGCTCCCGGCCTCGAATCGGACGCAGTCGGCCTCGCCGGCTGCGTCGCCCAGGGTGATCGGCGTCTCGCGTTGGAGGCCGAGCTTGCGCAGGCACTCCTGGGCGCCCCAGACACGGGTCGCGCTGGCATCGAAGGTCTCGTCCGCGGCCGCCGCGACGACCCGGGCGAGGCGCTCGTGCTCGGGGCCGAGGAGGTCCTGCCAGATCTCGGCCGGGCGCGACGTGACCTGCTCGAGATCGCAGGCCACCGGCTGCCTGGCGACCACGGCCAGGGTGCAGCGGTCGCCGTGGCTCGTGCTCACGCTGCGGCCGGACTCCAGCAGGGGCTTGCCGTCGGAGCGGCGCCGCAGGGTCTCGCCATCGCCGGCCGCAACGGCGGCGGCTCGCTCGCTGGCCGCGCGGTCGCTGCCCGCGACCAGCGCTGCACGCAGGTCCGAGCAGGCGAGCTGCTCTTCGGCCAGCTCCTCGAGACGCGGTCCGAGCAAGGGGGCGGGCCAGCTCTCGCGGGGCGCGGCGCCCGATACGGCCTGGAGCTTCAGGCCGACCCAGCTCTCGAGGGCCCGGCCCTTGGCGTCGACGAGCTGCAGGTCGTAGGTGTAGAAGTCCCCGCTCCGGCTCCGCTCCCGGGCGTGCAGGAGCAGCGGAGCGTCGCCGCCGAGGGCACCGCAGTGGATGCTCTCGACGCCGACGGGCAGAAGGTCGCGGTGGGGTACACAGGCCTGGATCGCGTGGATCGCCGCGTCCCGTGCGCCCGGGTCGCCCAGCACGAGCGCCTGGGGCTGGAAGGCTCCGAAGAAGTTCTCGTCCCGGACGTCGATCTCCGCAACGCAGCTGCGTCCACGCAGCGTGCGGTAGCGCCGCACGCGCCGGAAGCGGCCGTCGTGGAAGAAGAGGTCGCCGTAGAGCTCGCGCTCCGGGTCGAGCTCCGGGGCTTCGCCGGCTTCAGGCAATGCAGGGTCGGCGGGGCCCGGTGCGTGTGCGGGGTCGAAGCGCAGCGCGGCGCGCATGTGATTGACCTGGAAGTCGCTGGCGTCGCAGCGCAGTACGAGCTCGACGGAGCCGTCGTCGCGCATCAGCCCCGCGACGCGAACCGTCCGCTTTCCGTCGGGCGGCACCTCCACGGGGCGCATGAACTCCACGCGCTCGAAGATCGGCGCTCCCTCGTCCCCCGTCAGGGCGGCGGCGACCTGGGCCATGGCCTCCAGGCCCATTACACCCGGCAGCAGTGGTGAGCCGGCGTAGACGTGGTCCGCCAGGTAGGGATCGCTAGCGAGGGAGAGCTCGGCGTCCACCACCAGCTCGACGCCCGGGGTGTGCTCGCGAATGCGTTCGAGGAAGCGCGCGATGGGCAGGGGACATTCTTCGACGGCGAGGGTGGGCGGCGTCCCGAAGCGCCCGGCGAGGAAGACGCGCACGGGAAGATCCGCGCGCGAGAGCAGCTCCAGGAGCCAGGCGACGCCGTCTTCGGGCGAGATGGCCGAGATGTTCTGGTGCGCCAGGGTCTCGACGCGGCCCAGGCGCTCGCCCATTCCGACGCCGGACCAGATCGACCACTCGAGGCAGAGGCAGCGGGTTTCGGGATGGGATTCCGCGTAAGCCTCGATGCTCTGGGAGAGCCGCTCGTTCGCGTAGGCGTAGTCGGCCTCCCCCGGAAGTCCGATCTGGGCCACCACCGAGCCGAAGCCCATGACGCAACGCAGCCGGGTGGGGTCGATGTGTGCGAGCAGGTTCTCGAGGCCGCTGACCTTGGGCGCCAGGGTTTCGTGGAAGTCCCTGGCCTCGAGGAGCAGCAGGGAGCGGGGCGTGTTGATCCCTGCGGCATGGAGCAGCCCGGTCACCGGGCCCAGCTCGGTCTCGATGGCCTGTACCGCCCGGGCCACGGCCTCGGCGTCGCCGACGTCCGCGGCCGCATACACGTAGCGCGCGCCTGCGGCGGCGAAGCGCGCCAGGTTCTCGCGCAGCTCACCGGGTTCTCCCAGGTCACCCTCGAGTGACGAGCGTCCGATGATCCCCAGGGCGCAGCCCGTCTCCCGGGCCAGGGCCAGGGCGCACTCGGCCGCGATCCCCTTGCCGCCGCCGCTGACCACGAGCACATCGTCGGCTCCGAGGGGCAGGAAGGGCTCCGAGCTCGGCTTGACGGGCAAGGGCCGCAGCCGGCGCTCGCTACGCACGCCACGCTCGTCGTAGCGGCACTCGAGGTAGGAGGCCGCGGCCCGGGCCTCGGCGAGCACCCACTCCAGGGCGTCGGGATGGTTCTCGGGCACCTCTACCACGCGGGTGGTGAGAGAGCGCGCCTCCTGGTGAAGCGTGCGCGCCACCGCGACGCTGGCGTCGCCGTGATGGACGAGCACGAAGAGCCGCGAGTCGAGGCCGTGATAGGCCGCCTGGGAGGCTTCGAGCAGGCGTTGCAGCCCTTCGCCTTCACCGCTGGCGCCGGCGCTCGGAGGCAGATGGACCAGGACGCCGTCGGCGCGAACGCGCTCCTGCAGGGCGCGCGAAAGGGTTTCCGCAAAGGCGTCGCCCGGAGGCGCGAAGGTCTGCCACTCGGAGCGCTCGGCGGCGCGATCGACGTGGGCCGCGGCCCGCGGACAGGGTCGCTCCACGGCGCTCACCACGAAAGGTCGCAGCCAGGAGTCGACGCCGGGAACGCCCACTGGCGCTGCCAGCACCCGGTCTTCGCAGTCGATGGCTTCGGCGAGCTCGGCGACGGTGGCGTCGGCGAACTCGCTGGGCGCGACCAGGGGTGGGCGGCCGAGAGCGCGTCCGGCCTCGGCCGCGATGGTGCTCACCGCGATGGAGGTGAGGTGGAGGTCGGAGAGGAAGCGGTCGCTCGAGTTGATGACGGTCGGCGGCAGCTCGCAGCGGTTCGCCACCAGCGCGATGACGACGTCGAGAGCCGATCGTGCATGAGTGTCGCCCGCCGGCTCCGGGGCAGGAGCCAGTGCGCCGCCGTCTTCGGCAGGCTGCTCGCTGTGGGGAGCGGAGCAGGGGTTGGCGAAGAAGAGGGGCGTGGCGTCGAGATCGAAGGGCTTGGTGACGCGATTCCCGAAGAGCCGTGACCAGCGGGGCTGGGCGCCCAGCGCGTAGGCGGCCGCGCTGGCCTCGAGCAAGCCGCGCACCCGGCCGCCCCCGGTCTCCAGCGCGATTGCGGGCGTCTCGCTGAACTCGCGCACCAGGCCGCTCAGCATACGACCGGGGCCGACCTCGATGAAGAGATCCACCTCTTCGCTGGCTCGCTCCACCGACTCGAAGAAGCGCACCGGCTCCATGAGCTGCTCGACGAGGTGGCCGTGCAGGTCGCTACCCGATGGGATGACTTCTCCGGTGCAGGTGGAGAAGACCCGGCCCTCGAAGGGCTGGAAGTCGACGGCGCACAGGGCCTCGGCGAGGGCCGGGGCGCAGGGCTCCACCAGGCTCGAGTGGAAGGCGTGGGAGACGGCGAGGCCGACTGCCGCGAAGCCCTCCTTCCGCGCCGCTTCGACGATGCGCTCCACGGCGGCACGCTCGCCGGAGATCACGCAGCGTCGCGGCCCGTTCTGGGCCGCCAGAGTGCAGGGCTCGTCCTCGATGAGCCGCGAGACCTGCTCGGGGCTCGCCGCCAGACTCGCCATGGTGCCGCCACCCAGGGCGAGCTCCGACATGATGCGCCCGCGGGTTCGCGAGAGCTCGACGGCACCCTCGCTGTCGAGAGCGCCTGCCCAGCCCAGGGCGCTGATCTCGCCCAGGCTGTGTCCCACGGCCGCCCGGGCGCGAATGCCCATCTCCTCCAGCAGCGCCGCGCTGGCCAGGCTGGCCGCCACGATGGCGGGCTGTGCGAGGGAGGTGTCGGGGACAGCGCCAGCGGCCGGTAAAGCGCCAGCGGCGCGAAAAGAGTCAGCGGCGCCCGCCGGCAAAGCTCCCGCGCCCGCTCGAGAACCCGCTCCGATCACCTCCGCGTGAAGTCCGGCGGCAAGCGCGGCCTCGCCCGCGTCGCAATAGCGGCCCAGGGCGCCGAGATCGGTGGTGACGGGCGCGCCCTGTCCGGGGAAGAGGAAGCCGATGGCGGGTGTCTCGCCGCCGGCGCCCAGGAAGATCCCCCGCTCGGGCGAGAGGCGCGATCGTCCTGTCTCGCTGTCGCCCGCTCGGGCCCACTCTTCGATCCAGCCGCGCAGGGTCTCGAGGCGGGCGGCGAACTCTTCGGGCCGCACCGCCACGATCGCGGCGCGCAGCGGTGCATCGTCGGAGAGGTTGGCCGCCAGGGCGGCGGAGAGATCCGTCAGGTCGGCCCGGGAGAGCCCGCGTGCGCGGGTGAGCAGGCGGTCGACTTGCGCGAGGAGCTCGGCCTCGCCGCCGGCACCCAGGAGGAAGAGCTCGGCGTCCTGGGCCGTCCCGACCAGGCGGCCCATTCTCTCCGGGTCTCGTGTATCCAGGGCCTGTGCGTTCCGGCCCTGTGAAGCTCCGTCCCGCACGCCATCCAGCACGACATGGGAATTGATCCCGCCGAAGCCCATGGAGCTGATTCCCGCGCGCAGCTCCCGGCCCTCGGGCCACGGGCGGCCCACCGGCTCGACCTGCAGGGCGGCGCCCCGCTCCGGGTCGACCAGCTCGTGGGGACGCTCGCAGGTCGGCATGGGGGGGATCACGCGATGGTGGAGGGCGAGGCTCGCCTTGATGACACCGGCGATTCCCGCCGCGGCCTTGGTGTGTCCGATGTTGGCCTTGATCGAGCCGATGGAGATGGGCGGGTCATCCGCGGCGCGCCCCTCCTTCCCGCGTCCTTCTTTTTTCCTCCGTCCCTCTTCGATCACCCGGGTGAGGGCGCGCAGCTCGGTGGTGTCGCCCACCACGGTTCCCGTTCCGTGTCCCTCGAAGTAGCCGACGCTCTCGGGGCCGAAGCCCGCGCGCGCGTAGGCGCGCTCGAGCGCCAGGGCCTGGCCTGCCTCTTCGGGACGCGAGATGCCCCCCGCCCCGTCCGAGGAGATCCCCCAGCCGCGAATACGCGCGTAGATCCGGCGATCCCCGGCGTCGGCCTCGCGCATGAGCACCACGAAGCCGCAGCCCTCGCCGGGCCAGAAGCCCGCCGAGCGCTGCTCGTATACGCGCATCTCGTCCCGCGCGAGGGCTCCGGCGCGGGAGAAGCCGACCAGCTCGAAGGGGTCGAGGCTGAGGTCGACGCCGCCGGCCAGGGCCACGTCGAGATCGCCAATCTCGAGGGCCGTACAAGCGTTGGAGAGGGCCAGCAGCGAGGACGAGCAGGCGCCGTCCAGGGTGTAGCCGCCGCCCTTGAGGTCGAAGTAGTTGCAGATGCGACCCGCGATGGTGTTGGAGAGGCCGCCGGCGAGGCTCTCGTCGCCAAAGGGCTCGAAGGGCGCCTTGTAGCGGGCCTCGAAGCCCTCGATGAAGCGGGCACGTTCGTTGTCGTCGCCGATCACCTCGCGCAGCTCGGACTCGAGCAGGTTCTGCACGTAGGGCCAGCGCAAGCGCAACATCTGGGCGCGGGAGAATTCGCCGGTGAGGGTGTTCCCGAGCAGCACCCCGGTGCGCTCGCGAGGCAGGCCCTCGCCATCCTCGAAGCCCGCGTCCCGCAGCGCACGCTCGGCGACGTCCAGGGCGAGCCAGTGGGTGAGGTCGGCCTGGCGGTAGGTGCTGCCGACGATCTTGAAACGCGTGCGATCGAATTCGTAGCCTTCGATCAACGCCGCCTGGGTGAGATAGGTGCGGTCGACATCGTCGGGGTCGTCACTGCCGTAGTCCGCCAGGGCGAGCCGCTCGTCGGGGATGCGGCGGAAGGCGCGGCGGCCGGCCAGGACGTTCTCGAAGAGCTCGGCGGGAGACTCCGCGTCCGGGTAGTGGCAGGCCATGCCGACGATGGCGATGGGGCCCGGCATGCTACGAGGCTCCCCCTCCCGCCGCGCTGGCGACGGCGGCCGGCTGCGCGGAGGGCTGGCGCTGGCTCTGGAGCGTGTGCAGCCAGATCCAGGTGCCCCGCACAGCGCAGACGATCACGAGGGAGAAGAAGAGGCCGAAGACGATGTGGAAGGCCATCAGGAGGCCGTAGGTGCCCGCCACGCTCAGCCCGAAGGCCAGCTGCCCCTTCTTGGAGCTCGGCGTCGTGGGCGGGTCGGTGACCATGTAGAAGGTGAAGAGCAGAAAGGCCAGGCCCGTCATTGGGGACAGGGAGGGAAGCAGCGCGTTGCCGAGCAGCAGGTGGCGCAGCAGCGCCTGCACGACGAAGCCGCCGAGCCACGCGCTCAGCAGCACCAGCCGGCTGGTGTACTTCACGTTGATCAGGGTTCCGCTGCAGATGATGATGGCCGGGAGGATCCAGTTGCCCACGCCGAGCAGGCTCTCGGTGAACTGGTAGGGGGGCGCGATGCCCACCCAGGGAAAGAGGATCAGGGTGGTGGCGATGCCCAGGTTCGAGGGGTTCATGAAGTGCCGCGAGCGGCCGTCGACCGTGATGCGGAAGATCGCCTTGCCCCCGATGGCCACCGCCGTGGCGAAGACGACGGGCAAGAGGCGCTGATTCGGATAGAGGAGCATGGAGACTGCCAGGGCGGAGATGTGGGCCGACAGGAAGAAGTTCACGAAGCCCATGACGCCGCCGCCGAGAAAGCGCAGGGGACGCGCGTTCGAGCGGGCGTCGACCCACTCGAGCAGCAGCTCGAGGCTGTAGCCTGTCGCGAGGGCGGCCAGCGGATGGGCCCACGAGGTTTCGAAGCCGAGCCAGAAGTGGCCCAGCACGTTGAGCAGCGTGATCGCGAACGCGAAGCGGTGCAGCCCGCCCAGGCGGACCTTGGCGCTCCAGTCGGCCGCCGCCGGAGCCTGCGCGGCCGCGGCGACCGGCTCGAGTGCGGGGCCGGCGCTCTCGGTTGCGCGCTCGAGGGGGGCCGTGGTCACCGGTCTCTCCTCCCGGCGAGCTTCATGCCGTCGGCGGCGTCGGGGAGCACCACCGTGTGCCAGCCCGGATCGAGATCGAGATTCAGGACTCCCGCCCGACCGCTGCGGTCGCGATAGCGGATCTCGACCTGCACCGGTTGGGATTCGGGCTGAGCTCCGAGCCCGAAGTGCAGCTCCGGGCTGCGCACTCCCGAGTGGCCGTTGCCGCCGTCGACCTGGCCCACGAGCACCCGGCCGTCGTCGCGCACGAGCCGCACCGCCGTTCCCACGGCGGGCCGCAGCCCCTCGGCGGCGGGATGAACCAGGCGCAGGCCGAGGAAGGCGCCACCCGAGGCTCCCTCGTTGCGATAGAAGACCGAGGGCTCCCACTGGTTCGCCACCGCGAAGTCGAGGTCCCCGTCGCCGTCCACATCCGCGGTCGCGATGCCGCGGCTCACCTGGGGCTCTCCGAGGCCGAGTTCGGCTGCGATGTCGTAGAAGCGGCCGTCCTCGGCGCGCACATAGAAGGGGTTGGCGTGGTGGCCGGATAAGTCGTCGCCCGCCTTGAAACGCGGCCAGAAGCCGGCCAGGCGTAGCAGCTCGTCGTTCGCGGTGGCGAGCTCCTGGAGCTCGGGCCAGCGATCCGCATCGCCCTTGGCGAAGCCGGTGGCCTGGAGCGCCTCGAGCTGCTGCGCGCCACGCCGAGGCCGTCGCTCAGGTCGTCGTAGGGTGCGACGCCGCGCGCCATGGCGCTCTCGTCCCCGTTGTCGACGAAGAGGAAGTGGCTCTCGAGCAGGGCGTACTCCGCGGCGATGTTGCTGACGAAGAAGTCGAGGCGGCCGTCGCCGTTGACGTCGGCGAAGTCCACTCCCATCCCCTTGAAGGAGTCCTGGCCCACCACCTTCGAGCGCGGTGTCGTGAGGTGGCGCCGCCCCTCCAGGAGCTGGAAGCGCATCTCGCCGGGCTCGGAGCGGTTGTGGTAGAAGCGATCGGGCCCGAAGTCGTTGGCGAAGTAGATCTCGGGAAGCAGGTCGCCGTCGAGGTCCGCCGCGCCCACCGCGAGGGTCCACGCCCGCAGTGAACGCTCGGAGAAGAGCTCCTCGACTTCCTCGAAGGTGACGCTGGGCTGGGAGCCCCCCATCGCGCTCTCCCAGCGGTAGATCCGGTTGACGCCGCCGTTGAAGGCCCGGGACATGGAGTGCTGCATCGAATCGTCGGTCTGCGCGCTCGCGTCGAGGATGCGTGCGCCGTCCTGGAAGTAGTTGCCGACGATGAGATCGAGATGGCCGTCTCCGTCGAGGTCCGCAAAGGTCGCCGCGTTCGTGTACCAGCGCTCGTCGTCGTTCCCGGCCCCGAGCCCCCGGGCGACGAAGCTCGCGGCCCCGGGTGCGGCGCCCGGGGCGCCGCGGTTGAGGAAGAGCACCGGCGTGCGTCCCCAGTAGTAGACGAAGAGATCCATGCGGCCGTCTTCGTTGAGGTCGCCGGGAATGCAGCCCATGGGCGCCATGGTGCTGCGGTCGTACTCGAGGCCATCGGGTTCCAGGGCGAAGGCCGGGTAGCGGTCGCCGCTTCCGGGCACCGGCGCCAGGGTGACGCGGTCGCTGCGGGGGTCGACCTGACAGATGTCGTTGGCGAGCCCGTCTGCGTCGAGGTCCGCGAGCGCGACGGCGGCTCCCACCGCGGAGATCCAGCCTGCGTGACGCTCGAGGGAGGGGTTTACGCTGCGCCGGGTCTGGAGCGGGCTTTCGCTCCAGGTGTCGAGCTCGAGGGGGGTGAAGCGGAAGCGCTCCGCCAGGGCGCGCCGCTCGCTGCCGTCGAGGCTGGGCAGGCCCGTGAGCGAATACGCCAGGGCGACGGCGGCGATCGCGACGATGCGCGCAGCGTGGCTTCGTAAGTGATTTCGAAAGAGGGAGCTCGGATCGCTCATGCCCGCCTCTCCTGCGCGAGGTCGTTCTGGAAGCCGCTTGCAAGTGAAGCGCGGATGCCCGAGCGCCAGCGCTCGAAGGCCGGGAGCTCCGCGGCGGCGGTCTCATCCGCGTCTCGAGCATCGGGCAGCTCGCTGTCGCACACCTTGGCGGCCAGATCCACCGTTGTGCCGCAGATGGCCTCGACGGCCCGCCTCGTGTGCTCGGCCGGCAGGCCAGCGCGCTGGCGGGCCTTGGCGGCGAAGGCCGAGCCCTGGGCCAGGGAGGCGCGGTGGGGGCCCGCCAGCTCGAGCAAGCGCTCGATGCCCGCCTCTCCGGCGCCGCCCGCATAGGTGCAGGCCAGGCCCAGGCCGGCCCACAGGTCGGCCTGCCGCGGAGTATCGAAGCGACGGATCCGGTCGGCCGCGGCGTCGGGGTCCGCGCAGCTGACGAACCACAGGCTGCGCCCCACGCCCGTGTCGAAGACTCGTACCCGGTAGCCCTTCACCTGGCGGGGAAGCTGCTGCTCGTCGATGGTGCGCCCGGGATGGAAGTAGCCCTCGTGGAAGCCGTAGCCGTCGAGGGCCAGCCATCCCAGCAAGGAGTCGAGCTGCCCCAGCATGCGGCCCAGGTGGGATCCCAGGCGCGCCCACGCCCAGCCCGCGCCGATGGTCACCATGTAGACGTGGGGCTCGCCGGGGCCGCGCAGGAAGTCTGCCAGGCGATTGCGCCGCCAGGGCGTCACCCGGTCGAGAAGCGCGAGTGCCATCCCGGCCCCTTCGAAGGCGAAGCCCTGGTAGGGGACTTCGATGCGCCCGAGCGCTCGCTCGAGCTCGACGGGTTCGGGGCTCTCGAGGGCCGCGTGATAGCCCTCGACGAAGGTGCCTCCGATGCGCTCGAGCCGCTCGACGGTCTCGCGCGCCCCGAGGTCGAAGCCGCGTCGCGCGAAAGTCACCTCGGCGGGGTCGATCCCGAAGAGCCGCCTACGCAGCGAAGCAACATGTCGACTCATCGTTCCCGCCTGTCTTCCCCGGCCTTCTTCCCCGGCCGTCTTCCCGGGTCGTCTTCCCGGGTCGTAGTCGCAGCGAATAGACCGTGCCGAGCGAAGCCGACGATCGAAGCGACGAATACACGGCGACACTCCTCCCATCCGGGCTCCCTCGGGATCCCGGTGAGTGCCACCAATTGGGGTCATCATTTCACGCTCGAGGGCAGCTGTAAACGACTTATCCGGGGAGTCCCTTGGGATCGTCTCTTGGATCGTCTCGCCAGAGGAACCCACTGCTTGGCCGTTGCCCTGCGGGGGCGATCGGAGAGGGGGGGTCGGCCTGCCTCAGCGCAGCTCCTGGCCTGCGCCCGGAATCCTTACGCAGGTCACGAGCGCGCCTCCGAGCAGCAGCAGTCCGCTCTGCAGCAGGAAGACGACGTGGTAGCTGCCGGTGGTGTCGTAGAGGTGGCCCGCCACGATCGGGGCGAGTGCGATCAGGGGCAATCCCGCGAGCCCGCCGAGGCCGCTGGCTCGCCCGAATGCCTCGCGTCCGAAGCAGCGCGCCATTACGAGTCCGTTCAGCGGACCGACCGCGCCGATTGCCAGGCCGTAGAATGCGCCGATTCCAAGGAAGAGCGTGTAATCGGGGTCGCCGTAGAGCAGAAGCCAGACGCAAAAGTTGCCGAGCACCACGATCCACATGGCGATGCGCAACGCCATGCGGTCTGCGACGGCCCCGAACGCAACCTTGCCGAAGAGGGAAAAGGGGCCCATTGCGGTGAAGAACCACGCTGCATCGAGGCGGGAGAAGCCGAGATCTTCGCCGAAGGGGATGAGCGCGGTGGTCATCAGGATCGGTGAGGTGAAGATCAGCGAGAAGCCCACCGCCAACGTCCAGAGGCGCGGGTCCCGAACCAGTGCTCCGGTCTCGATCTCCGCTGGCGGGGCGGTCGCCGCCTGTATCTCGTCCACGGGATCTCCGTCGGGCGCCTGGCCGACCAGCTCGGGTCGGGCAATCGTCTGGGTGGTGAAGACGGGCAGGCCGATCAGCAGACTTCCTCCGCCGAGGATCAGCAGGGCGCTACGCCAGCCCATGGCGTCGATCAGATAGGCGGCGAGGGGAGGTACTGCCAGGGCCGCGACCGTGGCGCCCGCCACCGCGATCCCCATTGCGAGGCCGCGCTGTCGCACGAACCAGTTGGCGACGAGGGACATCGAGGGAGTCGCTCCGAAGAGCGCGGAGCCGACTCCGACCGTTCCGCAGAAGATCAGGCCGAGCTGCCAGAGGGTGGTTGCGCGGGAGAGCGCCATCAATCCCAGGCCGGCCAGGAGCGAGCCGGTCACCATCAGGGTCTTTACGAGGCCGCGGTCCAGCCAGTGGCCGATGGGTGGGCCCATGACTCCCATGATGAGGAAGACGATCGCGAGGCCGACACCCAGCTCGGCCCGCGAGGCGCCGAACTCCTCGCTCAGCGGAACCACGAAGACCCCAAAGGCGCTGAAGCTGAGTCCGAGGGACAGCAGCTGGGCCATGAAGGCGACGCCGACGATGCGCCAACCGAGGAAGGGTCGGGATGCGGACAAGAGGTCGATTAGCGTATCACAGCGACCGCGTCGGGCGGTGCGTAGGCGACAGCCAGCCCGGCGTTCCCTTTCTGCGAAGATTCTGCGTTTTCGCAATCGAGCGCTGCAATTTCCGCGCTGCTCACTCGTACTACAGGGAGAGGGGCGGGGAGATGGCGGACGATCACAGGATCCGCGCGGGGCGAAACCCGCCCGGCCCCTCGAGCACGATCGGAGCGTCGCCCGGAATGGTCTGGATCGGAGAAGCGTGTGTCGACATCAGAGGCGGGCTGGAGCTGCCGATCACGCGACGGCGTGCTCGAGCGGGTACTCTAGAGCCGCGCAGGATTCTCGGTGGCTGGAGCGCGATGGCGAGCGACCTGACGGAAGAGATCGTGGAACGTGCTCGCTCCGGCGATCCCGACGCCTTCGCGGCCCTCTTCACGGCCCACGACGCCGACGTGCTTCGGGTCTGCCGGCGGATGTTGGGAAGCGCCGACGCGGCATCCGATGCGCGTGGCGAGGTCTTTCTTCGCGCCCGGCGCGCCCTCGATGGATATGATCCGGAGCGGTCCTTTCGCAGCTGGCTGCTCGCCATCGCGAGCCACCATTGCATCGACCAGCTGCGTCGCGGCGCGACCGAGCAGCGGATCTTTGCCGACGTGAAATCCGAGCCGGGTGATCTGCCGGGTTCGGGCCCTTCGCCGCTCGCCTTTCTGCTGGTTCAGGAGCGCCACGGCGCACTCGACCGCGCGATCGAGGCGCTGCCGCTCAAGTATCGACTGCCCCTCGTGCTTCGCTACTTCGCGGAGTCCGATTACGACAGCATCGCTCACAGCCTGGGCGTGACGCGGAACCAGGTCGGCACCTTGCTCTTTCGCGCCAAGCGCATATTGCGGAATCTGCTCGCGGAGGAGGACGCGGTTCCGCCCGACGGCGCCGCGCCCGGTCCATCGGGCGCTCGCGAAGCCGGGAACGCGGGAGAAGAAGAGGGCGTGGGATGAGCTGCTTTTCCGAAGAGCTGTACTCGGTCTATGTCGATGGAGAGCTCGTTGCTGGAGAGCTTCGGAAGATCGAAGCCCATCTGATCCAATGCAGGACGTGCCGGGCGACCGTCGTGGCGCTCCGGGAAGAGGCGTCGCTGCTCTCCCAGGTGCTACAGGAGCGTGTTCGCCGTCGAGCCCGCCCGGTGGCTGCCCACCAACGCGCACGGGGGCTGGTGATCGGCCTCACCCCGGCGCTGGGAATCGCTGCGCTGATCCTCGTCGTGGGCGGCTGGCTACTCGAGACGCGCCTGCCCTCGGGTGTGAGCTGGCTCAATCCAATTCAGCTGATCGGAGTCTATGAGATGTTCTTCGACGCCTTGTTCATGATCCGGGACCGCGTGCCGGAGCTCTTCGAGTTCGCCGTCGCGGTGGGGGCCCTGGCGAGTGTTGCCTCCATACTCACCTTTCTGACGAGCGCGCTGGTCCGTCGTGTGGTGGGCCCCGCTGCTCTGGCACTTTTCTTTGGGGCTGCGAGTCTCGTCTCGCTTCCCTCCGCACCCGCCACGGCGCTGCAACTTCGCGTGGACGAAGAGCACGTGACGATCGGGTCCGGCGAGAGGGTCTCGGAAACCCTGTTCATATCGGCCGAGAGCGTCGACATCGACGGTGTGATCGACGGCGATCTCGTCGTGATGGCGCATCGCATCTCGATCCGGGGGACCGTGGAGGGAATCGTGGTTGCGGCGGGGCGTAGCGTCGAGGTGACCGGCACGGTGGACGGCTCGCTGATCGTGGTCGGTGAGAACGTTCGTATCGAAGGGAAGATCGACGACGATCTCTATGGGGCGGCCGAGGATCTCAGTCTTCACTCCCGGAGCTCGGTCGAACGCGACGCGACGCTCGTAGGGGAGAACGTTCGCGTGGAGGGCCGAACGGGTCGGGACGTGTTCGCTCTCGGGGAGACAATCGAGGTCCGGGGTGAGATGGGTCGAGATCTGATCACGCGAAGTATGAGGGTCGCGTTGCTCGACGGTGCCAGGATCGCGCGAGACTTCGATTACCAGCTACCCGAGGGCGAGGACGCCGCAATTGCAGCGGGCTCGATCATCGGCGGCGAGCGCCGTGAAGGCGTTTGGGACCGTCTCCATCACGAGCGCGAAAATCGCTGGACGGAGCTTGGGTTCTACATGCGCTCGCTGGTGTTTCTGGTCTCAGTCTTTCTCGTCGGAATGCTTCTCCACTTTGTCTGGCCGGATCTGTTCACGGGGGCGCTTCCCAAGAGCTCGGACTTCTTCAGGCAGCTCGGCGTCGGCTTCCTGGTTGCGGTTGCGGTGCCAGCCATGCTCGTCGTCTGTGTCGTGACCGTGGTGGGCATTCCGATCGGCGTGCTCGGCACCTTCGGCTTCCTCACCGCGTTGTTCGTCTCGATGATTCTGGTGGCGGCGCTGCTCGGCAGCTCGATCCTCCGAGTCGAGCCTCGAGGCGCCCACGGCTTTGGAATGGCGCTCCTCCTGGGCCTCGTGGTGCTCTGGCTCGCCACCCAGCTCCCCTTCATCGGGCTTCCCCTGCGAATCCTGGCGATGCTGACGGGGCTCGGGATGTTGGTCACACAAGTCGAGCGGGCCTTTCGAAGCCGCCGCGAGCGCGCCGCAATTTGATTCGACCCTCGATTCGAGGTGAAGGGTCGCCGAGGGTCTTGCCTACGACAGCGCGAAGCCCTCGTAGCCCCTGGCCGCGACCTCCTCACACTTCGCGACGTAGCTCGCGAAGCCGAGGTAGGGCATGAAGACCCGCGGCTTGCCGGGGACGTTGGCTCCCAGATACCAGGAGTTGCAGCTCGGGAAGAGCGTGAGATCGGCGACCTGGTTGACGTGTGCCACCCACTCGTCCTCGGCGGTCTTCGTAGCCTCGACGCAGTGGAGGTCGTTGGCGCGCAGGTGGTCGATGCAATCCGCGATCCATTCGACGTGCTGCTCGATCGAGGGAAGCATGTTGGTCAGTACCGAAGGGCTTCCGGGACCCGTCACGATGAACAGGTTCGGAAAGCCTGCTGTCCCGAGCCCGAGGTAGGTCCGCGGCCCTCGGGCCCACTTCTCGGCAAGCGCCAGTCCGTCGCGTCCGCGAATGTCGATCCTCTGCAGCGCCCCCGTCATGGCGTCGAATCCGGTCGCGAACACGATCGCATCGAACTCGTACTCGCTGCCACCGACCTGGAGGCCGCGCTCCGTCAGACCCTCGATCGGGGTCTCGCTGACGTCCACTAGCGAGACATTCGGCCGGTTGAAGGTGTCGTAGTACCCCGTGTCGACGCAGAGCCGCTTGCAGCCCAGCACCTGGTCGGGGCTCAGCAGCTCCGCAACCGTCGCGTCCTCGACGATCGAGCGGATCTTGCCTCGCACGAACTTGCTCGCCGATTCGTTCGCCTCCGAGCTCACCAATAGATCGCGGTAGGCGCCCATGAAGGCAAGCCCGCCGTGTCCCCAGCGCTCCTGATAGCGGGCCTCGCGCTCTTCGGGCGAGGCCTCGGTGGCGGCTTCGTCCGCGGCAGGATAGTCGGAGCCGAATCCGAGATAGGTCTGGCGATTGGCCGCCCGAAACTCGGGATAGCGGGCCTTGATGGCCTCCTGGTGCCCGGGGTCGAGTGGATGATTGTGGGCCGGCACCGCGTAGGTTGCGGTGCGCTGGAAAACCGTCAGCTGCTCGGCCTGCTCGGCGATGATGGGGATCGACTGGACAGCCGAAGACCCGGTGCCGATCACGCCGACCCGCTTGCCCGTGAAGTCGACTCCCTCATGGGGCCAGCGGCCCGTATGGAAGATGTCGCCAGCGAACTGGTCGATTCCGGGAAAGTCGGGCATGTGGGCGGACGAAAGACAGCCGGTCGCCATCACGCAGTGCGTCGCGCTCACAGGGCCCCGATCGGTCTCGACCTCCCAGCGCTGTCGGGTGTCGTCGAAGGCCGCGCGAAGAACCCGCGTTTCCAGCTGGACGTCGCGCAGGAGTTCGAAGCGCTCGGTGACGTGCTCGATGTATCGAAGGATCTCGGGCTGCGTCGCGTAACGCTCCGTCCACTCCCACTCCTGCTGGAGCTCCGCCGAGAACTGGTACGAGTACTCCATGCTCTCGATGTCGCAGCGCGCGCCCGGGTAGCGGTTCCAGAACCAGGTTCCCCCGACGCCCGACGCAGCCTCGAAGACCCGCACCGACAGTCCCATCCCGCGCAGGCGATGCAGTAGATGAAGCCCCGCGAATCCGGCTCCCACCACCACGACGTCGAAGCGATCACCAGGGGTGTCTGTGCTCTTGCTCATGACCAGGTGCTCCGCTTGCTCATGATCAGGTGCGCCGCTTGCTCATGATCAGGTGCTCCGCGCTCAGACGAGGCCCTGCCCGCGGCCTCGATGGAGGAATCCAGGTGTGGGATGGAGCGAGAGGGTAGCGACCCCTCCGGGACTCGCTCGCGCCGGTCACCCCATCATTGCTGCGGGTGCGGTCCTGGCCAGGACGGGGGCGATCGATCTCGGCAAGCCCCAGGCGACCGCGACCTTCTACCAGAACAATGGCCCCAGCGAGATTCGCATCCAGGGACGTGCCCACGAGCACGTCGCCAAGGGGACGCACAGCTTCTCCGTGGAGCGCGGGACCGTGGAGACGCGCCACAGTATCCTGCACGTGGAAATGGACAATGAGGGCCAGTCGGAATTCGAGATCTGGCTCGGCGGACCTGCAGTGATGATCAGCGAGGGGAAGATCCTCGCAGCGCCGCGTTCAGCCGACCCGGTTGGCGCGGTAGTACTCGACGCACTCAGCCATACCGTCGGCTACCGACCTGACGGGGCGGTAGCCGAAATCCCGCCTTGCCGCGTCCGAGTAGACGACGTGGGATATCGCGAGCTTGTTCAGCTCATGGGGTGAGAACAAGGGCTCGGGAATCCCCAGCTTGAAGTGCAGCCATTCCCAGATCTTCATCATGAACCTCAGGGGTGCAACGGGAAGATTGGCTCTGGGGATCCGATAGCCCAGCCCTTCGAAGAAGGGCCGCGCGAAATCGAACATGTGTGCAGGCTCGCCGTCAGAAACGAAGTAGGCGTTGCCACAGACCGGGCTGTCGATCACCAGGGCCTGGGCGGCCAGTAGATGGGCGTGCACCAGGTTGTCGACATGGACATGATCGTGCTTCCCGCCCTGGCCGCCGATGCGGGCGACCATTCTTCCCTTCTGCAGTTGATCCACGAGCGTGTCGAGCATCAGGCTGCCACCACCGGGGCCCCAGATGCCATCCGGGCGCAGGGCGCAGGTCAGCAGGCCTGCCGGGTCATTGGCGGCCAGCATCGCCTTCTCGGCTTCGATCTTGGTTTCGGTGTACAGGCAGGTGAAGCGGGTCGCGTAGGGTGTGCTCTCACCCATGTGCAGATCTTCTTCACTGTTGAAGCACACGTCGACCGAGCTGGTGTGAACCAGCCTCTTGACGCCCTTGGCCTGGCAGGCCTCGATGACGTTCCGGGTGCCCTCGACGTTGATCCCATAGGCCTGGTCCCGGTAGCTGGAGCTGGCGCCACTGCCACCGAGGGTGGCGATGAATGCGGCCGTATGGAAAACGGAATCCATGCCGCTGCAGGCCTGGGCCATCTGGTCAGGGTTCTGGATGTCGCCGCTGATGCATTCCAGATTCGGGTGTCGCAGGTCCAGCGGTGTATTGCGTATGAGCGCGCGGACTGGATGGCCACGCTCCAGCAGTGCCTTCACCAGGTGGCTGCCGGTAAAGCCGGCAGCGCCGGTGACCAGGCAGCGGCCCAGGTCGCGATTCGATTCCGGCAGTGTGCTCGATGTCATCCCGGTGCTCGATAGTAGCAGCCGCCAGCCGGACTTGGAGCGTGGGGGGCCTCGAATCAGGCGGGGACATGGTCATTCAGCGGGGAAATGGTCATTCACTGGGGTCGTCTTCACTGGAAGCACTGTCACCCGCGGCACGCTTCGAGCTCGGCCAGCGCTTCTCGTACGCGCGGACCCTCGCGTCGGCTTCGGCGATCTCGGCTTCGATGCGCTCTCCCAGTCCGACCTGCGCCAGGAGCCGCCGCATACGGGAAAGATAGGACCCGTCTGCGATTCTGGGGCGAAAGAACTCGGGAGTCAGCGAGTCGCCGGGCGACCAGTACTCGTAGGTGATCTCGTTGTCGAAGCCATCGACCCGGTGCTCGAGCAGCACGGAGGCGGGGAAGGTCTGTCCTGCGAATTCCACGGCCTTGGTGAGCCGATAGCCCTTGAGCTCGGCTCCGCCGAGTCCCCGGTAGTCGACGCTCAGCACGAGCTGACGCTGGACGTCGACCTCGACCACGATGGCGCCGTAGCCCAGACGGTCTGCGATCTCGGGGGTCCTGGGGCAGCCGAGGATGCGCCTCACCGCTGCGGGCTCGGTGTCGAGGAAGCGAAAGCCGTAGCGCGCCACGGCGATGAAGCCGCGGGCATCCTCGTAGGTGAGGGCGCTGCTCGGGATCACGGTGCTCTCGACGGCGCCCCGCAGCCGCTCGAAGTGGTCGAAGGCGCGCAGGTAGAACCAGGTGGCGTCCTGGCGTCTCGGATCGGAGAAGTCGCGCAGGAGCAGGCCGGTCCCCGCCATGCGGCCCGGGCCCGAGAAGACGTAGAGGAGCTGGGTGACCTTCGGGTTGCCGTCCACCGCGCCCCAGAGTGTCTTGGCCGCAATCTCCTTATCGGCGAAGACGGTTGCGAGGCGCTCTCCCTTCCGATAGCGGGTAGTGATGTGCATGCGCAGGATGCGGGGCAGGCTGCGGTGCTGCGCTTCGATTCCGGACATGATCCGGGTGGCCTCGGCATCCGGCGGCTTGCCGCACTGGATCTCCCCAGCCCGCACTGGCGAGGGTGCGAGGAAGCAAGCAAGAAGAAGCAGAGGCAGGAGCAGGAGAGAGGACGCAGGCAGTGATTCGCCGCGGTGCTGGCCGCGGCGTAGAAGGAAGGGCAGCAGCAGGAGGCTGCCCGCGTAGCAGGCCAGGGTGGCGGCGGCGAGCAGCAGGCCCAGGGTGTGGTTCGGCTTGAGGCTCGAGGCCATGAGCACCGCGAAACCCGCGGCGAGCACCACCGCGTTCCAGAAGAGAGCTCGGCCCGCCTTGGCGACGGTCGCCCGGATCGCTTCCCCGTAGCCGTGGCCCGCGAGCTGCTCCTGCTCGAAGCGGTGGAGGAAGTGGATGCCGAAGTCGACCCCGACGCCCACGGCGAGGCTCGCGAACATGCTGGTCGCGATCCCGAGCTCGATCCCCAACAGACCCATGAGCCCGAAGAGCCCGCTCGTGGCGGCCACCACGGGCGCCATGGCGAGGAGAGCGGAGAGCCTGCGGGAGAAGAGCAGGAGCAGCAGTGCGATCGTGACCAGCGCCCAGCCGACGGAGCGCAGCTGGTTCTCGACGATGGACTCTACCAGCGCCGAGGCCAGGGGCAGGTCGCCGCTGTAATGAAAGGAGACGGGCGGGGCGAGGCCGAGAGCCTCGATCCGCGGCGGCAGCGCCGAGTCGAGATGGCGCGTGAGCTCGAGGGCGCGGGAGTAGTCGGGGCTGCGCACATAGAGCCGCACCCGCGCGACGTCACCCGCGGCGGTCAGCATGCGATCCAGGCCCGCGCGGCTCTCGGACATCTCGGCCAGGGTGAAGACATCCCAAACCTTTTCCGGCGCCAGCTCGGAGAGGCGACCCGGCTCGCCGAGGGCCGCGGCGATCTCCTCGAGTGGCGTGAGGGCGGTCTCCACCCCGCCCACGTAGGGGGCCGCGGCGGTCTCGTCGCGCAGCGCTTCGAGGAGGGCCATGCCCGGCGGATCCCGGAAGGTGCCGCGCGGCGCGGTCAGCACCACGTCGAAGCGATAGGAGCCCCAGAAGGCTCCGTTGATGATTCCTTCGGAGCGCACGAGCTGCGAGCCCGGGGCGAAGTTCTGCACCCAGGAGTCGCTGACCCGCAGGCTCCCGACACCGGGGAGCAGCAGCAGCACGGCGCCGATCCCCAGGCCGAAGCAGACGCCGGGACGCCGAGCCACCAGCCGGCCGAAAGCGCCGAGGCCACGCTCGCCGGGCCCGGGGCCAGCGGGCGCGAAGGCGCCCTCGGGCAGCAATACCATCATGGCGGGTATCACGCTGAAGGTCAGCAGCATGGCGCTCAGGATGCCAAAGGCCGCGAAGATTCCGAACTCGCGCAGGGGCCCGATGGAGGCGCTGGTGAAGGAGAGGAATCCGAGGGCCGTGGTCAGGGAGGTGAGCACGATGGGTCGGCCCACCTCGCCGAGGGCGGTCTCCACCCGGGTCCGCATGCTGCCCGCATCCCCGCCGGCGAGTACTCGCTCGAGCAGGTGGATCTCGTCGGTGATGCACATGGCCATGAGGACGACTGGCAGGATGGTGGTCACCAGGGCGATGGGAGCTCCCGCCCAGCCCATGGCGCCGAAGGTCCAGACGAGCACGATGCCGGTCTCGAGCATGGGGACGAGGACGCCGCCCGGGCAGCGCAGCATGGCGTAGAGCAGGGCAACCATGACGACCAGCATCAGCGGGACCAACACGGCGAGGTCCAGCAGCACCTTCTCGCCCAGGGTGGTCTCGGCGACGAGCGGCCCGCCCAGGAGCAGCTCGTAGTCGCTGTTGGCCGCCTCGTCGCAGAAGTGCTCCAGCTGCCTTACTCCCTCGCTCACCGAGACGAGCTCGCTCAGGGGCAGGGCGAAGAGCGCGTGGCGCCCGTCGGCGGAGAGCAGCAGACCGTCGCTCAGCGGGTGGGCGCGCAGCTCGGCCAGGAGCGCGGCGAAGCCCGCCTCGTCGTCGGGGATGGTGTCCAGCCAGCTTCCCACCTTCACCATGCCGCCGCCTCGCTCGAGACGCGGCAGGGTGGCGAGGGAGAGGATCCCCGTTGGCCGCAGGGCCTCGCTGCGGCGCAGCCGGGCCTGCAGCTCCCGCAGAAAGCGGAAGCCCGCCGGCGATGCCAGCAGCCGCTGCTCGGAGCGGGCGTTGACGAGTAGCAGCAGGGTGCGGGGATCGCGGAAGCGGAGGCGATCGCGCCGGGCCTGCTCGACGACGGGATTGCCTTCCGGTGTCAGCGCGTCGCCGTCGGTGCGCAGCTCGAGGCGCAGAGCGCCGGCGCCGAGAACGAGGGTAAGGAGCGTGCCGATGAGCAGCGTCGCGCGCGGCGCGTCGAGGGATCGCAGTGCCAGCCACTTCACGCCGTGTGCAGCGCCATAGGAGCGGTCATCATGGGAGCGGTCATTATAGGAGCGGTCATTCTCCCATGCCGGCCGGGGTGTGTAAACGCGTTTCGCAGGCGGCGAAAGCGAGAGCCCCCCGCCCTCGAAGGAGAGCGGGGGGCTCGGGATTGCGCCGCGCGCCCGCTAGGGTCGGACCGCCGCCCGCCGCCTGATTGCGAAGACGCTGGTTGCCGCCAGGCTCAGGCCGAAGAGCGCCAGCCAATGGCCCTGGATGCCGGGAACCCCTGAGGTCCCGCCCCCCGGATCTCCCGTCTCCATGCGCAGCGTGCCCACCGTGGTCCCCGAAAGGCCGTCGAGCTGGCCTCCCGGAGCACCGACGAAGTCGATCCGGTACGTGATGTCGAAGAAGCTGTCGACGGCGAAGTTGCCGCTCGGTAGCTGCGTGAGCGTGGTCTCGCCAGGGCTCGGGAGCCCGTGGGCTGTGCCGCCGGTGATCGTCAGCTGCGCGAAGTCCGGATCGCCGAAGATCTGTCCCTGGAGGTTGAACATGTCGCTGGGGAAGATCTGCACGGGAGCGCCCGCGTTGCGCGGCCCCGTGTGGGCCTCGGAGAAGAGGGGCACGCTGATGGTGCGCTGGAAGCCCGCGAGCGCACCCGTCCCGGTGATCTCCAGCTCCGCAGTGGAATCGAAGCAGTCGAGCTGGCCGCCCAGGCTACCGCCGGGCGTCTCGCAGAGGCCGGGCGGCAGCGGCACGCTGCAGTTCCCGCCGCCCTGATCGCCGCGGCAGATGAAGTCCTTGTGGATCGCCTTCAGCTCGATGGTGGTGCCCGGCGGCAGGTCGTTGAGGATCTCGTGCACCTCGTCGGGGCTCAGGTACTCGCAGCCCGCCGGCGGCAGGGTCACGGTGCCCGTGCCGTTGTCCGGCACCTCGCAGGGGTTGCCGGGGTCAGGGGCGGGCTCACCCGCCTGCATGCGGAGGGTCGCCTGGGTGGTGCCCGCCATGCCGTCGAGGACGCCGCCCGGCGCGCCCTGGAAGTCGATCTCGTAAGTGACGTCGAAGAAGCTGTCGACGTTCCAGTTGCCGTTCGGGAGCTGAGTGAGCGTGGTCTCCCCGGGGCTCGGCAGCCCATTGAACGCGCCGGCCCGGATGTGCAGGATGTCGAAGTCCGGATCGCCGAAGATCGCGCCCTCGCAGTGCATCATCTCGCTGGAGAAAGTCTGCACCGGGTCGCCGGGGTTGCGGGGCCCGGTGTGGATCTCGCACTCCAGCGGCACCGTGATGAGGCGACTGAATCCGGCCAGGTCGCCGGTCCCCGTCATCTGCACCTGGATGCCCGACGAGAAGCAATCGCCATTGCCGCCGAGGGCGCCGCCCGGCGCCTCGCACTCGCCCGGCGGAATCAGGGTGGTGCAGGTGCCGCCCTGATCGTTGCAGATGAAGTCCCTGTGGATGGGCGCCAGCTCGATGGTGGTGCCCGGCGGCAGGCCGTCGATGATGAGGTGCACCTCGTCGGGGCTGAGGTAGTCGCAGCCCGCCGGAGGCAGGGTCACGGTGCCCGAGCCGTCGTCGGGCACCTCGCAGGGATCGGCCGCGGCCGCCCCGGATAGACCCAATAAGAGAAACGCGGCCACGAGTGCCACGAATGCCTGAACCATCGCGTCGACCGTCTCGCCCTGGGAATCTCGCGATCTCATGCTTCACCTCGTCAGTCGGAGTAATAGACCCGAACGGATACACAATCCGTTGCCTGCCTACTGAGCACCGTAACCCGGATCTGCCGCCGATGTACAGAAACTTTTCCGTGTTTCTTATTAGGAATCAGGGATTTCGCGGAGAATGTAGGCTTTTGCCTCCGGCGCAGGGGGACTCCCACTCGCCAAAGCAGAGCCCCCCGCCCTCGAAGGAGAGCGGGGGGCTCGGGCTTGCTTCTCTGTTCGGCGTCGAGGTTCGGCGTCGAGAGACTGGCTAGGTTCGGACCGCCGATCGGCGCAGGATCACGGCGACGCTCCCGCCGGCCAGGATCAGGCCGAAGAGCATCAGCCACTCGCCGTGGATGCCGGGAAGCTTCTCCGGCACCGGGATTCCCGACTGCATGCGGACCGTCCCCGACGAGGTGCCGCCGAAGCCTTCGAGCATGCTGCCAGGACATCCCACGTAGTCGATCTCGTAGGTGATGTCGAAGAAGCTGTCGACCGCGAAGCTGTTGTTGCCGTTGTCGGTCAGGGTGGTGTGGCCCGGGCTCGGCAGGCCGTTCTGGTCACCCGCCCGGATTCTGAGGGTGCAGAAGTCCGGATCCCCGAAGATCTCCCCCTGCAGGCGGAACATGGTGTTGGGGAAGGTCTGAACCGGGTCGCCGGGGTTGCGCGGTCCGGTGTGGACCTCCGTGTCCATCTGCACCGTGATCTGTCGGTTGAAGCCCGCCAGGCCGCCCGTGCCGGTGATCTGGAGCTCGAGATCCGACTGGAAACAGTCGGCGTTGCCGCCGAGGTTGCCGCCGGGCCCCTCGCAGACACCGCCGGGCAGCGGGATGCTGCAGGTGCCGATGGGGTTGCCGCAGATGAAGTTCTTGTGGATGGCGGCGAACTCGATGGTGGTGCCGGGCGGCAGACCGGCGATGATCTCGTGCACCTCGTCGGGGCTGAGGTACTCGCAGCCGTCCGGCGGGAGGTCGATCGTACCGCTGCCGTTGTCCACCACGTCGCAGGGGTTGAGGTTCGAGGCCATCTGCAGATCCGCGGTCGTGCTCCCCGCCATGCCTCCGAGAACACTGCCCGGCGCGCCCTGGAAGTCGATCTGGTAGGTGATGTCGAAGAAGCTGTCGACCTGCCAATTGCCGTTGGCCTGCTGGGTCAGGGTCGTCTCGCCGGGGCTGGGAAGCCCGTTGGCGGAGCCGGCCGTGATCTGCAGGAAGTCGAAGTCGGGGTCGCCGAAGAGGCTCGCCTGGAGGGCGACCATCTCGGTTGGGAAGGTCTGCACGGGGTCACCGGGGTTGCGCGGGCCGGTGTGCACCTCGGTCAAGGCCGGAAGGCTCAGGAGTCGATTGAATCCATCGAGCAGACCCGTTCCCCGCACTTCGAACTCGAGGGTCGAGCCGAAGCAGTCGACGTTGCCACCCAGGCCTCCGCCCGGGCCCTCGCAGAGGCCAGGTGGAATCGCTTCGCTGCACGGCACTGGAGGCTGCGCGCCGCAGATGAAGTCCTTGTGGATCGGCTTGAACTCGATGGTGGTGTTCGGAGGCAGGCCGTCGATGATGACGTGCACCTCGTCGGCGCTCAGGTAGTCACAGCCGACGGGCGGCAGCACCACCGTTCCGCCCGCATCGGCGACCTCGCAGGGATCGGCCGTCACCAGCCCGGGCAGACCGAGCAAGAGCGTCATGGCCAGAGCGGCCAGGGTTACCGAGAGCTTGCCTCGCCCTCGCACTAATACGTTCATCGACGATCGAAGGTCGCGCTCGATCGTCCCGCATCGGGAGATTCGTGAGTTCATTGTCTTCCCCGTCGTGTGACCGTGTGATCAAGACTCCTTGTGTCGTCGCAGACCCAGCGCTGCGGCGGAAGGAGCCTTGGGATCATTGCCAAGCAAGCTGATGCGCGGATCTGAGCATCCAGC
>JAFDEK010000010.1 GCA_019310385.1 Deltaproteobacteria bacterium
CGGGCAGCGCGAGGCCACCCGCAGCGCGAGCTGATGGCGATGACGACGGGAAGGACTCCCGCCTCAGGCGAAGATGGGGATGTGGTCGATCTGAAGGGGTCGTGCGATGGGAAGGAGAAGGACGCGGGCGGCGCTGTGCAGGGGCCGCCCGTCTGCGGAGAGCTCAGCTTCTTCCACGAGCATCATGTCACCCACTCCGAAGAGGCCAGAGCGCGCCACGGGAGCGCTGCCGTCGCAGCCGCAGGGACAGGGCGCCTTCAGCGCCGAGCTCGGCGCATGGCAGGGCGGGGCTTCTTTGCCGGTGTCGTGTCCGCTGGAGTCGTGCTCTGCTCGGTGGTGCTTCGCGTGCATTTCGTCGCCGCCCTCGCTGGGGAGCGAGTGCGAGACGGGCCCCACGGGTGCGGCCGCCACAGCGTCGAGCGGCGTGTGCTGGGAGGCGGGGCAGGTCACGATGACTGTGAGGAGGTGGCTTGCGGCAAGAAGAAGCGCGAGCCACGTGGTTCTCGACATGGCGAGCCCACCTTAGCCGATGAGCGGAATTCACGCCAAACCGCGTCGGAAGGCCCGGGTTGGGACAGAGCGGCTCACTACGGGCGGCCTGGGGGCCTCCTTCGGCGGGCGTATGTCGTCCACGTGACAGACCGGGGTACACGATGGCCCTAGGGTTGCTACACCCAGGATGGACTGGGAGGCGGAGGAAAGAGGTGGCGCATTCCATGGAGATTCGAGGCGCGGCGAAGAGTCGAGACGGCGTGGCGCTCGTGACGCGCAGCTGCGGCCAGGGCACTCCCTTCATCTGGGGCCACTGCCTGCTGGGCAGTATGGCGGCCGAGGACGAGCTGGAGATCTTCGACTGGTCCTCCGCCTCGGACCTCGCCCGCATCGTCCGCTACGACGCTCGGGGTCACGGGGTGTCGGAAGGGACCGACGACGCCCATCACTACAGTTGGCAGCACCTCGCCGAGGACATGCTGGATGTCGTGGCCGCCGAGGCGGGCGAGCAGCCCGCCGTGGTGGGCGGCGCCTCCATGGGCTGCGCGACGGCCCTCATGGCCGCCTACGCGGCGCCCGAGCGCGTGAAGGGCATGGTGCTCGTGCTTCCTCCCGCGGCCTGGGGCAGGCGGCCCGCCCAGTCGCGTCTCTATCACTTCGTGTCCGGCGTGGTGGGGATCACGGGCTCACTGCCCTTCCGCGTGCTGAACCTGCTCCCCAAGCCTCCCGGGCCCGCAGCGAGCCTGCGCGGCATGCAGCGCACCGTGATGGGCAACCTGGCCCACATGGAGCCCGAGGTCGTCAACGCCATCATGGGCGGTGCGGCGATCTCGGATCTTCCCCTGCCCGAGAAGCTGCGCACTCTCGACGTTCCGACGCTCATCCTCGCCTGGGAAAACGACTTCGCGCATCCGGTCGAGAGCGCCGAGAAACTCGCGGAGCTGCTGCCCGAGGCCTCGCTGCATGTCGCGCAGGAGCATGCTCAGTCGCAGGCGTGGCCGGGGCTGGTGCGGGAGTTTCTGGGGGGGCTTTGAGGGGGCGCCTCAGGCGATTTCCGCCGCGCTCTCGAGGAAGAAGTCGTAGCAGTCGTCGCGGTTCTTCTCGTCGGAGCGCTGCTTCATGGCGGCGCGCGGGTGCTGGTTGAGGTGGCCGCTGATTCCGTAGATGTCGTTGAAGCCCCACTCGATCTCTTCGCGCAGGGGCACGAAGACTTCCTGGATCGCCTTGTAGACCGGGCGCACGTCGAACTTGGGGTTCTTCAGGAAATTCAGCAGCAGCTCGAGGTTGCAATTACCCGCGCCGCGGCCGATGCCGTTCACCGTCGCGTCGAGCAGGTTCACGCCGTCGATGATGGCCTGCTGGGTGTTCGAGAAGGCGAGCTGCTGGTTGTTGTGGGCGTGGAAGCCCAGCTCCTTGTTGGGAGCGTGGGTCTTGTAGAGATTGAGATAGTGGGTGACCTGCTCGGAGTAGAAGGCCCCGTAGCTGTCCACCAGGTATAGGTAGTCGACCTCGTCGGCCAGGTTCACCTGCTGCAGGCCTTCCACGAGGTCCGACTCGATGGCGGCCGAGGGCGCCATGATGTTGATGGTGGTCTCGTAGCCGAGATCCTTGGTGCGCTTGGCGAGGTCGATCCCCTTGTCGATGTCGGCCACGTAGCAGGCGGTGCGGATCATGTCGATCGGGCTCTGATCCCGCGGCTGCAGGGCCGAAAGATCGATCCGGCCCACGTCGTACATGACGGCCACCAGGGGGCGGTACTCCGAGTCGTGGGAGTCGATTACGCGCTTGAGGTCATCGTCGTCGCAGAAGTTCCAGCGGCCGTACTTCACGCGGGTGTACTCGTCGCTCTCGCATAGCTTCTTGCCGAGCTCGATGATGTCGACGCCCGCATCGCAGGCCGACCGGTACACCGTATCCACGAAGTGGTCGGTGAAGTGGTAGTTGTTGATCAGCCCGCCGTCCCGAATCGTGCAATCGAGGACCTTGATCTCTTCTCGGTACATTGCTCGCTCCCAACCGGCGCCCGCCTGCGTGGCGCGCGCCCTGCGTCTTCTGAGTCGGATGAGCTTAGCGCAGCTGGGTCCCGCCCGCGGGTCGCGTCTGCTCCTCGCGTGCCTCGGAACACCTGAATCGTCGAGCACTTGCGCTCTCGAGGCCCAATCGGAGTCCCTCCCGGTGTTCTCCGCTGGGTGACCGGACCGTCCAACCCGGGAGCGCAAGAAGAGGGCGCCAGCGCTGGAGAATTCCGTTCGACCGCGAATCTTCCGCCACATCTGCACGCGCTTGCCGACTTCGGCGCGGCCCCCTCGCACTGCGCGAGGGAGGGCAGCCCCCTCGGCCGCCCATGTGTACACTTGCCGCGAAGGCTGTGGGCAGCCAGCGGAAGGGGGATCGTGGGAGGCGTCCTGAGGTACCCGGCGACCACCGCGACGGCGCTGTGCCTGCTCGTGCTGACGGCCTTCTACTGGGCAAGCGGCGCCCTCTCGCCCGAGGAGCTGCCGGAGTACGCAAGGTCGAAGCGTCAGATCATTGGCATGGCGTTGATGTTGATCGCCATGCCCTCGTATCTGCTGGCCGCCGGCTTTGTGGCGCAGCGACGCTCCCTCGAGCTCGTCGAAGGGCTGCGCCCCCAGCTACCCGAAGCCCGCTTTGCCGACGATGCGCTGGCCGCGATTCGGGGCGGACTCGCGCGCTCCTGGCGCTACGGCGTCGCCGTGGGGATCGTCTTCGGGCTCCTCAATAGCCAGCCGATCCACGCCATCGTCGACAGCCGGGCTCCCGCCATCGACATCAGCATCGCCCTGGGTCAGATGCTCCTCTGGCTCCTGGCCGGTCTGCTCCTCGGCGTGCGCGTCACCTCGGCCCGGGCCTTCGATCGGATGGGTGAGGTCGTCCGCTTCGAGCTGTTCCAGATCCACGAGCTGCGCCCCCTGGCGCGCTCGGGTAGCTTGGACGTGCTCATGATCGCAGGTGCCCTGGCGCTGTCGCCGCTGCAGGCCCTCGACGCCGAGTTTCGCTGGTACAATTACCGCTTCGCGCTGCTGATCTCGATCCCCGCCGCGCTCGTCTTGCTCCTCTGGCCGCTGCGCTCCGTTCACCGCCGGATCAGCGTCGAAAAACAAGGTCGGCTCGCTCAGCTCGAGGCGCTCATCCACGCTGCTCGAGACCGGGCGACACTCGAGGGCGTACTGCAGCTCGAGACCTTGCTGGCCCACCGGGACCGGCTACGCGACCAGAAGACCTGGCCCCTGAGCACGGCGCTGATCTCCCGGGTGCTTCTCTATCTCGTGATTCCTCCGCTCGCCTGGGCGGGCGCCGCGCTGGTGGAGAAGGGGGTCGACTGGTTGATAAGCAGCTGAGGCTGGCCGCACGCGACCCGCTGCAGCGAGGCACTCGTTGAACGAATCATCCGATGCGCTCGTCCTGCGAATCTCGGAGAGCGCGGCCGATCGCATGCTCCAGCGGATTCGGCTCGCTTCGAGCATCGAGACGCGTCAGCAGTATGAGTTCAGCTCCCTCGGATTCTCCCGGATCAAGGTGAACCTGGAGCTGCGCGAGTCGAATCTCCGCCTGCGTCGTGCGGACGGCGGCGCCATCCGGCTCGAGCTGTTCATGCGCGGCGAGTTCAGCTTCGGCTTCCCCTATCCGGATCGCCGAATCGACTTGAGCTGCGCAGTCCTGGCGAGGCCCGAGCTTCGGCGCGCTGACGACGAGCAGCTCGTCTTGTCGACCGACTTCGCCCAGGCCTCGCTACAGGATCTGCGCGTGAGCAGCCGCTCCAGCGGTGGCATGCTCGCCTTCGATCCCTACGCACTCGGTCCCTTCACGGATGATCGCCTGATCGATGCAGCGAAGCTGACGCTGCGGGCGGCCCTGCGTCGCATTGGCCTTCGCCGGGGAGAAATGACGAGTCAGGTCCTCACGCGGCTGTTGGGGCCCGGCAGCCACCCCGGCGCCCTGACCATCGCGATCGACGACGGCGAGATGGGAGTCGGCCCTGCGGAGCCAGGAGTCTCCGTACCGGGATCGCCGAGGGAGCGGCGCACGCCCGTCCTTGAATCGAAGATTGAATCAAAGGTTGAAGCGAAGCTTCGATCGAAGGTGCAGGAACAACCAGCCAGTGCCGGGGATGCGCGGCTGTGGGTTGGTGAAACGGTGCTCACCCGCCTGGCCAGCGACCTCGTTTCGAGGCGGGCCCGGGGAAGCCGGTGGTGTGTCGAAGCGCCTCGTGTGCGCTGCCGATCGCGTGAGATCGAAGTCGACGCGGAGATTCTGCCGAGTGGGGCACGCTGGCCGGTTGCCTGGCGCGCGCGCGTGAGCGCGCGCTTGCGCCCGCAAGTCGGAGCGAGCGGGATCGAGCTCGTCCTCCTGGACGTGGGCGTCGAGCGGATCTCTCTCCCGCGCTGGACCCGACGCTTGCTCTTGCGCGCGCTCGCACCCCGTGTCGAGCAGCATATCCTGCGGCACTCCTTCTCGCTTCGCCTGCCTCCTGCCGGAGACGAGCAATGGAAGGTGGAGGTGAGTCGGATCGAACTCAGGGATGGACGTCTCGATCTCGTCCTGGACACCGATCTGTAGCAGGGTGCCAAGCGCCCGCCCGCCGTCTCAGTCCACCATCCACGAGGTCGGTATGCAGACCCGCTCCCGCAGCCAGTCCATGGCCATGTCGAAGTAGGAGGGGCCGCTCAGGGCGCGGTCGACCACGTAGGCGTGGATCGCGGCCGAGTCGTCTTCGCTGAGGAGGCCCGCGAAGCCCGTCATGCCCTTGCTCTCGAAGGCGCCCTGCAGGACGATGGCGTCCCAGTTCTCGTGGACGGCCCGGGAGGCGTGGCGCAAGTCGGGGTGGAAGCCCGTGCTCACGGCGAAGAAGCCGTGGCAGCGCGCGCAGCGGGTGGAGTAGAGGACCTCGCCGCGCTCCAGGGTCTCGGGGCTGGCGGGCAGCGGGGGAGCGTCCACCACGCCCGCCGGGCGCGGCTTCACGGGAGGCAGGGGCGCCGATCCCCCGAGCTTGTAGACGAGCAGCCGCCCCTCGTTCAGGTAGGGGACGGCAACGCGGTTGAGGCTCGGGGTGCCGCCGATGCCGGCCAGCACGGCGATGTGCTGCACGCCGTCCACCGCGTAGCTGATGGGAGGCGCGAGGATGCCGATGCCCACCGGCGACTCCCAGAGCTTCTCGCCAGTCTCGGCATCATAGGCGGCGAAGCGGGTGTTGCCGTTGCCCTGGAAGACGAGGTCGCCGGCCGTCGAAAGGACACCGCCGTTGGCGGGGTGGTCGAACTCGACGCGCCAGACGGGCTTGGCACGCACGGGATCCCAGGCGGTGAGGTGCGAAGGGGAGCACCAGGGGATGTAGTACTTCACGAAGCGGCCCAGGGCGTGGAAGTCCTCGGCGGTGTTGAAATCGCCGGGCTGGTGGCGGAAGCCGGGAAGCGGGGTGTAGAGCCAGGCGTTGTCGAGGGTGGGCACGTAGACGAGGCCGGTGCGCGGGCTGTAGGACATGGGGTGCCAGTTGTGAACGCCCGGTGGCCCCGGCGCCACCCAGCGGGGCTCCTTCGACCAGCTCGCCTCCTCGCGCTCCACCGGCCGGCCGGTCTGCATGTCCACGTGGGTCGCCCAGCTCGCGTAGCCGATCTTCTCTGCCGAGAGCAGCTCGCCCGTCGCCCGATCGAGCAGGTAGAAGAAGCCGTTCTTCGGCGCTTGCATGAGGACCTTGCGCTCGCGGCCAGCGATCTCGAGCTCGGCCAGGATCATGGGCTGGGTGGCGGTGTAGTCCCACTGCTCGCCGGGCGTGGTCTGGTAGTGCCAGACCAGCCTTCCGGTCTCGGGCTTCACGGCGAGGATGGAGGCGAGGAAGAGGTTGTCGCCCCCGCCCGGGCTGCGCAGCACGCGGTCGTAGGGGGAGCTGTTGCCGACCCCGACGTAGAGCAGGTCGAGCTCCGGGTCGTACGCCATGGCATCCCAGACGGTTCCGCCGAGGCCTGTCTCCCAGAGCGAGTCGGGCGACCAGGTCGTGGCCGCCAGGGCGAGCTCTTCGTGTTCGAAGGGGCCGGTGGTGCTGGCGGGCACCGTGTAGAAGCGCCAGAGCCGCTCGCCCGTGGCGGCGTCGTAGGCGCCGAAGTAGCCCCGCACGCCGTACTCGCCCCCGGAGTTGCCGATGATGACCCGGCCCTTCACGATGCGCGGCGCGCCCGTGATGGTGTAGTCGGCCTCGGGGTCGACGGTCATGACCTCCCACGCGAGCTTCCCCGTGGCGGCGTCGAGGGCGACGAGGCGGCCGTCGAGGGTGGCGAGATAGACGCGTCCCTTCCACAGCGCGACGCCGCGGTTCACCACGTCGCAGCAGGCCCTGCGGCCGATGCGGCGGGGCACCTGCGGGTCGTAGCGCCACAGCTCGCGGCCCGTCCCGGCGTCGAGGGCGTAGACGACGCTCCAGCTGCCGGTGAGGTACAGCACCCCGTCGACCGCGAGCGGCGTCGCCTCGAGGCCGCGCAGGGTCCCGGTCATGTAGGCCCAGGCCAGGCCCAGCTCCTGCACGTTGCTCCGGTCGATCTGGTCGAGGGGGCTGAAGCGCTGCTCCGACCAGGTGCGCCCGTGGACGAGCCAGCTCCCGGGCTCCGACTCCGCGGCCGTGACGCGCGCAGCGTCGACCCAGGCGGCGCGAGCGGGCTGCAGGGGCGGGTTCTCGCCTGCGCCCGCCGCGACTGCGCCGAGCATCAGCGAGATCGAGATCAGTAGGGAGCGCACATACATGTGTCGCATGCCTGGTTTCATGGTCGGGTCATGGCTGTCGGGCTTATTCTCGCGCCGCCAGTGCGGCGACCGCGGACTCGAAGGCCGCCAGGGTGAGCTCGATGTCCTCTTCGCTGTGGGCCATGGAGACGAAGAACTTCTCGTGGGCCTTGACGATGCCCCGGTCGAGCAGGAGCTCCGTGAAGCGGGCGTGCTTCTCCCGGTCCACCGCGAGAGTGGAGCGGTGATCGCGGATCTCGCCGTCGGTGAACCAGACCTCGAAGGCGGGCGGCTCGCCCGTGACCCGGGCCGGGATCCCAGCCGCCCGGAGCATCTCGTCCAGCGCGGTCTTCAGCCGCAGCCCCTTCGCGAAGAGCTCCTCGTAGACGCCGGGCTTGCGCAGCTCGCCGAGCGCAGCCAGTGCTGCTACGGCGCTGATGGGGTTGCCGCTGAAGGTGCCCGTCTGCAATACGTGGTCGCCGCTCAGGGCGCGGGTCGGGTCCACGAGGGACATGATGTCCTCCCGGCCGCAGATCAGGGAGATCGGATGCCCCCCCGACATGCTCTTGCCCACGGTGCACAGATCGGGAACCACAGCGTAGTACTCCTGGGCGCCGCCGTAGGCGAGGCGGAAGCCGGTCACGATCTCGTCGAAGATCAGGGGGATCTCGTAGCGGCGGGTAAGCTCGCGCAGGCTCTCGAGGAAGCCCTCCACGGGCGGAATCGTGCGCTGCATGGGCTCGACGATCACTCCAGCGAGCTCGCTGTGGTATCGGTCGATGATCGCCGCGGTGGTTTCGACATCGTTGAATGGGGCGATCAGCACCTGCTGCTCGATGCACGCGGGGATGCCGGCGGAGTTGGGGACCGGCTTCGGAAAGTCGGCGGGGCGGAAGGTCCACTCGTTGCTCATGAGCGTGTAGTCCCCCATCCCGTGGAAGGCCCCCTCGAACTTGAGGATCTTGTCGCGCTTGCGGAAGGCCCGGGCCAGGCGCATGGCGAAGAAGGTCGATTCAGAGCCACTGGTGTTGAAGGAGACCTTCTCCGCGCAAGGGATGGCGGCCACGATCTGCTCGGCCAGCTCGATGGAGGGCTCGTTCACCATGAGGTAGTTGCTGCCGTCCTCGAGGGCCTCGCGCACGGCGGAGACGACGGCGGGGTGGGCGTGGCCCAGGAACATCGGCCCCGATCCGAGCAGGTAGTCGACGTATTCGTTGCCGCTGCAGTCCCAGATGCGGGAGCCGCGAGCCCGGCTCACCACCATGGCGTAGTCGGGGTTGCTGGAGGCATTGCGCACGCCGGCGGGCAGGAGCGCGTGGGCGCGTTTCAGGAGCGCGTCTTCCCGTCGGCCTCTGGGCCCTCGCTTCGGCATCTAGCCGCTGCCTTCCCGCTCCACCCCGAAGTGCTCGATGTAGCGCGCATAGCGGTCGAGGACGTCGGTCTCGCTCAGGCCGAAGTCCCCGATGTCGTAGCGGTGCTCGCCGTGCTTGCCCTTGGGATTGGCTTCGTGCCACGACCGCAGTCGTCTTTCGGACTCGTCGTTCATCGCGAGCCCGAAGTGGTCGTAGATCCGCCGCACCGCGCCCACCGGGTCGGCCACCACTTCACCGAAGCTCAGGTCGAAGAACTGGGAGGGCTTGCGCCGGGCTCGCGCATCCATGGCGCTCTCCATGCGCGAGGCCCAGAGCTCGTTCTGCCAGCGCCCGATGGCCTCGGCGTCCAGGTCATGCTCGGCCAGACCGCGCCAGCCCATGAGGAGGCTGCAGATGGAGGGCATTACCTTGGCGGGGTCCCGGTGGGTCTGCACGATGCAGGCGTCGGGATAGACCTCGAAGATCGCGTCCAGGTCGCGCAGGTGCTTGGGGTACTTGAGGATCCAGCGCTGCTCGGGCTGGTTCGCGCCGATCAGCTTGAGCAGGTCGCGGTGACGTTCGTAGGCGGGCAGGATGTCGGTCTGCTCGTACCACGCCGAATAGGAGGGAATGGTCGCATTACAGTCGAAAGTGTCTTCAGCGAAGCTCTGGGCAAGCAGGTGACGGCACTCCTCGGCGCCGTCGGCGGTCATCAGGTGCACGGCCTTGAGCGAGGGGTCGAGGGTGTACATGATGTCGAGCTCGGCCACCGCGGCCTGGTGATCGGGGTGGGCGCCCCATTCCTCGTGGGGCGGCCGGGGCTGGGCCGCGGCGGCGAGCCAGTATTCGAGGACCTGGATGCCCGGATCCTGGCCCAGCAGCACGTGGAGAGCCGTGGTGCCCGTGCGCGGAAGCCCGAGGATGAAGATGGGCGCCCGGATCTCCAGGTCGAGGATCTCGGGATTCTCGCGCCAGAGCTTCTCGGCCCGCAGGCGGTTCTTGAGGATGGCGACGAGCATCCCCTCGAGCATGGCCCGGCCCAGATCCGTGAGCCGGGCCTCGCGGTCGTAGGCCTCGAGGAGGACTCGCAGGCCCTCGAGGTAGCCCGGGTCGCCGAAGTCGTCGCAGCCAATCGCCTCCTGGGCTGCTGCATGGAGCGCCTCTTCCGAATCGACCCAGCTGGGCTGTTTGCTCATGGCTTCGAGCCTCCCTCCTGGTGGCTGCCGGGAGCCGCGGCCGGCCCGGATGGCGCGGGGCCGCGCGCAGCTCCGCGAGGCTCAGCCTCCGTTCATGGGCTTGATTACCTCGTCGCCGAAGCGCTTCATGAGGTCCAGCTTGGCTTGCAGCGGAGAGTTTGGCCCGAGCATGTAGAAGAAGGGGAAGTGAACCGTGCCGTCGGCGCCCAGGTCGGCGACCGTCTTCGCCGCATCGAGGTCGAGAGGCACCTGCAGGGGCACGATGGTCTCGAAGGGCAGGTCCGCGCGACCGTTCTCCTTACGAAGGCGCCCGATCTCTTTCAGGATCTCGCCGGTCTCCTCGAAGGTGCTGCCGGCGCCCGCCCAGCCGTCGCCCAGGTCTGCGGCCCGCTTCAAGGCAATCTTGCTGTGGCCGCCGACGAGGATGGGCACCTGTTGGGTCGGGGCGGGGCTCATCTGGATGCGGTCGAAGTCGAAGAACTCGCCATGATGCTCGACCATCCCGCCGGTCCACAGCTTCCGTACCACGTCGATACACTCGTTGAAGCGGCGGCCGCGGGTCTTGAAGTCGACGCCCAGGATGTCGAATTCCTCGCGCATCCAGCCCGCACCACATCCGATCAGGACGCGATTGTCGGACATCACCGCCGCGGTGCCCGCCAGCTTGGCGACCTCGATGGGGTGATGCAGGGGGAGGATGTGGATCAAGGTCGTGAAGCGCAGGCGGGACGTGACCGTCGCCATGGCGCCGATCGCCACGAAGGGGTCGGGGAAGGGCGTCTCGGCCGTGAAGTCGGGCACCCCTCCCTCGCGATAGGGGTACTTGGCCGCGTAGTCGTCGGGCACGAAGAGGTGCTCGGAGACGAGGACGCCCTCGAAGCCGGCCTCCTCGGCGCCCTTGGCGATCTCCACCAGCTGGTCGGGCTCCGCGAAAGAGATCCCCTGCCAGAATTTCATGTCGACTCTTCTCCTGTTCGAGCGGGGCGCGCGGGCGTAGCCGCGAGATCTCTCCCGTCGCCGGCGCCGATTCGAGCAGAGCTTAACCCGATTCACCGCTGGAGACAGGCGGGGGTCTCAGGGCGAGGCAGGGGTCACGAAGATGGGCGACGACCAGGCGCGCTCCTCGCTGGGGGCGAGGCAGTCGTCAGTCGTGGGGGTGCGGTAGTCGCCGTAGCAGGGATCGACCGCGAGACAGCGCCCCGACTCGTCTCGAGCGCTGCAGCGCAGGCCGGCCGCGTTCACGGTGGGCGAGGCGGCCTGGATGGCGCGCACGTAGTAGATCGCTTCGCGTCCGCTGCTGAGAAGCTCCGGATCGTCGAACTCCACCACGCAGCCGGCCGCGTCGTCGCTGCAGGGGAGCACACGCCAGGGGTCGTCGACGAGCCCGTCCACGGGCTCGTGCGCCTTGACCTGCGGCCGGATGCGCACGACCTCGATGCGCTCGATGGCGTGACGCTCGTCGCTCGGGTTGTAGCACTCGCCTCGGCACAGGTGCTCGAGGCGCCCGGGTGAGAGCGCATTGCGAGCGACCTCGGGGCAACCGGGCTGCTGCACGAAGCTCCCCGCGGCTCGCACCCGAAAGCGGGGAGTCCGGAAAACGCTCGCCTCGCTGCCCATGGGCAGAACGCCGGCGGGGCCGTCGAGCAGATCGAACCAGAGCAGCATGCGCTCGCCACTGGTGCCGTACACCTGCCGCGAGACCAGGGCGTCCCAGATCCCGTCCCGGGAGCGCTCTCGGGCGTGCACCGCGACGAGGCCTCCGGTGAGGAAGAGGGAGGACTGGCGTTCGAAGTCGAGAAGCTGGAAGGGCTGGACTCTGCCCGAATCGCGGTCGAAAGGCCGGGACTCGGGTTCGACGTCGGCCCGCGATTCCGGGCGCAGGATGCGACGCCAGAGCTCGCTGCGCGCGCCGCGGGCCTCCGTCTGGGTAGTGCGCCCGTATTCCTTGTAGCCCGTCCCTGGCCGCGCGCTGTGGTTGTCGCTCGACGCCATGAAGCCGAAGCGGAAGCGCTCGGGCGAGGCGCCCGGGGCGTCGCCGAAGTGGGAAAGGGCCATGATGTACTGGGCCGAGCTCGCGGGCCGGTAGCCGAAGGAGGGCAGGAAGCAGTCGGGGCAGCTTCCGCAATCCGACCAGTCGGCGGTGGTGGCGCCGGGCACCGTGAAGCGCCCGAGCACGTCGGCGTCGAGATAGTTGCGGCGCGCCTCGCTGACTCGCTCTTCGCAGAGGGCGGAGTCCGGCTCTTCGCAGCGGTCGCGAATGATCTCGCCCGCCCGCCAGCAGCAGGCCTCGTGGCCGTCGCGGGGTGCGGGGCAGATCCCTTGACCCGTGACCGGGTCGGCCAGAGCGCCCCGCCACCCGCGATACTCCTCGCTGTTGCCGTGGCCCGAGAAGACCTCGATGAGGCGCTGCCGCTCCGGGTCGTGCTGGGCGGGGTTCAGCTGCTTGTCCCAGGCGGAGCCGGCGGGAGTGTAGAGTCCCCACGTCGTGCCGTGGGGAATCACCAGGGAGTCGAAGCCCCACTGGTCGAGCTTCGCGAAGAGCTGCTGCGGCGTTTCGGCGCCCTCGAGGCAGTCGTCGGGCAGCTCGCGAGTATCCACGCCCTCCGGGCAGTCGGGTGTCTCGCGCAGCTCTTGCTGGAAGTGGAAGAGGTTGGCGGCGTATTGCCGGTTGCTCCAGTCGAGCAGGGGGAGGCCGTAGCGCGTCACCAGGGGCAGCTTGGCCCGCATGGCGCGGGTCGCGAAGCTGGCCGAGTGGATGGGTCGCCGCGGGATGCGACCTGCCTCGCTCTCGCGCAGGATCACGTTCTTGTGTCCCCAGTGGTCTTCCGGGCTGGAGCCGACCTGGGTCCACTCCCAGCCGAGGAAGGAGACGAGGTCCGGGCTCGCCTCATCCCCCGCGATGGCGTTGCACTGGCGGATGGACTCCGTCGTCTCCTGCCAGCGCCGGGGCGTCAGGGCCTCGGCGTGGTCGTTGATGCTCCAGAAGTCGAGGGCCGAGCAGTAGCGCGCGAAGTCGCAGGCATCGGCGATGGGGTGGGCACCTTCGCCTTGCAGGATGGGCAGCCCCATCATGAAGGCGTCGGCCGAGAAGACCGTGTGAACGTGGAGGTCGCCGAAGAGGATCTGGCCTTGGGGCGCGGGGGTGCCGGTGCGGGCGGCCAGGGCTTCGGCGGCCCGGGCCCGATCTGCGCCCCGGGCGCTCACGAGCTCTGCCGGCAGGGCATCGCCGTCGATGCGTCCCGGCCCCTGATGCTCACCGCAGGCCAGGGCCAGCAGGATGCTGCCCATCGCGGCTGCGCGCAGTTCGTGCCGGGCCATGCAGCGCCTCCTCCTGCGGCGGCCAGCATACCCCGGTTTCCCGCGCGGCCTCGGACAAGGCGGTTCGGTAAGCTCGGCGGTGCGGCGCTGTGCCGGGAGGCGGGAAGGAGGTTCCATGTCGGAGACGAGCACGAGGCTGGGGGAGGGCGATCTCCTGGCCAGGGCGAGCCGGTCGCAGCTGCTCGACGTAGTCGAGTGCTCGCCGCGGGCCGTCGCGGTCCACGACAAGCAGGCGTGGCTTGGGCTCTTCGCGGAGGGCGGGGTGGTGGAGGATCCGGTGGGCACGCCGACCTGCCGCAAGGGCGCCTTCACCTTGCGCTCTCCTCGTGGCGACGACGACCTGGGCTGCTTCTACGACACCTTCATTGCGCCCAACCGCGTGCGCTTCGCCATCGAGCGGGACCTCGTCGTCGGCAGCGACGTCATGCGCGACGCCGTCCTTCACATCGACATGGCCAGCGGGCTGCACGTGGAGGTGCCCGCCCATCTCCTCTATCAGCTCACCGAAGAGGCGGGCGAGATTCGCGTGGCGCGCATGGCCGCCCACTGGGAGGCGGGTCCCCTGAGAGCCAGCATCCTGGCCGCGGGCCTCGCGGGCTATCGCAACTTCGTGACTTCGGGACTGCGCATGCTGCGCACCCAGGGGCTCCGTTACGCCCTCGACTACCAGCGCGGGACCGGGGAGGGCATGGGTGAGATGGGGCACGCGGCGCTCCAGATCTTTGCCGACACGCTGAACACGGGAAAAGGCGAGGCCGTGGCGGCGCTCTTTGCCACGCCGGATTCGCCCATCGGCTTTCCGGCCGGACAATCGATTCCCGCCCGGAGCCTGATCGAGCGCGTAGGCGAGAAGGCCGAGCTCGAGGTCTCGAAGCTGCGCTCCTCGGGCTGGACCTGCTCCTGCTCTTTCGAGCTGCGGCGCGACGGCCGCGAGCAGGCGGGCGTCGCCCTCTTCGACTTCGATCCCCAGAGCCGCAGGGTGGTCGCGGCGCACTTCTACTTCGAGGAGTAGCCGCGTGGGGTCGGTTTCGAGGAGTCGCTACCTGGCGTCGATCTCTACAAGCGCCGCGCAGTGGCTCTCGTGCCCGCGGCCCGCGGCGCAATGACCCGGCCCGTCGCCCTTTTCGTGACCTGCCTGGTCGACCAGCTGTATCCCCGGGTTGGCGAGGCGACGGTCTCCCTGCTGGAAGAGGCGGGCTGCAGCGTGGAGTTTCCCGCGGATCAGACCTGCTGCGGACAGCCCTGCTTCAACCTGGGCCATCGCGACGAGGCGCGTTCCCTGGTGCGCCGTATGGTGGAGCTCTTCGAGCCCTACGAGACCGTCGTGAGTCCCTCGGGCTCCTGCGTGAGCATGCTGCGCTGCTCCGGGCCGGGGCTCTTCGCCGACGAGCCGCAGATGCAGGAGCGGGCGCGGGTCGTGGCTGGGCGCACCTTCGAGCTGAGCGAGTATCTCGCCGGGCGTGGCTTTCGGCCCAGCGCGGTCTTTCGCGGGCGCGTCGCGTACCACTCCTCGTGCCATTTGCTGCGGGAGCTCGGTGTCGCGGGGGCGCCACGCGATCTTCTCTCCCAGGTCGAGGGGCTCGAGCTCGTGGAGCTCGATGACGAGGCGCGCTGCTGCGGCTTCGGCGGGGCCTTCAGCGTGGAGCTGCCCGAGCTCTCGAGTGCCATGGCGGCGGACAAGCTGGCCGCCATCGAGCGCAGCGGGGCCGATGTGGTGACGGCCAGCGACGTCGGCTGCCTCATGCAGCTGGGGGGGGCCCTGACACGGCGCGGTGCGCGTACCCGGGCGGTTCATCTGGCCGAGCTGCTGGCGGGCGTAGCCGCGCCCCTGGGTCGCGGGTGATGGAGGTGCGCTCCCAACACTTCGCCGAAGGGGCCCGGGAGGCCCTGAAGGACCCGCAGCTGCAGCGGGCACTGGCCGAGGCCACCGGTCGGCTGCGGGAGCAGCGCGCCGAGGCCTTCGCTTCCTTTCCTCCGGGCGAGGCCCTGCGTGCCGAGGCGCGGCGCATCAAGCTCGAGACCCTGGCGCGCCTCGAGGACCTGCTCGAGGTCTTCGCCGAGCGCTTCGAGGCCCGGGGCGGTGTCCTGCATCGCGCCGCTGACGCCGGCGAGGCGTGCCGCATCGTCACCGATCTGGTTCGCGCCCGGTCCGGTCGCCTCGCGGTCAAGAGCAAGTCCATGACGAGCGAGGAGGTTGCGCTCAATGACGCTCTGGAGGCGGCGGGCGTCGAGACCCTGGAGACCGACCTCGGTGAGTACATCATCCAGCTCGCCCGGGAGGCGCCCTCTCACATCATCGTGCCGGCCATCCACAAGAGCGTTCGAGACGTCGCGGAGCTCTTTCGCGAGCACCACGGAAGCGACGCGGACCTGCAGCACGAGGCCCTGACCCGGGAGGCGCGGGAGCGCCTGCGCGCGGCCTTCCTGCGCGCGGACGTGGGCATCACGGGCGCGAACTTCGCCGTCGCCGAGACGGGCAGCCTCGCCATCGTGGAGAACGAGGGCAACGTACGCATGTCGACGAGCCTGCCGCGCCTCCACATCGCCATCATGGGCATGGAAAAGGTGATTCCCGACCTGGCCTCCCTGGCGGTCTTCCTGCGCATCCTGGCTCGCAGCGCCACGGGGCAGAAGATGACGAGCTACGTCTCCCTCGTGACGGGGCCGCGTCGCGGGGACGAAGAAGACGGTCCCGAAGAGCTCCACCTCGTGGTGCTCGACAACGGGCGCTCGCGTCTGCTCGCCGATCCCGAGCTGCGCGAGGCCCTCGCCTGCATTCGCTGCGGGGCCTGCCTCAATGCGTGTCCCGTCTATCAACATGCCGGGGGCCACGCCTATGGCTGGGTGTATCCGGGTCCCATCGGAGCGGTCATCAACCCCAGCCTGGTGGGACACGAGAAGGCCGGAGCGCTCCCCTTCGCGTCCTCGCTCTGCGGAGCCTGCCGGGAGGTCTGCCCGGTGGGCATCGACTTGCCTCGGCTGCTGCTCGCCCAGCGTGCCCGCGTGGTCGAGTCGGGCGGCGGGCCGGGCGGCCGGGGAGGCCGGCTCCTCGTCAGGCTCTTCGCCGCCGTGTCCCGGCGGCCCGCTCTCTATAGAGGGGCAGCGCGACTGGCCCGCTGGGCAAGCCTTCCCTGGGTGCGCGGCCGGGGCATTTCGCGCCTGCCCGGGTTGGGCGCCTGGACGCGCACCCGCGACCTGCCCGAGCCGGCCCGGGAGAGCTTCCGCGAGGCCTGGGAGAAGCGGCATGGCTGAAGGTCGCGATGGCACGGCGCCGCAGGGTGTCGGGGGAGGCCTGCTCGATGTCTTCGTCGCCCGGGCGATGGAGGCAGGCGCCCGGGTGCGGCGGGCTTCGTCCCTTGCCTCCCTGGGCGAGCAGGTCGTCGAGCTGGTTCGTGAGCTCGGCGCTGCTCGCATGGTTCGCGCCAACACCGCGTTGCTCGAGGAGCTCGACCTCGATGCGGCGCTCGCCGGCGCGGGCGTGGCCATCGAGGTCGCCGACCTGCGCCGCGACGAAGCGTCAGCGGAGGCGCTGCGCGCCGCCAGCGCAGCCGCCGACCTGGGAATCAGCGTCGCCGACGCCGGCATCGCGGAAACCGGCACCCTGGTCTTCCGCCACTGCCCCGGCCAGGGACGTGCGCTCTCGCTCCTGCCGCCCGTCCACGTCGCCCTCCTGCGCGCGCGCGATCTGGTGGCCGACCTGGGCGTCTTCTTCGAAGACGTCACCCGCGAAGACCGTGCCCTCGAGAGCGCGCTCACCTTCGTCACCGGTCCGAGCCGCACCGCCGACATCGAGATGGTCCTCACCCAAGGCGTCCACGGCCCCGCCCACCTCCACATCCTCACCCTCTAACGCAAGCCGGGGACGGTCCTTAACGGAATGTCCCCGGCTTGCGTTAGTGGGGGGGGAGGGAGCGGCGGAGGAGAAAGGGGGCGCCGAGGGTGGTGGCGGCTGAGACGACCACCATGCCGGCGAGCGCTTCGTCGGGGACGATCGAGGGACCCAGGGCATGGGCGGTGCCCACGACGAGGAGGGCGATCTCTGCGCGTGGGACCATGCTCACGGAGAGGGCTCGCCAATGGGTCGCGCAGCGCAGGTAGCGTGCGGGCCAGGCGGTCCCAAAGTACTTGCCCAGCACGGCCGGCACGAGCAGCACGGCGCCGATCCCGAGACCCGGTGCCAGGCTCTCCAGCTCGATCTGCATGCCGATCCAGATGAAGAAGAAGGGAAGGAAGAACTCGAAGAGATCCTGGAACGAGGCGTCGGCGCGTACGGCGGTCGGGTCCCGGCTGAAGGCGAGACCCGCAAAGAAGGCGCCGATCGCCATGGAGAGACCCAACAGCGCCGCCAGCGCGGAGAAGACAAAGCCGGATCCCGCCAGCAGCAGAAGAGTGGGGCCGGAAGAGTGGGAGCGCGCGGTAAGTCGCGTGAGCACCGGCTCGAGGAAGCGGGAAAAGAGCACACAGCCGGCGAGGAAGACGAGAACCTTCGTCATGCTGATCACCGTCGCCTGGAAGACCGCAGCCGCCAGCTCGCCCGGCGTCCCGTTCGCCATGGGCTCGAGCACCGCGATCAGGACGCTCAACGCCACCACGGCCGAGATGTCGTCCAGCTCCGCGAGGTCGAGCAGCAGGCTTCCGTCCTCGGTCTCGAGCAGTCCTGCGTCGCTCCACAACGCAACCGCAACGCCGACACTGGTGGCCGTCAATGCGATCCCGATGACGACGGCCGCGATACTGGGAAGCCCCAGGAGCCAGCGCGCGCAGCCGAAGCCGAGCACAAAACAGAGCGCAACCTGCACTGCCCAGATCGCGGCTGCGGGCCGGATCTCGCGGAGCAGGCGGTCGAGCTTGCTCCCGAGACCCACGTGAAAGAGCAGACAGATGATGCCTACGTGTCCGAGAAACTCGAAGAGCGTGCGGCCGGAGTCGCCCAGCCATCGCAGGCGGATGTCGGCCTCGCTGAGGGAGAGGCCGAGGAGGACGTATCCGATGAGGGGCGGAGCGCCCCAGCGCTCGAGGCCCGCGCGGAGCAGGGCCGCTGCGAGGGTCACCCCCCCCACCAGGAGAATCACGAATGCAGGATGTCCGTCGATCGATTCCATTGTGTAGACACTGGGCGACCGCAGTGAGGCTAGCAGGAACCGTGCGCAGGAATCTTCCCTGTCCGGGTCTCGGGGCGCCCGCCACGGTCCTGGCGCAGGCCGGGCCGGGGAGCAGCCCGCGACTTTGGTAGCTTTGGCAGGGGCCATGTCGAGAGAACACTCCATTCTCATCGTTGGGGGCGGCGTCGCGGGGCTCGCGACGGCGTGGGAGCTGGCGCGTCTCGGTCAGAGGGGAGTGCTGCTGCTCGAGCGCGAGGAGCAGCTCGGCAGCCACTCGAGCGCCCTGAACGCTGCCATCCTGCGCACCCTGAGCAGCGATCCGATCACCACGCGGCTCGCTCGGGCCAGCGCCGACTTCCTGCGCCGCCCGCCCGAGGGCTTCAGCGAGGTCCCCCTGGTCGACCCGCGTGGCCTGGTTCTGGTGGCGGGAAGCGATGCGGCGGCCGGCCTGCGGGCGCGGGTAGAGGCCCTGGGCCCCGACGCGAAGGTGGCCGAAATCTCGCAGGGTGAGCTGCACACCCTCGCACCCGCCTACGCGGGGCCGGTCGCGGTGGCGTTTCACTTCCCCGAGGAGGGACAGATCGACATCGCGGCGCTCATGCAGGGCTTCGCCCGCGGCGCGCGGCGTGGGGGCGTCGGCATACGCACGGCCGCGGCCGTGAGCGAGCTGGTGTGCGAGTCCGGGTGCGTCGCCGGGGTGCGCCTGGAGAACGGCGAGCGGCTGCGCGCGGCGACGACGGTGATCGCCGCGGGCGGCTGGGCGGGCGCCCTCGGGCGCGCCGCCGGCTCCGGGGTCCGGCTGCGTCCGACCCGGCGACACCTGATGGTGACGGCCCCGGACGCCGCGGTGGAGCGCAGCTGGCCCGTCGTGTGGCGCCTGGGCGCCGATGAGTTCTACTGCAGGCCCGAGAGTGGCGGAATGCTGCTCTGCGCCTGCGATCTCAGCGACGTGGAGCCCGACCGATGCCACGCCGATGCCGGGGTTCGCGACACCATCGCGGAGAAGACCGCCCACCAGCTGCCCGCCCTCGCGGAGGCCGGCGCGGCCCACTTCTGGTGCGGCATGCGGACCCTGACCGAGGACGGCCGCTTCGCCATTGGCCCGGATCCCGATCTCGCAGGCCTGTTCTGGGTGGCGGGCCTCGCCGGCGCCGGAATGGTGTGCTCGGGCGAGCTGGGTCGCATCGCCGCCGCACGGCTCACCGGCGCTCCCGCCGAGCTGCCGGCGGAGATCATCGACGCGCTGGCGCCGGCACGCCTCGCGGCCCCCCGCGGCTGAGCAGCGCCCCGATCCCCCATTTCCCATCCCCCAGGCCTCGCCGCTCCAGCGCGAGAGCGCAAGCGGCTGGCGGGCTCAGGAGTTTTCGGCCGGAGGCTCGTGCTCCACCTCCGCGGAGGTCGCGACGCTACGCGTTCCCATGAGGTTGAGCTTGAAGCTACGGACGGTCTCCGGCGTGATCCGGCCGCCGGCCGGGTCCTCGAAGTAGAGCGCGTCGAAGGGGCATTGCACCACGCAGGCGCCACACTGAACGCAGCGCTCCTTGCTCGCGAGAACCGCCAGGCTTCTCTCCCGATCGAGCTCGAAGACCTCCACGGGACAGGACTCGAGGCAGAATCCGACACCCCGGCAGCGCGACTCTTCGAGGGTGATGGCGAGCAGTCGATCGGCGTGAAGGCCGCTCTTGTAGGTGGGCGTGGATCCGCTGAGGTCGATGCCCAGCACCAGGGCCACGACGCCGGCGACCAATCCCCAGCGCAGGAGCATCGCCCAGGAGAGATCTCCGCCGAGGGCGCCCAGGGCCACCGCGCACAGCAGGGTGAGGAGCCACAGCACGAGGGGGGCGCCCCGCTCTCCGAAGTCGAAGAAGACCAGGCCGATGTGCGCCTTCCCGCCCCGGTCGCCCCGCAGCCAGGATTCGTACAAGGGAAAGCCCGCAAAGAGCACGATTGCATGGGCCCAGGTGAGGCCAGCCAGCAGCAGCGCGGTGGACGTGGAGAAGAACGCGACCGGGAGGGCCAGGAGCGAGATGGGAAAGGCCCAGGCGACAGCCATCTCGAGGCGCTGGCCCAGGGGAAAGGTCACGCGACCCATGGCCGGGGTCTTCACCCCTCCGCCGTCGAGAAAGGCCGGGATCGCAGCGGCATCGACCGGCCCCCAGACCACCCGCCAGCCGGTCTTCTTGCGTACTACCCGACCCTCGACGCCCGTCGCCGCCAGCTGCGGCAGGATGAGCTCCCGATGGTCCACCAGCTCCTCGATGCCGCTGGTCTTCACCACCGACACGACGTCGTGATTGGTGAGCAGCCCGCCCGTCGCCGCACACCACACGTTGACGCCCCGGCTGTTGGCGACGAGCAGCCAGGCGTCGCGGCCTGCGAGGGCGCGCTTCACCCGCTCGACGGTGAGGCCGAAGTTGCAGGTGAGCAGGACCGGTGCGTCGCGTCCGGGCTTTCCGATCTTCACGGCCCCCGTACGACAGGGGAAGGGGAGCATGCGCAGCAGGGTCTGCAGCAGCTCGATCGCGAGGCGGCGTCCGGCGCTCACGTGGGGCGCCCTTCGGGCTTGCGGGCCACGAACTCGGCGAGACCGCCCAGGGCTCCCGCGCGCACCGATTCGACCACCAGGCCCGCGCGGCCGAGCTTCCCGGGCAGGTCGTCGACGGGACGCGTGGTCTGCTGGGTGAAGATGTACGCCAGGGCGACGAGGGGCGCGCGCATTACGCGGTAGAGGAGCCGTGCCGCGGCGCCCTGGGGCCGGGTTTCGTCCGCGAGCAGGCAGAGGCCGCCGGGCTTCAGAATCCGGTACACCTCGCCAAGGGTGAAGCGTTGCTCGTCTTCGCTCAGCTCCGAGAAGCAGAGGCTGCTCAGGACTGCGTCGAAGCTCTCGGGCGCCTCCCGGTCGAGCTCGGCTACGCCCATCTCGACAGCCTCGACGGCTGCGCTGGGGCCGGCCGCAGCGGCGGCGGCGCGGGTGATCTCCAGCATCTCGGGAGCGATGTCGATGGCCTTGACCCGGGCCCCGCGCCGGGCGGCCCGCACCGCCAGGGCCCCGGTTCCACAGCCGAGATCGATCACCCGTTGCCCGGGCTCGACGCGGGCGGCCAGGCGCTCCCAGGCCGCCTCGAGACGGCCGAGGGTGAGCACGCGCATCCCGCGCTCGTAGCGCCGCGGTGCGGACTCGAGGATCCGCATGAGGACGTAGGTGCTCACCCTCTCAGGCTAGTGCCTCGACGCTTCGGGATCGATGGCGCAGGCCGCAGCATTGCGTTGCCCCATGGGGACAAAGCGTGATCGGGCGTTATGCTGGGAGTCATTGCGGAAGGCCCACCGTCCGGCGCATCATCTCGGAGCCATCCTGCGTGGACGACTCTTCGCAGATCGAACGGGAGGAACCTATGGACGTCGAGAAATTGCTCGCCAGCCCCCACTTCAAGTGGGAGCGACGCGAGCCTGCCGATCGAGAAGCTCTGGAGGGCTTTCGAACGGCTGCCCCGCCGAATCTTCCGAACACGTATCTGAAGTTCATGCGAGCTACGAATGGCGGAAGCGGGGAGGGCCCTTTCAATGCGGGATGGGTGGAGGTGTGGCCCGTCGGCGAGGCGATGGAGCGCAACGAGGAGCTCGGCATTTTGCAAAGACTGCCGGGCTTCTTCGCGTTTGGGAGTGACGGAGCGGATCGAGTCTACGTCTTCGACATCCGCGAGGAAGACGGTGCTGCGGTGTGCAGCGTTTCGGCCGAAAAGGTCGAGGCGGGTGGAGTCGACGAGCTCACTGGCAGCTTCTCCGAGTTTCTGCAGCGAATCGTCCACGTCCACGGCAACGCCTGAGGGCCTCGCCGCCACCGTGATAAGCTCGGCTGGATTGAACCCGTACCAATGCTGACTCGCTGGGACGAACGCGGCGTTGCGGACGGACAAGGTTGTGCGGCCGCGCGGAGTCGTGGATGAATTCGCTGACGGAAGTTCGGGTCGGACTGCTCTCACTCGAGCGTTTCGAATCCGTTCTCGATGAAGAGCAGATGCGCGAGGCTCGCGCGACCGCCGAGGCCCTGCGCGAACGCCTTGCGCGCCGGGTCGTGTGGAACGTCAACTCCACCGCGGTGGGTGGCGGCGTCGCAGAGATGCTCCAGTCGCTGCTCAGCTACACGCGCAGCGCCGGAATCGACACGCGCTGGATGGTGATCGAGGGCAATCCCGAGTTCTTCCGCATCACCAAGCGCCTGCACCACGCCCTCCACGGCTCGCCGGGGGACGGCTCGCCCCTCGGTGCCGCCGAGCGCAAGATCTACGAGGAGACGGCGCGCGTCAATGCCGTCGAGCTCGCCTCCCTGGTGCGGCCGGGCGACGTAGTGCTGCTCCATGACCCGCAAACCGCGGGGATGGCGGCCCAGCTCGTCGGCACCGGGGCCCATGTGGTCTGGCGCTGCCATATCGGGCACGACAGCACCAACGCCCAGGTCGAGGAGGCCTGGGCCTTTCTGCGTCCCTACCTGGATCTGATCCCCGCCTACATCTTCACCCGGGACGCCTACGTGCCGGACTTCTGCGACCACGGCAAGTCGACCATCATCCGCCCCAGCATCGACGTCTTCTCGCCGAAGAACCAGGAGCTCGACGACGAGGCCATCCGCGCGATCCTCGTGCACACGGGGATCGTCGAAGGCAGCGTGGGCGAAGACCAGGTGCCGAGCTTTCGGCGTGACGACGGGACTCCCTCGCGGGTGGAGCGCCGGGCCGATGTCGTGCGCCTCGGCCGTGCACCGTCGATGGAGACGCCCCTCGTGGTGCAGGTCTCGCGCTGGGATCCCCTCAAGGATCCCGTCGGTGTCATGCGGGGCTTCGCGAAGCTGGTCGACGGGGCCTCGCCCGCACAGGCCGAGCTGGTCCTGGCCGGGCCCAACGTGTCGGGTGTGACCGACGATCCCGAGGGCGGAGCCACCTTCGACGCCGTGTTGGCCGAGTGGCGCGAAATGCCCCATGCCGTTCGCAGCCGCATCCATCTCGCAACCCTCCCGATCCGGGACGTGGCCGAGAACGCCGCCATCGTGAACGCGCTGCAGCGGCACGCGGCGATCGTGGTGCAGAAGAGCCTTCACGAAGGCTTCGGCCTTACCGTTACCGAGGCCATGTGGAAGTCGCGCCCCGTCGTGGCCAGCGCCGTGGGTGGCATCCAGGATCAGATCGAGGACGGCGTGAACGGCGTGCTTCTCGAAGACCCGGAGGATCTTGCTGCCTTCGCGTCGGTCCTGCGCGATCTGCTGCTCGATCCCGATCGCGCCCGCCGTCTGGGGGACGCTGCCCACGAGCAGGTTCGACGGAACTTCCTCGGTGTCGGGCACCTGCTCCAGTACGCCCACCTGATCGAGCGCCTGGACGGCCAGGCTCGGTGGTGAAGCTCGGGTGACACGGGCTGGTGCTCGGGTCGCGATGGCTTGCGTACTGGAGCGTGATCAGCGACGGTCTGCTTTCCGAATCGAAATTGGAGCGAGGGTGCTGCTCTGGCGCCCCGAAAGCGAGAGACGCCGTGCGCCCGGGCGGCGCCTGGAAGGAGGCAAGGATGAGCGTGCCCAAGATCGCCATCAACGGTTTCGGCCGCATCGGTCGCACCATCGCGCGGATCGCCAAGCTGAACGGCCATTTCAACATCGTGGCGGTCAACGATCTCGCCGAGCCCGAAGCCCTGCGTTACTCCTTCAAGTTCGACAGCATCCACGGGACCTATCCGGGCGAAGTGACCCTCGACGGCGACATCATGAGCATCGACGGCGACCCCTTCCGCATCCTCAACGAGAAGGACCCCGCAAAGCTTCCCTGGAAGGAATTCGACGTGGACTACGTGGTCGAGAGCACGGGGAAGTTCCGCAAGATCAAGGAGCTCGAACGGCATCTCGCATGCGGCGCCCGGCGCGTCCTGATCACCGTTCCCACCAAGGACGAACTCGAATGCACCCTGGTCATGGGCGTCAACGACGAGGTGGTGACCAGGGACTCGACCATCATCAGCAACGCGAGCTGCACCACCAATTGCGCCGCGCCGGTCGTGAAGGTTCTCCACGACCAGTTTGGAGTCGAGCGCGGGCTGCTCAACACCATTCACGCCTACACTTCGGATCAGCGCCTGATCGACGCGCCCCACAAGGACAAGCGCCGCTCCCGCAGCGCGGCCACCAACATCGTCCCGACCTCGACGGGCGCCGCAAAGGCGATTGGCCGCGTGATCCCCGAGCTCGCGGGCAAGCTCGATGGCCTCGCCATGCGGGTGCCCGTTCCCGACGGCAGCGTGGTGGATCTCACGGTGCAGCTCTCGAAGAGCACCTCCGTCGAGGAGATCAACCAGGCCATGCGGGCCGCGGCCGCAGCGGAGCTCAAGGGCATCCTCGAGTACAGCGAGGAGGCCATCGTGTCCAGCGACATCGTGGGCAACAGCCACTCGAGCATCTTCGACGCACCGCTTACCCAGGTGATCGACGGCAAGTTCGCCAGGGTGGTCAGCTGGTATGACAACGAGTGGGGCTACAGCAGCCGGGTCGAAGACCTCATCGTGCGCCTGGCAGAGCTCGACGGGATGACGGTGAAGAACTGAGGGTGGCGCCGCGGCCCGGGCTTGCCGGGCTCAGCCCTTGCCGGCCTCTGGCTCCGAGCGATCGTTGCCGAGGGCGACACGGCGCAGGGCGTCGATCCCGACCAGCACGACCTGTCGGCCCGAGCGCGTGGTCAGGCCCTCCTGCTCGAAGTCTCGCAGGTTTACGTTGGCAGTCTGACGGGTGATCCCGACCAGGGTCGCCAGCTCGGCCTGGGTGATGTCGACGTCGATGCAGATGCCATCTTCGGTCTGGCGCCCGAAATCCTCGGCGAGCTCGATCAGGATGTGGGCGAGCCGGGAGCGCGCGTTCCGGAAGACCAGATTCTCCACCCGACTCTCGATGCGCTTGAGGCGTGTTCCGATCTGTCGGGTGACCTCGAGCACCAGGCTCGGTCGCGCCGATAGCAGACGCTGGAACTCGACTCCGGGAATCCGCCAGACGCGGCACGGACGTGCCGCCTGGGCAAAGCTCTCTCGCGGGTAGTCACCGAAGACCGTGAGCTCTCCGAACACCTCTCCCGGGGCCACATAGCCGAAGGTGGTCTCCTCGCCTTCGCGGGAGAGGCGATAGATGCGGGCCAGGCCCTTCTCGAGCAGGTAGAGGGAGTTGGGATTCGTCGCGGGAGCGAAGATCGTATCGCCCTCCGTGTAGTCCAAGCACACCGAAGCGCCGCGCAGCTTCTCGATCTCTTCCGGCGCGAGCTCTTGCAGCCAGTCGACGCTGCGCAGATGCCAGACATCTCGCGCCGTGGCGCCGTCCGGCTCTGCTTCCGTGCCGAGCTCATCCATGCGCCCCATGCTAACTCACATTGGGCCGGCGAATATCAGCAAAAGCCCGGTCGGCCCGCAGATCGTGCGAGAGAGGTCCGAGCGGCGCATACCGGCCCGCCAGCGCGAAGGGACTCGTGGCGCTGGGCTCGCCCTGAGCCACGCGGTCCCTTGGATACCGTCCGGAGCCGTAGCCACGCTCCCCAATCCATTCGACGAGGGCGCCTGCGGTGCCTCGACCTTCTGCTCGAAGGTGATCCAAAGGGTCTCTTCGAAGGTGGTGTTGGTGAACAGCGAGAGGAAGTAGACGAAGTCGGCCTCGTCGTCCTGCTATAGTTCTCCCACGCACGGATGACGCCCGCGCGAGTATTGCATCGAGCGGGTTCCAGGGGGGCCGCGTTCGCGCTGCGAGCGCTCTCCGTGCGAGCTTCCACATTTCCCTTGCTTCCCTTTCGGAAGCCTTGGAGGAGAATCCAGATGTCTCGCAAGAACATGACCGCTTGCGCGCTGGCCGCGTTGCTCGCGCTGGGTGCCGGGGCGGCATCGGCGGGCAACATGCAGTCCGATATCGATCAGGCAGTCTTCATGCTGAAGAAGTTCCGGGAGCTGCCCGAGGAGTCGATTCCCGACGCGGTGCTGAAGAACGCGCACGGCATCGCATTCCTTACCGTCACCAAGGCGGGCTTCGTATTCAGCGGCCGCGGCGGAACGGGAGTGGTCCTCGCGCGCACCGACGAGGGCTGGAGCGGCCCCTCGGCCATCGGCACCGGTGGCATCGGTTTCGGCTTCCAGGCCGGCGCCAAGGTGACGGAGTTCATCATCATCCTCAACAATCCGAAGGCCGTGGCGGCCTTCTCGAAGGGGGACAACCTGACCGTCGGGGGACAGATCAGCGCGGCGGTGGGCCCGCTCGGTCGCACTGCCGCTGTGGACCTGGCGATCGAGGCGCCCATGTACACCTACAGCCGAAGCCAGGGGATCTTTGGCGGCGTTTCCCTGGAAGGGACGGCGATCATCGAGCGAGAAGACACCAACACCGCCACCTACGGCAAGCCGGTGGAGCCCAAAGACATCCTTGCGGGCAAGGTGGCGCCTCCCAAGGGCGCCGCGAGGCTGCGCGCTGCGTTGTCCGAGTTCTGAGGACGCGCCGCAGCGGGCGCGCGGCCCTCGCTATCGGCGCGGGCCGTCGAGCTTCTTGCCGAGTTCCTGGTCGAGCTCTTGGTCGAGATAATCGGCGGCGTTGCGTCGCCCGCGCTCCACGGCCTTGGCTTCTTCGGGATCGGGCTGGGTGATCTGCTCCACCGTGTAGGGACGCGGCTGGTGGTCACCGGGCCAGTGCGCGTAGGCCCAGCCCACCTGATCGCGGTTGCCGCCGTATTCCGGCGGGCCGTACATGCCCTCGATGCAGTGCCCGAAGGCCAGGTCGAGGAATTCCTCCAGCTCGCCGCCCGCCAGGCGCAGCAGCCAGCGTGCACGCCAGTGGGGGAGCTTCGCGAAGGGGGCGCGTCCCCAACGGCGGGCTGCTTCGCCGAGGAGCCCCAGGCCCGTGGAGTAGCGCTGCTGCAGGCCGACCACCGGCCCATTCCACTCGCGCTCGGGCAGCCCGCGGCTTCCCTCGATGCGGGTGCGCCACGCCAGCTCCTGCAAGGCGTCGAGCTCCAGGAATCGGGCGAAGTAGTTGTGGCTGCTGTGGCGATCGCTGAAGGGGCCGCCGGCGAAGATGTGTGCCGGCTTGACCTCGAAGGCCGCGAGGAGCAGGTCGATATGCTCCGGGACGCCGGCCTCGACGGCGCCGGGATCGGGGTCTTCGGGCGGGCCCGGAACAAACTGTGCACACAAGGCGCGCAGCGTGCGCATTGCGTCGCGGTCGAGGAAGAGGCCGGCGCCCGTGTCCCGCTCCGTCTCTCGCAGCCACTCCGCGAGGGCCTGCCCGGGGAAGAGACCGAGGAAGGCGAGATCCCGCCCGACGCGCAGGAAGCCGCGTCGATCCATGGGGATGTCGGAGAATCGGGCCTCCTCCTGCATCGCCTTCTCCTCCTCTGTCTCGGGACCGGGACCTCAGGGCCTGGAGCCGGTGCCTCGACGAGGTCGCCCGCGCTCCAGTGAAGCCCACCACTCGAGGGATCGAAAGCGCAAGGGCGCGAAGTCGTTCGCGGGCGCCGAGGCAAGTGCTCGAAATTCTGGGTCTTTTCTACGATCCGTAGGGTAGGGCAGCGACCCCGCTGAAGCGCGGCCCGGTTCGCTATCGATGGGCTATTTGGCTACACGATGAGGGTCCAGACCGTGCGCATCCAGTCGCGCGCTGTTCCAGTATCGATTCCGGAGCACCGGCGGGGAGGGCAGGGATGGAGTTCCGTCGAGCTGGGAGCGAAGCGGATCGGCACGGCCGCAGCGAGCCGACGCTCGCGTGTGTGATGGCCCTCGCCGTGGCGCTCCTGGTTGGGCTGGCCTTCGTCGGCTGCGGTGAGGACGCTGCGCCACCCGAGACGCCGCCCCCGGCCGTGACCGTCGCCGAGGTCGTCGAGGAGGACATCCTCGAGACCGTCGATTTCGTGGGCGAGGTACGGGCCGTCGAGATGGTCGCCCTTCGCGCCCGTGTCCAGGGCTTCCTCGAGGAGCGACGCTTTCGCGAGGGGAGCCTCGTCGCAGAAGACGAGATTCTCTACGTCATCGAGCAGGGACCCTATGCGGCAGAGCTCGACCGCCTGAACGCCGAGCTGGTGCGGGCCGAGGCCCAGCTCGCCAACGCGCGGGCGGAGCTCGAGCGCAAGGAGGCGCTCTTCAAACAGCGCACCCTGAGTGATTCCGCCTACGAGAGCGCGGTGCTGACACACAAGTCTGCCATGGCAAACCTCCAGGCCGCGGGCGCGGCGGCTCGCCGAGGGGCGATGGACCTGTCCTACACGACCATTCATGCGCCCTTCGGCGGCCGAATCGGTCGCTCCTCCGTCGACGCGGGCAACCTCGTGGGTCCTGCGGTGGGCGTGCTCGCGACCCTGTCCCAGATCGACCCCGTCTACGTCGATTTCAAGGTGAACGAGCGCCTCTTCCTGGCCTACAGCCAGCAGGTCCTGGAGCAAGAACGCCGCGGCGAGGCTCCGGGCACGCTGGTGCCGCGTCTGCGGCTGTCCGATGGCAGCGACTACTCGCACGAGGGCGAGCTCGACTTCGTCGACAAGGACGTGGACGCCAGCACCGGCAGCATCGGGGTGCGCGCCATCTTCTCGAATCCCGACGAGCTCCTGCGTCCCGGCCAGTACGTGACCGTGCTGCTCTCCGCCGAGGATCCCGTCTCGCTGCTCCTGGTACCCCAGGCGGCCGTGCAGGAGAAGCAGGCGGGCCGCTTCGTGCTCGTGGTCGACGGTGAAGACCGCGTGGAGGAGCGCAAGGTCGTCACGGGGGATCGGGTGGGGAGCCGCTGGTCCATCGTCAAGGGGCTGGAGAAGGGAGAGCGGGTAATCGTTCGCGGTCTGCAGAAGGTTCGCCCGGGCCTGGTGGTGAATCCCACCTTCGACACCGCCCACGTCCCGGCCGAAGGCTAGGAGCGGCATGTTCAGCGGCTTCTTCATCGATCGGCCGAAGTTCGCCTTTGTGATCTCCATCCTGATCGTACTCGCCGGGCTCATCGCGCTACCCCTGCTTCCCATCTCCCAGTTTCCCTCCATCGTACCGCCTACGGTGTCGGTGGAGGCGAACTTCCCCGGTGCCAGCGCGGCGGTGGTGGAGGAGAGTGTCGCGGTCCCCATCGAATCCCAGGTCAACGGTGTGGACGACATGCTCTACATGTCCTCCCAGAGCTCCGCCGACGGCCGCATGAGATTGACCGTTACCTTCGAGGTGGGGACGGACCCCGACATGGCGGCCGTCAACGTGCAGAACCGTGTCGCCACCATCACGGGCCAACTCCCAGAGACCGTGCGCAGGCAGAGCGTCGAGACCCGCAAGCAGTCGACGAACATGTTGCTCGCTGTCAATTTGAGCTCGCCCCGGAGCGGCTTCGACACCATCTTCCTCAGTAACTACGCGAGCATCAACATTCGCGATGCACTGATGCGCGTGCCCGGCGTCGGCGACGTGGTGATCCTGGGCGCCCGGGACTACAGCATGCGGATCTGGCTGCGGCCCGACCGCATGGCGGCGCTGGGCATCACCACCACCGACGTGGCGCGTGCCGTCCAGGAGCAGAACGCCGCGGTGCCGGCCGGGCAGATCGGACAGGCTCCGGCGCCTCCGGAGCAGCAGTTCCAGTACACGGTGGTGACCGAGGGGCGTCTCGATCGGGTCGAGGAGTTCGAGGACGTCATGGTCCGCGCCAATCCCGACGGCTCCGTGGTCCTGCTCCGGGACATCGCGCGGGTGGAGCTGGGAGCGGCGACCTACGGTTGGTTCGCTCGCGTGGACGGCGCGCCGGGCGTGCTGGTGGCGGTCTTCCAGCTGCCCGGCGCCAATGCCCTCGACGTCGCCCGCGAAGTGAAGTCCGAGATGGAGCGGCTCTCCAGGGGCTTCCCCGAAGACGTCGAGTACGGCGTGCTCTACGACACCACGCTCTTCGTGGAGGCTTCCCTTCGAGAGGTGATGGAGACGCTGCTGATCGCGGTCTTCCTGGTGATCCTGGTCGTCTTTGTCTTCCTCCAGGATCTGCGCTCCACCCTGATTCCCGCCGTGACGATCCCGGTCTCCCTGATCGGCACCCTGGGCGTGCTCCTCGCCCTCGGCTTCTCCCTCAACATGCTGACCCTCTTCGGGCTGATCCTCGCCATTGGCATCGTGGTCGACAATGCCATCGTGGTGATCGAAAACGTGCAGCGCCATATGAACGAGGGTCTCGGGCCCGTCGAGGCCACCCGGGTCGGGATGGAGGAGGTGACGGGCCCGGTGGTCGCCATGACCCTCGTTCTGCTCGCGATCTTCGTCCCGGTGGCCTTCATGCCGGGCATCACGGGGCGCCTCTACCAGCAGTTCGCAGTTACCATCTCGGTGTCGGTGCTGATCTCCGGCATCGTCGCCCTGACGCTGAGCCCCGCCCTGTGCGCCAGTGTGTTGAGGGCTGACACGGGAGCTCCGTGGGGGCCCCTGGCCTGGTTCAACGACGCATTCGAGCGAGGTACGAGCGCCTACGCGGGGGCGGTTCGCTGGCTGGTGCGGCACCTGAGCGTCGGACTGATCGTATTCGCGGCCATGCTCGTCGCGCTCTACTTCAGCTTTGGGATGCTGCCCCGCTCCTTCATTCCCGACGAGGACCGGGGCGCCTTCATGATCGACATACAGCTGCCCGACGGCGCCTCCCTCGGGCGCACGGACGAGGTGCTGCGGGAGGTCGAGCACCTCCTCGCCTCGACTCCGGGCGTTTCCAACACCCTGGCGGTCGGGGGCTACACGCTCCTGGGCGGCACCATGCGGGCCAATTCGGCCTTTCTCATAGCGGTGCTCGATCCCTGGGAAGAGCGGACGACGGACGCGCTGCAGCTCGACTCCATCCTGGGCAGCATTCAGGGGGAGCTCTGGGCGATCCAGGCCGCCAACGTGATGGCCTTCAACCTGACTCCCATTCCCGGGCTGGGCAGTGCTGGGGGCTTCGAGTTCGTGCTGCAGGACACCCGCGGCGGTCCACTCGAAGACCTGCAGTCCGCTCTCGGTGCTCTCATCTTCGAGGCCAACCAGCAGCCCGAGATCGCGCGTGCCTTCTCCCTCTTTCGGGCCAGCACGCCCCAGGTTCATCTCGAGTTCGACCGGCGCAAGGCGAAGAAGCTGGGCGTTCCCATCTCCGAGGTCTTTGCGACGCTCCAGACCCAGCTCGGCTCCTACTACGTCAACGACTTCAACAAGTACGGCCGTGTGTACCGCGTGATGATGCAGGCCGAGGGCGACTTCCGCTCGCGCCCCTCGGATATCCGGCGTCTCCACGTGCGTTCTTCGTCGGGCGAGATGGTGCCCCTGGGTACCCTGGTCCGGACCCGCTCGACCCTCGGCCCGGACAGCGTCCGCCACTACGACATGTTCCGCTCCGCCACGGTGAACGGCTCGACGGCGCCGGGCTACAGTAGCGGCGACGCCATCCGGGCCATGGAGCGCGTCGCGGTCGAGGTACTGCCCGAGGGTGTGACCTACTCGTGGACGGGTACGGTCTTCCAGGCGATCCGCGCCGGCAATCTCGCGCCCATCCTCTTCGCATTGGCCGTGGTCTTCGTCTACCTCTTCCTGGTGGCCCAGTACGAGAGCTGGATGATTCCCGCGTCGGTAATGCTCTCGGTACCCGTGGCCGTACTCGGCGCGGTCCTGGCGCAGCTCATCGCGGGGCTCGACAACAACGTCTACACCCAGGTGGGGCTCGTCATGTTGATCGGCCTCGCCAGCAAGAACGCCATCCTGATCGTCGAGTTCTCCATGGCCCGGCGCAAGCAGGGCGCGTCGGTGATCGACGCGGCGGTGTTCGGCGCCCGGCTCCGCTTCCGGGCCGTCATGATGACCGCCTTCTCCTTCGTGCTGGGTGTTCTCCCCCTGGTCGTTGCCGAGGGCGCAGGCGCCGCCAGCCGGCGGGCCCTGGGCACGGCGGTGTTCGGAGGCATGCTGACCTCGGCGGTGATCGGCGTGCTCTTCATCCCCGTGCTCTATGCGGCCTTCGAGCGGCTGCGCCCGGGCCGGGACGGCGGTGGAGCTTCGCCGCTCCCCGCAGCGGAACAGGGGAGCGGGAGGTCAGCGAGCTCCTCTTGAATGGAGGGTCGGGTGGCCCTGCGCGCTCCTGACAACGATCGGATCGCGGATGCGCTGGAGCGGGTAGCCGACCTGCTCGAGGTGCAGCATGCGAACGTCTATCGCGTACGCGCCTATCGTAATGGTGCGCGTAGCATTCGCGAGACCCTGCGCTGCATGGCGGAACTCGATGCCGAGGGGGGCGTCGAGGCTCTGGCCGAGCTGCCGGGGATCGGCAAGTCTCTCGCGTCCCACGTTCACGAGCTCGTCCACAGCGGCGGTCTCGCCATGCTCCGCCGCCTCGAGGGCGAGGTTTCGCCGGAAGATCTCTTCACCACGATTCCGGGGATCGGCGAGCGCGGCGCTGCACGGATTCATCGCGAGCTCGATATCGAGACCCTGGAGGAGCTCGAGCTCGCTGCCCACGACGGACGCCTCGCCGCTCTGCACGGCTTCGGCGAGCGGCGGGTGCGTGGCCTGCGTCATGCCCTGGCGCAGATCCTCAGCCGCTCGGCTCGCCGGCGCTCCCGACGGCTCACGGGCCGGGACGAGCGCGGGAGCGACGTCGGACCCCGCGAGCCGCCGCCGGTCGCGACGCTCCTCGAGGTCGACGGTGAGTATCGCGAGCGGGCCGAGCGGGGCGAGCTGCGCACCATTGCGCCCCGCCGCTTCAATCCGGAGGGCGAGGCCTGGCTGCCCGTCTACCACGTCGAGAAGGAGGGCTGGCACTTCACGGCGCTCTTCTCCAACACGGCGCGAGCCCACGAGCTCGGGACGACGCGGGACTGGGTGGTGATCTACTACGACCGGGATGGCGACGAAGACCAGTGCACCATCGTAACCGAGCGCGCCGGCCCCCTCGTCGGACACCGTGTCGTCCGAGGCCGAGAATCCGACTCCGCCCACCACCACAAGAGCAGCTGAGCCAAAAGGGAGGGACGTTCCTTCCGAAGTTCCGATGTGACGGCCCCTCAGAACGGAACCTCGGAAGGAACGTCCCCTTGGATTCCCCTACCTTGCGTTACGAGGGGGGTGGGTGGTTTGCCGGGAGATGCGGAGGGGCGGGAGGGGGCGCTGCGGGATCTCGTGGCGCTTCACTGCGAGGTGGACGAGGGGGTGGCACGGCTCGAGGAGCGGCACGCCGGGCGCCTGCAGTGCGGGCGGGGCTGCAGTAGCTGCTGCGTCGACGAGATCACCGTCTTCGCGGTGGAGGCGGAGCGCATCCGGCGCAGCTACGGCGATCTTCTCGCCGAGGGGTCGCCCCACGCGCCGGGCGCCTGCGCCTTCCTCGACGCGGCGGGGAGCTGCCGGGTCTACGCGGCGCGTCCCTACGTCTGCCGCAGCCAGGGCCTGCCCCTGCGCTGGCTCGAGGAGATGGGGGAGGAGGAAGGGGCCGAGATCGTCGAGCGGCGTGACATCTGCCCCCTGAACATCGAGAGCCTCCCGCCCAGCGTGCTGCGGGAGGAGGACTGCTGGCAGATCGGTCCGATCGAGCTGCGCCTCGGCGAGATCGAGGAGCGCTTCTCCCATGGCCGGCTCCGCCGCTTGGGCCTGCGCACGCTCTTCGGCCGCGGCGCGTGACCCGAGGAGAGCCGATTCCGCCGCGCTGTTGGGCCGCTCCGCCATGGGCTATGATCTGACGAGGCGTCAGAAGTTCGCCTCGAGGGGCCGAAGCCGTCCGCGTGCCCCATTCGCGAAACTCCGTGGCGGAGGTTCCAGAGCATGAGCGAGGCAATTCGCGAGGGTGAGGAGCAGCGTTATCCCTTCACTCCCTTTCCCCGAGGTTGGTTCCGGGTCGCATACTCCGACGAGATCGCGCCGGGACAGGTGAAGGCCCTGCGCTACTTCGGGCGCGACCTGGTCCTCTTCCGCACCGAGCAGGGCAGGGCGCGGGTCTTCGACGCCTACTGTCCCCATCTGGGCGCTCACCTCGGCGTGGGTGGCGAGGTCGTCGGCGAGGCCATCCGCTGCCCCTTCCACCACTGGGAGTTCGACAGCGAGGGGCGCTGCCAGACGATCCCCTATGCGAAGCGCATTCCACCCCGGGCCAAGGTGCCGTGCTGGTCGGTGGTCGAGCGCAACGGCCTCGTCCTCGTCTGGCACGATCGCCAGGGGGGCGCGCCGGACTTCGAGATCCCGGAGCTTTCCGAGCTCGAAGACCGGGATTGGCTTCCGCCGGACGTCAACTTCTGGAAGGTGAAGGCCAGCTGGCTCGACATGAACGAGAACTGCGTCGACCAGGCCCACTTCAAGTACATCCACGGGACGCTCTCGATCCCGCCCACGAGCGCACGCGCCGACGGCCACATCCACATTGCGGAATCGCACTTCCGGATGCGGATCCCGGGCGGTGAGGGCGACGCGGAGCTCGTAACCACCGAGCACGGTCCGGGTTTTCAGGTGGTGCGCATGTCCGGGCTGATCGATTCGCTGCTCATGAATACCGCCACGCCCATCGACGAGGACTACACCGACGTCAGCTTCGCCTACACGGTGAAGACCGAAGGCGACACCCAAAAGAGTCACCTCGCCGAGGCCATCATCAAGGACTTGAAGCAGCAGTTCGACCACGACAAGCCGATCTGGGAGAACAAGAAGTACTGGACCCGTCCCGCGCTCTGCGAAGGCGACGGGCCCCTGGCGACCTACCGGAAGTGGTACGCCCAGTTCGTCTGAGGCGCCCCTCTCGTTCGCTGCCCCTTTCTGCCCCAAACCGGTCCCTCGGGAGTCGCTGTTCTCCTTTTCTGCATGGGGAGTCCGTCAGCCGACACCCCCTCGCCCTGAATCCTGGTACGGTGTCTCACGGAAGGGGGGGCGATGATGGTGCAGGATCTGAGGGGGTCCGAGGGGCCTTTGCTTGTCGTCAGCAATCGTCTGCCCTTCGTCTTTCAACGCGGCGACACGGGACTGACGCGGCGGCCTTCGCCGGGTGGCTTGGTCACGGCCCTGGATCCGGTGCTGCGCAAGCGCGGCGGCACCTGGCTCGGCTGGCCGGGCGGTGACATCGGCATCGAGGATGCTCTCGAGCTGCGCGGGGATCAATATCGGGTCGCGCCGGTCATCCTCAGCGAGAGCGAGATTACGCGCTACTACCACGGCTTCTCGAATCGCACCCTGTGGCCCCTCTTCCATTCGCTTCCGGCGCGCACGGGCTTCGACGAGCGCGACTGGGAGGCCTACCAGCGCGTCAACCTGCGCTTTGCCAACGCGGCCCTCGAGGAGCTCGACGCCGCGAACTGGGTCTGGATCCATGACTATCAGCTCATGCTCGTGCCGGAGTTCGTGCGCCGGGAGATGAGCGGCGGGCGGCTGGGCTTCTTCCTCCATGTCCCCTTTCCCTGCTACGACATCTACCGTGCGCTGCCCTGGCAGAGCGAGCTTCTACGGGGCCTGCTCGCCTGTGATCTGGTTGGCTTCCAGGTCGAGAGCTACATGCGCAACTTCATGGAATGCGCCGAGCGGATCCTCGGCGCGCGGGTGGATCGCGAGTACGGGGTCATCGAATACGCTGGCCACCGCACCCGGGTGGGGAGCTTCCCGATCGGGATCGACCGCGAGTACTTCGAAACCAGGGCCGAGGCGTCGCCGCCTGCGCGCTCCCCGCGCCGGGAGCGCATCCTCTTCGGTGCGGACCGCCTCGACTACACCAAGGGAATCCCGGAGCGCATCCGCGCGGTGGAGCGTCTGCTCGACCTCCACCCCGAGTACCGCGAGAAGGTGGTGCTGCTGCAGATTGCCGTTCCGAGCCGTTCCCAAGTCGCCGAGTATCGCGCCCTCAAGCGCGAGATCGACGAGCTGGTGGGCCGCGTCAACGGCCGCTTCGCGACTCCCAGCTGGTCCCCCATCCGCTACATCTACCAGTCCCTCAGCCACGATCGCCTCGCGCGCTTCTACCGCGACGCGGACGTCGCGCTGGTAACGCCCCTGCGCGACGGGATGAACCTGGTCGCCAAGGAGTTCGTCGCCTGCCAGGTAGGAGACCCCGGCGTGCTGGTGCTCTCGACCCTCGCGGGTGCAGCCGAGAGCATGGAGGAGGCGCTGCTCGTAAACCCCCACGACGTGCAGGGGACCGCGGACGCGATTCACCGCGCCCTCTGCATGCCTCGAGACGAGCGAGCCGAACGCATGAACTCCCTGCGCGCCCGGGAGCGGAGCAACGACGTCCACGCCTGGGTGAATGGGTTCCTGGCCAGGCTCGGCTGACGAGTCAGCCAGCTTTCGCTTCAGGTAGAAGAGGCGCTCGGCCCCCAGCGCCAGCAGCGAGGCTTCCGCTCGAATGGCGAGCGCTCAAGCAAAGCGCCCCGGCAAGTGCGCGGCGCCGATGACTCCGGCGCGATCCTCGAGGCCGCTCAGCAGCAGGGGCACCTCGGACAGGATCTGCGCGAAGCCGTGGTCGCGCAGGGTGCGCCGCAGGGCGGGCTCGATGAGGTCGAAGGAGCGGGACACACCGCCCGTGAAGACGAAGGCGTCGAGGTCGAGTAGATTCTGCATGGTGGTGATGCCGAGGCCCAGAGCCTCGCCCATCCCCTCGAAGACCAGGCGTCCCGCATCTTCGCCGCGGCGGGCGCTCTCGGCGATCTCGCGGATCTCGTTGGCCTGACCGCCCAGTTCGGCGAAGCGGCGCAACAGCCCCGCGGTCCCCGCGTAGGCCTCCATGCAGCCGTATCTTCCGCAACCGCACTGCCAGGGATCGGCGCCGGGCTCGATGGCGCCGCGCTCGATGGAGACGTGACCCACCTCGGCCGCGAAGCCATGGGCGCCCCGGTGCGGATTCCCGTCGAGCACGAGGCCGCCGCCGATCCCGGTTCCCAGGGTCAACATCATGAAGCTCGGGTGCTCGCGACCGTGGCCGAAGAGCGCCTCTGCCAGGGCGGCCGCCGTACCGTCGTTCTCGACGACGATGGGGCACCCGAGGCGTTCGCGGAGCTCGCGCGCCATCGCGACTCCCGCAAAGCCGGGAACGTTGGGCAGGCGCCAGATCTTTCCCGACGAATCCACCTCGCCGGGAATCGCCAGCCCCACCGCTTCCGGTCCAGGGGCGAGGGCGCGCACCTGATCCGCGATGGCGTCGAGAATCTCTCCGGGCCCTGCGCCGCTCTGGGTCTCGAGGTCGGCGGAGCGCTCGATGACCGCCCCCTCGACCACCGCGACCTTGATCCGTGTTCCGCCGAAGTCCACTCCAATCATCGCGGGTAGGAGTATGACGAATGGGCGCGCGGCGCGCTGCCGCTTGACGCGAATCCGGGGATGTGGTGACGTCCCTGCTCTCGATCTGGCGCCCGGGTCCGGCCGCATTCCCGAGAGCTGCCTCTCGCAGCGCTCGCAACCGGGGCAGCCGCGACGATCGAGGCAACCGAGGCAACTGAAGCAAGGGAGGCAGGGGAGGCAAGGGTGGCGACATTCGGAATTCTCGTCGGAGGAGGACCCGCGCCGGGCATCAACGGCGTGATCGGCGCCGCGACCATCGCGGCGGAGCGGGCCGGCGCCCGGGTGATCGGCATGCTCGAGGGCTTCCGCTGGTTGATGGAGGGCGACACCAGCCACGTGCGTGAGCTGCGCGCCGAAGAGGTCTCGACGATTCATCTGCAGGGTGGCTCCATTCTCAAGACCTCCCGGGCGAACCCCACCAAGCAGGCCGGCCACCTCGAGGCCGTGGTGAAGTCGCTGGAGAGCCTCGGTGTCGATCACCTCATCACCATCGGTGGCGACGACACGGCCTTCTCCTCCCACCGAGTGGCGGAGGCCGCGGAGGGCCGCATCAAGGTGGTCCACGTGCCCAAGACCATCGATAACGATCTGCCTCTGCCCGAAGGCACACCGACCTTCGGCTTCGAGACCGCCCGGGCCTGCGGGGCCCAGGTGCTGACCCGGCTGATGGAGGATGCCCGGACGACCCAGCGCTGGTACATCGCAGTCGTCATGGGACGTCACGCAGGTCACCTGGCCCTGGGCTGCGGCAAGGCCGCGGGTGCCACCGTGAGCCTCATCGCCGAGGACTTTGCCGAGGGCAGCATTCGCCTCGACTCCGTCGCGCGCATCGTCGAGGGCTCCATCCTGAAGCGGATGGCCGCCGGTGAGCCCTACGGGCTCGTGGTGCTCGCCGAGGGGCTGGGCGAGCGTTTCGACGAACGCGACCTCGAGGGCATCGGCGACGTGGAGCGCGACGATCACGGTCACATTCGCCTGGCCGAGATGCCCGTCGGCAGGGTGGTGCGCGATGCCGTGCGCGACGCCCTGGCCGAGCGCGGCGTCAAGCTGACCATGGTGGTCAAGGACGTGGGTTACGAGCTGCGCTGCGCGGAGCCGGTGGCCTTCGACATCGACTACACCCGGGATCTGGGCGTGGGCGCCGTGCGCACGCTGCTGGGCGGCCAGAGCCAGAAGCTCATCACCCGGCAGCAGGGGAGCATCGTGCCGCTCTCCCTCGACGATCTGATGGACCCCGCGACCGGACGCACGCGGGTGCGTATGGTGGACACCTCCACCGACTCCCACGCCATCGCCCACGAGCTGCAGGTGCGGATCGAGGCGGCGGACCTCGAGGACGAGGGCAGGGCGGCGGCCATCGCCGAGGCCGGTGGTCTCGCCGTCGACGCGTTGCGGGAGCGCTTCGGCTCCGTCGTCTGACCTCGATCTGACCTCGATCTGACCTCGGTCTGGCTGACAGTCGAGCTCACTCGGGCTTGGCGGGCTCCGATTCCGCGGGCTGATCTCGTGTCCCGCCACCTGTGAGGATGCCAACTCCGAGGCGCAGCGCGTCTCCAATGGTCTCCAGGGTGCCCTGGGTGACGTCACCCACGGTACCGCCGGCGCCACCGAGGGGTTGCCCGGGCAGCCCCGCCCGGGCTGCGTAGTGGATGTCCGGGATCTTTCCCACGGCTGTGATCTGCACCGGGACGACCATCAGATTTCCGACTCTCGAGACCGCACCGGCCGCCACGCCCCTCCTTTGCATGATCCCTTGCAGCTCGGGCCCGATCTCCGTCGAGATTCGCGCGTTCACCTCGCCCCGCAGCGTCGCCTGGCCTTCGATGTTGAGGCGAGCCGCGGAGCCGTGCACCCGCATGCGGACCAAGTGCGCCACTCCCTCGGCAATGGTCACCTGCGCGTCCAGACCGTCGAAGACCAGACCTTGCAGATTCCGGGTGAAGAGGTCACCCGCCAGAGCGGCGTTGAACCCCTTGCTGACGATGCGTCCGCTGCTGAGGAGCAGGGTCAGGTCGCCTTCGAAGGTGTCGAGAAGCACGTGGTCACGGGGAGTCTCGGCCGTGCCGGAGAGGGTGAGGTCGAGCAGGCCCTGCTTGATGCCGATGTCCGGCGCGACCTCTGCCAGGATCGGCCCCAGCTCTACCTGCTTGCCGTGGAGATCGATCTCGAGCTGCTCCGCGCCGGAGCTCTCCTGTACGCGTCGCTTCAAGCTACCGCGCAGCGTACCGCCGCTGAGCTTCGCCTCCGCCAGGTCGACCTCGAGGTCGGCGCCGACGACCTTGAAGTCGAGCTTGGCGTCCGAGAGGTGGACCTCGCCGTAGTGGAGGGATGCAATCTCGCCCCGGGCGTGCAGGTCCAGGGGAAGGAGGGCGGCACGAGGCTTCGTCGTGGTCGCCGGGGCATTCGCCAGCGTCGCCTCCTGCGCGGGCTCGGACTCTCTTGCGAGCAGGGCCTCGTAGCGTCGGAGCTGAAGACTTCGCACCGCGGTCGATACGTGTAGCTGGGGCCGTTCACCCGACTTCAAGACGCCGTCGATGTCCAGGTCATCGCTGCCCGAGATCAGGTGTGCGGCGAAGCGGGTCTCCTTCCCGGGCACGATGCCGACGCGGCCGTCGACGGTGACGGTGATTGCCTCCTCTTCGGAGCTCGCGGAGTCTGGTCGCAGGCGCAGCGAGGGGCTCCCCGCCAACTCGATCGTCAGGGGTTCTCCCGCGACTTCGATGGCCAGCTCACCCGCCACGGTCAGGGGCCCCAGGCCGGGATCGGATACGCCCGCCAGGGTGAGCCAGGGACGCGCGGCGAGATTCTCGATTTCGAGGCGCAGGGCCGGAACCGAGTCGCTCCCGCCCTCGCGGGTGGGGATGACGCCGGTGACCCGGATGTGTCCGGGTCCGGGCTCGCCCCGCGGCTGCAGCTGTAGCTCGACCCGGCGCAGCTGCAGATCGCCGGTCTTCCGCTCGAGCTTCGCATCGCCGCTGAGCTGCAGGTCCAGCCCCAGGCGGGAGCCGCCGCTGCGCGAAAGAGCGAGCTTCGAGACCTGGAGCGTGGTGGAGATGTCGAGCTCCGGGCGATCCTCGGCCATGTGAAGCTGCACCTGGGCCTCGACGCCGCCTCCGTCGAGTCGCAGCGCCGACACTTCGGGGGTGAGCTCGAGCTCCCGCAGGAGGGTGCTGAGGGAGTTGCTTCGCAGATCGATGTCGAGGTCCGTCGTGTCCCTGCTGCCGTCCCAGGTTCCGTGAAGCGCGAGGGAGGCGAGGTCGAGCTCCCTGCGCTTCACGTCGACCTCGAGCTGCCTCACCAGCAGACGTTCGAAGGTGTCGAGCTGGCCATCGAGGCGCGCGTGCAGCCCGAAGGGCTCGATCTCACGTCCGAGCAGCTTCTTCGAGAGGCGGACATTCGCGACACGGAGGGTCCCCGACGACTTCAAGTGCTTGCCCATGTCCTCGATGTCGACGGTGAGGGACCCGCTCACCAGGCCGCCCGCGAGGGGAAGCTCCGGGTGCTGGCCCAGGATCGCGAGGGCGTGGGGCAGCTCGGCCAGGTCGATTCCATCCGCCGTGGCGACGATCTTCGCGTGGCCGGGGAAGAGCAGCTCATCCGCATCGTCGTGGCCCGGGAGTACGAGAGAGACGGGATCGGCCAGATCGACGCGCAGGCGGTCCCGCCCTCCGCGGTGCAGCTTCGCGTGGAACTTCTGCAGGTCGATGCGGCCGCGATCGGGTTGCCAGTCGCCCGCGAGGGCGGTGTGCAGGCCGATGGCGGGGAACTCCGAGCCCGGCTCGAGCTGCACGCGCTGCAGCCCCGCCACGTCGAGCTCGAGCTCGACGGTGACCGGGCCGAGCCGCTTGGACTGGATCACGACGGCTGCGCCGTTGAGGGTCGCACCCGCGAGGCGTTCGCGACCCAGGTAGGTGAGTGGGATGTTGAGCAGCTCGGCGTCGAGGGCGCTCAGGACCACGAGGGCCCGGAAGACCGGATCCGTGTCCGGCCGGGACAGGTGGACGGTCCCCTCGATGCGGCCGATGGCCCGGTCCTGGTGGGCGGCATCGAGGGCGATGGAGACGTCGAGAATGCCGCGTACGGGCGACTTGGCGTCGAGGGAGAGCTTGATGTCCAGGGGCGGCTGCTCGGGGTTGTCGGCAAAGACGAGCCCGATGTCTCCGCCTCCCTTGGCTTCGATGATCTCGCCGTCCTCGTCCAGGCGGATGCCGACCCCGAGCTCGATCCGGCCCTGGTACCGCCCGAGCTCACCCGGAGCGAGCTCCGCCCCACTCACGACGTCGAGCTTGACGATTCCCCCCGGCTCGAGACCGCTGAGCGTGATGCGTCCCGGCCCCACGATGGCGCGGGTTCGCTCCGCTTCGCGGATCTCCACGCGAAAGGAGTCGATCTGCATGCGGTCGATCGCGAAGGGCACCCGCAGGACCGGAATCTCCGGGAGCTGCGGGGGAGCCGCATCGTGCGGGAGGGGGGGGACAAGCGGCGCCGACCGGGGCTCGTCGCCGCCGTGTTTCGTGATGCGCACCTCGACGCTGTCGATCTCGAGGTTGCGGGCCCGGAAAGGCGGGTCCGTGAGCCAGGAGAGGGGAGCGAAGGTCAGGCTTCCCGATCCGAGATCGACTTCGATCTGCAAATCGCCCTTGCGATAGCGGTACTGGAGCCCGTGGGCTTCGAGTCGGCCGTCCAGGTTGAGCCTCCCCCCGTCGGAGCTGAGCTCCCCGGGCACGAGGAGGTGGAGGATCGGCATGTAGACCCACAAGAACGCGCTCTTCGTTCCGTGGAAGACGTAGAGGGCGGCGACCAGCACGATCACTGTGACGAGCGCCGCGAGCAGCCAGCGACGCAGCCGCGACGAAGTGGATCCCATGGCGACATGATCCGCGATCCGCCTGGCATGGGCCAGCGTCGCGGTGGGATTTCCCTTGCTTCAGTGCCTCAATGCCTCAGTCGGCCGGCGCCCGGCGGGTCGCTCGCTGGCCGAGCTCGTGCATGACCCAGCGCAGGGTCCCGGGCGCGAGCCGCTTCAGGTAGTAGAGGACCCAGGATTCCGGCGAGATCGGCGCCACGACGCGATTCTTCTGCACGGCCTCGAGGATCTTCTGGGCCACCCGCTCGGGTGTGTAGCGGCGGCGCTGGTAGGTGCGCACGATGTCCTCGCGCATCTTCGCCTGGTCGAGCTTGCCCACCAGGCGGGCGTTGCGGGTAATGGGCGTGTCGATCACACCCGGGCAGGCCGCGGTGACGCCGATGCCGTGGGGCCGGAGCTCGTCCCAGAGCGCTTCGCTGAGGCCCAGCACGCCGTACTTGGTGGCGTTGTAGGCCGCCAGGTTAGAGCTCGTGCTGTAGCCCGCGGCCGACGAGACGTTGATGACGTGTCCTCCGCGGGCGCGCCGCACCATGTTGGGGACGAAGAAGTGGCAGCCGTGGACCACGCCGCGCAGATTGATGCCGACGATCCACTCCCAGTCCGGGAGCGAGGTGTCGAGAAAGGCCCCCGCGATGGCGACGCCGGCGTTGTTCATCAGGATGTCGACGCTCTCGAGGCGGCCGTGCACCGCGTCGGCGAAGGCCTCCATCTGCTCGGCGCTGGCCACGTCCACCCGCTGGGTGAAGGCCTCCCGACCCAATGTGCGGATCTCCTCGGCCGTGGAGGCGAGCCCGGCCTCGTCGATGTCGCAGATCACCAGATCGGCGCCGCGCTGCGCGAGGGCGAGGGCGGTGGCCCGCCCGATCCCGCTGGCCCCGCCCGTCACCAGCGCCGTCTTCCCCTTCAGTGATGTCACGTTCACCGCTTACTCCTCTGGCGGATCGTTGCCGCCGGGCGGGCGATCCCGCCCTGCGCTCTTCCAGATCACGTGCTCTCCATGACGCCCCACTTCCACGAGTGGTCCGAGGTAGCGACCCACCATGGCGTAGTCGTCGCGGTGGGCGATCCCCTGATAGGGCGGGCGCAGGCGCTGACGTGCCTTCGCGGGTCCGAGCTGCCGGAGGCCGACGCGGTTGAACACCGCGACCCGACGGTCGAGATCGGCGTAGTAGAGGAAGGCCGGAGGCGGGTAGTCCAGACGCCGTGCCTCGGAGTAGAAGAAGATCGGCGTCTCGTCCTCCGCGAGCGCTTCGCGAAAGAGCCGGGCGGTCGCCATGCGGTCGGCGTCGTTCGCGTCGGAGGGGCGGGTCACCTGGGCGAGGGCGGGCAGGTTCGTCGCGAAGAGCACCGCCGCGACCCCGCCGGCAAGGGGCCGTCGCCAGGGCACCAGCTCCGCGAGCACGACGCCGCCCACGACGGCGAGGAAGGGGGTCAGGACGACGATGTAGCGCGGGTACACCTCGCCGCCGGCGACCGCCAGAGCGGCGATGACGACCCCCACGTAGAGCGCCACGAGGAAGAGCTTGCCGTTGCGGCGAAAGCGCGGGGTGAGGAGCGCGACCCCCAGCAACGCGAGGCAAGTGAGCCAGACCATTGGAGAGTCGAATCGCAGCCACTCGAGCCAACGCAGGGGCTCGGGGCCGACGCCCCCGGCGCCCGCGGGAGGGTGGGGGTGGAAGCGATAGATCATCTGCCAGAGGTATTGGACTTTCAGGTACTTCGGGCCGAATCGGAGAACTTGCACGAGGGGCCAGAAGGCACAGAGCCCCAGCGCGATCGCGCCGCCGATGCGGAAGTCGCGGCTGCGGCGCAGGGCCGCCCAGGAGTAGGCGCGCTCGCCGGGCAGCCAGCACAGCGCCGTCACGCCGAGGGCGCTGGCCGCCAGGGCGACGGGCGCCTTTTGCAGGAAGCCCAGGCCGACCAGGGTGCCCGCGGCGATCCACCAGCGCGAATCGCGCTCCGCCAGGAAGAGCGCGCATAGCGAGAGCACGAGAAAGCACGCCATGCCGGTCTCGAGCAGACCCATGCGCGCCTGGCCCGCCAGGACCCGGGAGCTGGCGAGGAGCAGGACCGCGCTCGGCATGGCCCAGGGGCTGTATGGCGCGATCAGTCGGGCGAGGAGGAGCGTGCCCAGGAGCGTGCCGAGCGCGAAGACGAAGGGCCACAGCCGCAGGGCCAGCATGTCGTCCATGCCGGCCTTCATGGAGAGCGCGGTCAGCATGTACTGCAGCGGCGGCTTGCGGAAGTCGGGCTGGGTGTTGCGATGCACGGCCAGCCAGTCACCGGTGTCGAGGAAGCCGATGGAGCGGATCAGCGTGTAGTAGGCGTCGTAGTGCCGGGGGCTTCCCGCGCCGAGATCCTGGGAGAAGTAGAGCCCGTAGACCGCGACGGTGAGCAGGCCCACCGCGAGAGGGAGGGCCAGGGCCCCTGCTCGGGGGCCCGGCTCTCCCTCATGCCACCCGCTCTGCTGCACGCGGGTCGGCTAGCGCGGGCGGGGTCGGCCCGCGCCGCCGGGTCCACCCGGACCGCCCGGTCCACCCGGTCCGCCAGGACCACCCGGACCGCCGGGTCCACCCGGGCCTCCGGGGCCGCCGGGCCCACCGGGGCGGGGATTGCGCCTGCGGTGATGGTGAGCCCGGGCCCGGTGGCGATGATGGCGCCAGCGGCGGTGCCGGCGGATGATCCGGATCGGGGCGGTGATGATCAGCGCGGTCAGCAGCGGGTGCGGTCGCGTCTGGTACTGCACCACGACTTCGGTATCGCGCTTTCCCCATCCGCCGCGGACGTAGACCCAGTTGGGTTCCTTGTAGGTCCAGTAGCCGGGGATGTAGTCGTAGTCGGGGCTCGGCGGGCTCGACCAGTAGCCCGGGACCCACTTGTATTCCTTGTTCGTGTACCACCAGTAGCCCGACGCCCAGACCGCGTCTTCCGAGGGCGGGTCTCCCATGTCGTCCGCCATGGGCTGGCTCGGCGGCGCCTCCTGGGAGGTCTGCTCGGGCTCATCCGCCGGGACCTGCGCTTTTACGGGCTGCGGATCGCCTTCCTGCCACTCGGTCGGCTCGTCGAGATTGTCGGGCTCGGGGGGCACGTCCTCGGCCGAGCTCACCCCGACCAGGGCTCCCGAGCCGCCCAGGACCGCCGCGTAGGCGGCCGTCTTCAAGACGGCGCGGCGACTCAAGCGGCCCGATTCGACCTTGCCCTCACTCTCTTGCTTCTTCATGGCTGCCATTCTCCTCTTGGAGGCGCTCAGCGTATCGAGCTACGACTCAGTGTCGTGGGGACCTCGCTCCCGCGGCCCGGGGCGATGCCCGCTTCGAGCCCGATCGCCGGGCGCGTGGGGCAGAGCTCCGATCCGCGGAGACTCATGGGTCCCGGCCCAATTGTATACTCTCCTTTGCCGCGCTCTGCGAGGAGAGCCGGCGAGCTTGATCCGGCCTCAGCGCCGGCGGGCGCGAGCCCGGACCTCGCGGGCCAGCGTCGCGGCGATCAAGCGATGCCCGGCTCCGTTCGGGTGGACCCGGTCGATCGGGCCCAGCACCAGGTTCTCCATGCCCGCCTTCATGAAGGGCTCGGTGAAGTCGATCACCTCGAAGCCCGCGCGGCGAGCCTCATGCTGTACGATGCGGTGCGCCGCCGTATGAGGGTAGCTCGAAGCATCCCCCTCGAGCCGCGGAATGATCGTGACCAGCACCGAGAACCCCTCTCTCTCCGAGAGATCCGCGAGCCAGCCAAGAGCGAAGCGGAGCCTCCCGACGCGGGCGCTGCTGCGATACCAGGGCGACGGAAACTGGCCGGAAACGCCGTCCATGAGCGCGAGGAGGGCCTCCTCATCGTCGTCGACGCGATCGATCTGCTCGGCGTATTCCCGGCGAAAGACGTCGAGGTCGTTCTTGTGGTCGACCCAGTCGCGCAAGCGGAATCGGTCGATCCGGTCCATGACGAACTGAAGCGATCGGAGTCGGAAGAGGGGATTGCCCCGCCGGAGCTCCAGCTGCTCCAAGAGTGCAAGATTGGTGCTGATGACTCCGATGTCGTTCAGGCAGTAGGTCACGATGACCAGATCGGGCTGATATTCGAGCCCGCGCGCCGACACCACGGCCACCTCCTGCAGCGTGTCATAGCCGCCCACGGCGAAATTGAGGACCTGGAAGTCGCCTGGGTCGGCATCGAGGAGCTGCTGGAGCTGGTAGGAGAACGTCTTCCTCACGCCGAGGAAGTTGCCGAAGGCGATGGAGTCGCCCAGGACCAGCACGCGATAGTCGGGACGCGGGGTTGGCGGGACGTCGGGCCCCCGAAAGCCATGGTCGTTGATCGCGACGCGGGTGCCCCAGGCGCTCCCCGAGGCGCCCGGGACGAGCTCGTAGCGAACCAGGGGGTGCGGAGAGGGGCGGAGCATCCGCTCCCGCCCTTCGGAGAGCCGGAGCAGCGGGTCGAAGCCGGCCAGGCGCAGCGCGATCTCGAAGACCAGCACGCAAGCAGCAAAGGACGCCACGACGAGGGCAGCGATGGAGAGCAGCTTCGTTATTCGCAAGTCGTTACCGGGAAATAGATCGAGAGGACGAAGGCGGACTCTACCACGGCCCGCGACCTCGCCCAGAAGGTCGGGGCGGCGCGGCGGTTGACACCCGAACTCGGGGCTGGATAGGATCTGACGGAGTGTCAAATCAGAGAGGGGCCGCCCAGGGGAGGGTGCAGCATGTCCTTTGAAATCAACCGCAGACTCGCCGCGAAGCGATCGCCCCTCGACACTGCGGCCGAGATCGACTCGGTCACGGCCGACATCATCCGGGGCGCCTTCGAGACCATCTGTTTCGAGTCGGCGGTGCACCTCGGCCGGGCGGCCTCCTCGGCCATCATCAACCAGTCGAACGAACGCAACGCGAGCATCATCGACGCCCACGGTCGCCTGGCCGGAGTCTCGGTGGGCATCCCCCAGCTGCTCTTCATCTCGCCGCTCGCCGTGCGCTGGGGTCTCGAGCACGTGGAGGAGGACGACTGGGGGCCGGGCGACGTTTTCATGGGCAACGATCCGGACCACGGCGGCGGCCATCTCCCGGACTACAACGTCTACACGCCGGTCTTCGACGAGCAGGGCGAGCTGGTCGTCATCCAGGCCCTCCAGGCCCACCAAGGAGACACCGGGGGCAAGGATCCCGGCGGCTTTTCGGTGGACGCCGTGGATACCTTTGCCGAGGGCATGGCCTTCCCCTGCGTGAAGCTCGTGCACCGGGGCAGGCAGCGCCGGGACATTCTCGAGGTTCTCATCCGCAACAACCGCCTGCCCTCCTTCTCCGGTGACATCCAGGCCATGATCAGCGGCTCTCAGCTGGGCGCGCGCCTGCTGGGGGAGCTACTCGAGAAGTGGGGCGCCGACGTGGTGCGGGCGGCGGTGAACTTCAACATCGACCAGACCGAGCGCCGCTTCCGCGAGGAGGTGGCCCGGTGGCCCGACGGCAGCTACGAGGCCGACGTCTACATCGACCACGACACGGTGGGGAACGAGGATGTCCACGTCCACGTCGCCTGCATCGTCGACGGCGACCAGCTCACCGTGGACATGAGCGGCAGCGACGCGCGACCCGAGCTCATGAATGTCTGGAATACCTTCTCCAACAGCCGCGGCTACGCGATGGCGCAGCTGGCCTCCATGGTCGATCCCAGCATCGTGAAGAACGAGGGCCTCTTCAACGCGGTGGAGATGGTCATCCCGGAAGGCTCGATCCTGCAGCCGCCGCCTCGCAAGCCCGCGGCCCTCGGCGCCTTCCACCCGGCCGTCGAGGTCGGCGAGGCCATCTGCATCGCACTCTCGCAGATCCTGCCCGAACGCTCCTCGCCCCAGGTCTACAAGCTCGGCATGCCCAACTCGGTGATCGGCTTCGACGAGCAGGGGCAGATGTGGCTCGACCAGGGTGTCGACGTGCGGGCCTCGGACGCCTCGGCGACCCAGGGTGTCGACGGCTGGGGATCCATGTGCAGCGGTCTGGGCAACCTCATCCTCGCCCAGGCGGAGGACGCCGAGAGCCGCTTCCCGGTAATCAACTTGAGCCGCGAGATGACGACCGACACGGGCGGCGCCGGCCGCTGGCGCGGGCAGCCCGGGACTCTCAACGTGAAGAAGATCCTCGAACCCACCATGGCGGTGGCGTGGATGGTCTCCATGAAACACCCCTTGCGCGGCCTGCGCGGGGGAGATGACGCGGCTCCGTACAGCAACCACTTCGAGGTGGGGAGCGAGCGGGAGTACAAGATCGAGAATTCCGTGCAGGCGGATCTTCCCGCCGACGCCGTGATCGCATACCAGTACGGCGGCGGGGCCGGCTTCGAGAGCGCACTCCTGCGCGATCCCGAGCAGGTTTGCGAAGACGTGCTCGACGAATACGTGAGCATCGAGGCCGCGCGGGATCGCTACGGCGTGGTGCTGACCGGAAGCGTGGAAGAGTGTGACGTGGAGGTCGACCCGGCGGGAACGCTGGCGTTGCGCGAGAAGCTGGCCGCCGAGCGCGGCATTTCCCTGGTAGCGCTTGCAGAGGGGGGCGCCCGATGACCTACCGGGTGGGGATCGACATCGGCGGCACCTTCACCGACTTCGCCCTGCTCAAGGACGACGCGGTGTTGCTGGAGAAGTCCCTGAGCACACCCGCCGACCGGTCTCTGGCGGTGATGGAGGGGCTCGAGAAGCTCGCCCGCCGCGAGGGCCTCGAGCTGGGTGACTTCCTCGCGCGGGTGGAGGCCGTCATTCACGGCACCACCATCGCGGACAACACCCTCATCGAGATGAACGGAGCCGTGACCGGCCTTCTCACCACCGAGGGTTTCCGGGACGAGATCGAGCTGCGCCGCGGCTTCAAGGAGGACATCTGGGACGTCCGCCTCGAGCCGCCGCCCGCCATCGCGCCCCGGCGCCGCCGGCTCACGGTACCCGAGCGGGTGCTCCATGACGGCCGCGTCTACCGGGAGCTCGACGAGGAGGCCGCCCGCAAGGCGATCCGCCGACTCGCGAAGCAGGGTGTCGAGTCGGTGGCGATCTCCCTCGTCTTCTCCTTCGTGAACCCCGTCCACGAAGAGCGGCTGGCCGAGCTCGTCGCCGAGGAGATGCCCGGCGCCGAGATCTCCGTCTCCTACCAGGTGCTGCCCCGGGCGCCGGAGTTCGAGCGCACCAGCACCACCGTGGTGAACGCCTACGTGGCGCCCCGCGTGACGAGCTACCTCGAGCGTCTTACCCGGCGGCTGGCAGACGCGGGCTACCGCCGCGAGCTCCTCGTCATGCAGTCGAGCGGTGGCGTCATGACTCGGGACTACCTGCGCGGCAGCCCCATCCGCATCCTGGCCTCGGGTCCCGCCGGCGGTGTGGTGGGCGGCGCCCAGATCGGCGTCGCGAAGAGCGCGCCGGACCTGCTCTGCGTCGACATGGGGGGCACCAGCTACGACGTCTCGGTGGTGATCGACGGCTCGGCCCCGGCGGAGCCGGGCTGGAACTGGCACCACCGCTATCTCGTCGCGGTCCCCATGGTGAACGTCGAGACCTTGGGCGCTGGCGGCGGCTCCATCTGCTACACGAAGAGCGGCGTCCTCCACGTGGGCCCCGAGAGCGCGGGCGCCGATCCGGGCCCGGTCTGCTACGGGCACGGCGGCGAGCGCCCGACGGTGACCGACGCGATCCTGGTGCTGGGCTTCCTCTCCGAGGATTCGGAGTTCGCGGGTGGCAGCTTCAGCCTGACCCGCGATGGTGTAGACGCGGCGTTCGACAAATACATCGCCGGTCCCATGGGCTGCAGCATCGAGGAGGCGGCCTTCGACAGCTGGCGCGTGGTCAATGCAAACATGAGCCAGGCGGTGCGGCGCACGACGGCGGGCAAGGGCATCGATCCCCGGAGCCTCACCATGCTCGCCTATGGGGGCAACGGCCCCGTCTTCGCGGCCATCCAGGCCCAGGAGCTCGGCATCGACCGGGTGTGGGTCCCCAAGGCCTCGCCGACTTTCTCCGCTCTGGGCGCGCTCGCCGCCCAGCCCAGCATCGACGAGGAGCGCTCCTACATCGTGCCGGCCGCACAGGCCCAGGTGCAAAGGCTGCGCGAGCTGTGGCAGGAGCTGGACGAGCGAGCCGAGGGCTACTTCGTGGCGGGCGGCTTCGCGCGCGACGACATGACCGCCCGCTACGAGCTCAACCTGCGCTACCCGGGCCAGAACTGGTCGCTCACTGTCGAGGTCGCGGAGGTGAAGGGAGCGCGGGACCTCTCCTTCGTCAGCGAGGCCACCCGCGACGTAATGATCGACCGCTTCCACGACGCCCACGAGGCCGAGTACGGCCACCGGCGCGAAGGCGAGGAGCCCGAGATCACCGGCGTGCGTCTTGCGACCTCGGCCGGGATTCCCAAGCCTGCTTTCGCGGCTGGCTTCACCGCCGAGCGGCGCGAGGCCGTGGCGGCGAAGACCCGGAGCGCCAATCTCGGCGCAGGATTCGAGGAGACGAAGATCTTCCGCGGCCCCGATCTCGAGCCGGGCCACGTGGTGGCCAGCCCCGCCATCATCGAGGAGACCTTTACGACCATCGTCGTGTATCCCGGTTGGCAGGCGGTGCTCGACGATGCCGGCGACTATCTTCTCTCGAGGACGGGCGAACAAGCTGAGTGAATAGGGCTGGCGGCCCCGGGCTGCCCAAGCGAGTCTTTCGCGTAGCGGCGGGTGGATGCGGTGAGCCCGGCGTCTCGGCTGCAGTCGGAGGTTGGAGCATGGCGGCGAAACGCAAGGTGGCCGGATCGAAGAAGAAGGCCTCCCGCAAGAGGGGCGCGGCGAGGAAGCGTGAGGCCAGGAAGGGTGCGGCGAAGAAGGACGCCCCCAAGTCGGCGAAGGGCAAGTCGAAAGGCGGCAAGAAGAGCGCCGGCGCCCGGGAGTCCGCCGGTGAGAGCCGCTCCCTCCTCAACGCGCTCGGTGACCTCACGGGCCACTTCGCGGGTGACGTGACCGGCGAGATCTCGCGCCGGGTGAGGCAGCTGCAGTTCGAGGCCGGCGTCATGTTCCCGCTGCGCGCGAGCAAGGCTCTGCTGCTGGCGCCCGAGAACCCCGCCATGGCCCAGCGGGCGGGGGCCTACCTGCGCGAGATGCGCGAGGTGGCGGGGCTCACCGTGCACGACGTCGGCGAGGCCATCGAGGTCGCCGACGAGTCCTTCCTCGAGGCCATCGAGAACGGGACCGCGGCGGTCTCCTTCGAGCTGCTCTTGCGCCTCGCCGCCATTCTGGCCCGCCACGATCCGGTGCCCGTGGTGCTCAAGTTCCTGCGCACCTACAACCCCGAGGTGTTCCGGATCCTCGAGAGCTGGGGCGTGGGTCGACTGCCGCTGCAGTTCGAGCGAGAACGCGAGTTCGTCAACATCTACCGGCGCCACGACGCCGCACGCAAGCTCTCCGACGATGGCTTCGAGCGCGTTCTCGACTTCACCCGGGCCGCCTTCGAGCTCTCCCTCCACTTCATCGCCGAAGAGGAGGACGTGGAAGACGTGGAGCTCGACGTCGGCGACGCGGACTGGGAGGGCTGAGGGGGAGGGCTGAGTGAGTGGGCTGAGAGCGCTTCAGCTCCCGAGTCCCGTCGACTCCCCGCACCCGAGCATCAGGTTGAGGTTCTGGATGGCCGCGCCCGAGGCCCCCTTGCCGAGGTTGTCGAGGACCGCGGCCAGCAGCACGTGGCCCGATGGGTGGGGAAGGGCGTGCAGATCGATGCGGTTGGTGTCGTTGCAGGCCCGCGGGTCGAGGCTGCGCTCGTCGTAGCCCAGGGGATCCGCAAGAGGAATCACGCGCACGAAAGCCTCGCCCCGATAGCGCTCGTGGAGTGTCTCCCACACCGCCTTGCCCGTGCAGCCCGCCGCCAGGGTGCCCGCCGGCAGGGGAATCTCGACTCGCATGCCGCAGCGAAAGGGGCCCACGGCCGGCACGAAGTGGGGCGGATTGCGCAGGCCGCTGAAGGCCATCATCTCGGGGACGTGCTTGTGCACCTTGTCGAGGGCATAGGGTGCCTCGAAGGGTAGGGAGAGCAGTTCGCCCTCGGGCTCCTCCCACTTCTCGATCAGGGGCCGGCCTCCGCCCGAGTAGCCCGAGAGGGCATGGACCGCGACCGCGACGTCCGCGGCGAGTAGGCCGGCGTCGATCAGGGGCCGCAAGAGCAGGAGCAGCGCCGTCGGGTAGCAGCCGGGATTCGAGACCCGGTCCGATCCCGCGACCGCCTTGCGCTGGTCGGGGGCGAGCTCGGGCAGGCCGTAGACCCATCCCGGGGCGACCCGGTGCGCGGTGCTGGCGTCGAGCAGCTTGGTTTCGCCTTCCTCCGCCCACGCGGCGGCCTCCCGAGCGGCGTCGTCGGGTAGGCAGAGCACTGCGAGGTCGGCCTCGAGGATGCGCTCGCGCCGGGCCGCCGGGTCCTTGCGCCGGGCCTCGGGCAGGGTGAGGAGCGCGAGGTCCTCGCGCGCCGCCAGCCCGTCGCGGATGCGCAGGCCCGTCGTTCCGACGTGCCCGTCGATGTAAACCTTGGGAGTCACGGCCCCAGCTTAGCAGGCCGGGTGGATGGACTCAGTCGTAGTCGTCTTCGTAGAAGGGGTGGGCGAGGTAGCCCGAAGACGTCTCGAAATCGAAGTGGATGCGCAGCCGGTGCTCGTGCTCGGAGTCGTCGCCGGCGGGCTCGTGGAGGGCAAGACGCCGCGAGTAGGGGTCGGCGCTGTTCACCTGCTCTTGCAGGAGGTCGTGGCCCAGGGCGCGCAGCCGCTCGGCGATTTCGTGGAGGGCCGTCTCGACGTGGACGTTCATCTCCTTCGCGATGGCGGCGTCGAGCTCGCCCAGCAGAGCGCGTGCACGCTTCGGGTCGTCGGCCAGGGCCGCGAAGGCGGCGGCGGAGAATCTCTCGTCGATCAACGGAAGCCTCCCTTTCAGGGGCGCTGGGCGTCGAGATCGCCGGGGCGCCAGAGCAGCGCCAGGTTCGCCGAGAGCACACAGATCGAGAACGAGACGCTTTTCTTCAATCCGATGCTCCTGCCGAGCCGACGAGTCTAGAGGGCCGGCTCGGAATCTGCCAAGCTGGGGTGGCTGGACCGGCGGGCGCGCGAGAGATCTCGGGCGCGCTGATCATGGGGGGAGGGCAAATGTCGCTGCGCGCGGCCCTGGTCGCAGTCCTGGTGGCCTTCGGCGTCGGCCTGGTGGCCTCTCTCGCCCTGCGCCCCGCGGCTCCGCGGCTCGGGAG
>JAFDEK010000011.1 GCA_019310385.1 Deltaproteobacteria bacterium
TCGGGATCGTGCTCGAGGGCACCGATTCCTCCTTTCACCAGCCTCGCGACCTCCAGGGCGCACTGGGGATTCCGGTACTGGCCGCCATCCCCTCGATCGAGCTCGAATCGGACATGGTCCGAAGGCGCCGGCGGCTGCGCCTGCAGGTGCTCGCCGCCGTGCTCGTGGCCGGAATCGGGATCGTGGGCGGAGGTGTGACCTACATGTACGTAAACGGGGCTCCCGGCTTCGTAGCTGCTCTGTTGCAGGGAGACGAGGCCGAGGCCGGGGCGCCAGCGGAGGGAGCTTCGCTCGATCGGGAAAGGAGCCATCGGGGCTGAGAAAGCCGGTGAACTGAGAATGTACTGCGAGTATTACGGATTCGTGAGGCGACCCTTCGAGATGACGCCTGATCCGACCTTCCTCTACCTGGGGGAGGCGCATCGGGAGGGCCTCGCCACGCTCATTTACGGAGTGCAGTCCGGCAAGGGCTTCGTGCTGCTCACCGGTGAGGTGGGAACGGGCAAGACGACCCTGCTCCACGCGCTGCTCTCCCAGCTCGATTCGTCCACCGCGTCGGCGTTCATCTTCAATCCGCGCCTCGAGCCTCTGGACTTCTTCGCCATTCTCTTCAAGGAGCTGGGGATCGACAAGCCGTGCGCGTCCAAGGCCGACTATCTCCTGGCCCTGAACGAGTTTCTGATCGATCGCCTTCGCAACGACGAGCCGACTCTTCTCATCATCGACGAGGCCCAGAATCTCTCGCCCGTGATGCTCGAGGAGATCCGGCTGCTCTCGAATCTGGAGACGCCCACCTCCAAGCTCATCCAGATCATGCTGGTGGGCCAGCCGGAGCTGAACGAGCTGCTCACGCGGCCCGAGCTGCGCCAGCTGCGTCAGCGAATCGCGCTGCGCCACCACCTGAGGCCCTTCGATCCCAAGGAGCTGAAGGACTACGTCGGCGAGCGACTCGCCAAGGCGGGATATACGGGTCGGGGGCTATTCAAGCGCTCTGCGCTGCGGGAGCTCTTCACGGCCTCCGGGGGGACTCCGCGCGTGATCAACAACCTGTGCGACGCCGCGCTGCTCCAGGGCTATGCCCGAGAGCAGGCGGTGGTGGACGGGGCGGCGATTCGGGAGGTTGCGGCGGGCCTGGACCTGGCGAACGTGACTCGTACGGATGATAGAATGGGTGGCGGCCGGGGCGTGCGCCGCCCGCGAAGGCGTATTCTCAGGCTGTTCGGCTGAGCGCCGACGCCCACGGAGAAGTGTTATGGGGAACTACGAGGCTCTGCAGAGAGCCGAACAGGAGCGACGGCGCAAGGCGTCGGGGGATCCCGGTCTTCGGGTTCCCGCCGTGGACTGGGATGCGACTCCCCAGTCGGCGCCCGAGGCTCGCAAGACGCCGGGCATGCTCGAGCGTCTATTCAAGCGCCGCCAGCGCCGGGAGGCGCTGCCGGCGCAGGACGCCGGCGAGCTCAACAAGCGGCGGATCTCGATCCTGCAGCCCGAGTCCTATGTTGCCGAGCAGTTCCGCACCCTGCGGAGCCGCATCGAATCCGCCGCCGCCCAGCACGCCGTATGCACGGTGGCGATGACCAGCGCCAACCCGGGCGAGGGCAAGAGCACGGCCTCGATCAACTTCGCCGCCGTGTGTGCCATGAGCGTGGGCAAGCGGGTCCTGCTCGTGGACTGCGACCTGAGGCGCCCGACCATCCATCGTTCCCTCGGTCTCTCGCCCAAGACGGGTCTGGCGGAGGTGCTCCTCGACAAGGCGAGCTTCCAGGATTCGCTGATCCCCGTGGAGGGGCTCAACCTCGACGTCCTCCCAGTGCGTACCCGACCCGCGAATCCCTCCGAGCTTTTGGCTTCGGCCGCCATGCGCCGATTGATCGAGGAGAGCAGCGCGGTCTACGACCGGATCGTCCTGGACACCCCAGCGGTCCTGGGGCTGCCGGACGCCAAGATCGTGAGCGACCTGTGCGACGGGCTGGTGATGGTGGTGCGCGCGGACATCACCCCCCGGGCAGAGGTCGGGGCGGCGCTCGAGATCCTCGACCGGCGGAGAGTGCTCGGGCTGGTGCTGAACGGCGTCGAACTCAGCCGAGAGGGCTACGGTTACTACTGAGCGTCCGCGGCGGGGCGCCTGGCCGCGGGACCACTACTCGTGCTCGGGCTCTGCGCGCATAGCGGGTCACATCTGGGAATGGAAGGTTTCGCGAGGGGCGGGTGTCGGCACTCAATGTTGCAGTATCGCTGGTCGTAGCCGTGATGGTTTCGGTCCTGGCCACACCCGTGGTGGCCCTGGCCGCGCTGCGTCTCGGCGTGGTCGACCAGCCCAACCGGCGCAAGGTCAGCCGCCGCAGTGATATGCCCCTGCTGGGTGGCCTGGCGGTGGCCGCCGGCGCGACCGCGGGGCTGGTCACCTTCACGCTGCGCTCTCCCGGTTTCGTGGCAGGGCTCGACGGCGTGTGGGGCATCCTGGTCGGCGGCTCCATCATGCTCCTCATCGGAGCCGTGGACGACCGTTTCGGGCTGGGCGCGCTGCAGAAGCTCAGCGTCCAGATCCTGGCGGCGAGCGTCGCCTACGCGGCCGGCTTCACGATCCTGATGTTTCGGGAGCCTCTCTCCGGCATCGAGTTCGAGCTCCCCTTCTGGCTGTCTGTGAGCGTGACCCTCGTCTGGATCATCGCGGTGACGAACGCGATCAACCTGATCGACGGCCTCGACGGGCTGGCGGCGGGGCTGTCGGCCATCGTCGCCGCCACCCTCGCCTACGTCTGTTTCCAGGCCGGGCAACACACGGGGGTGATCTTCGGCGTCTGCCTGGTGGGCGGCCTGCTCGGCTTCCTGCCCTACAACTTTCCCCCGGCAAGGATCTTCATGGGGGACACGGGAGCACTCTTCGTCGGCTTCTCGCTCTCCCTCATCGCCATCGAGGGCTACGAGGGCGGCTTTCGCAAGGCCTCGGTACTGGCCTTCGTGGTTCCCGTGCTGGCCCTCGCCGTGCCCCTGCTGGATACCACGCTCTCGATCTTCCGCCGCATGCGCAGCGGCAAGCGCATCTTCGACGCCGATCGAATGCACATGCATCACCGACTGCTCCATCTCAACGAGGGCTCTCAGTCGCGGGCGGTGCTCTTTCTCTATCTCCTGACGAGCTGCTTCTGCGTCATCGCAGTGTCCTTCACGCGCCTGAAGGATCTGGCGGCCAGCGTTCTGCTGCTTGCGGCCGTGGTCGTCCTCACGGTTCGTCTGCTCCGCAACGTGGGCATCCTGGCCACCGAGGAGGAGGAGGAGACCTTCCTGACTTCGGCCGCCGAGGCGCAGGACGAGGAGAGCGAGTCATCGCGGCGGGAGCCTGCCGAGACGACTGCCTTCGATTCGCTCTCGAGCCGGAAGAGCTGATGGGGCGACCAGGGCGCATGGCAGGGGAGATGTCTCGATGAACGTCGTGGTAATCGGTACGGGCTACGTGGGGCTCGTGACCGGAGCCTGCTTCTCGGAGTTCGGTGTGCAGGTCACCTGCGTGGACAAGCAGGAATCCAAGATCGCTGCGCTGAATCGAGGCGAGATCCCCATCTACGAGCCGGGGCTCGATACGCTCGTGGAGCGCAACGAGCGCGAGGGACGGCTTCGCTTCACCTGCGACACCCCGGACGCGATCCAGTCGGCGCTGGTCATCTTCATCGCGGTCGGGACGCCCCCCGCGGAGGACGGCAGCACCGATCTTCGCTTCATCGAGGCCGTGGCCCGTGAGATCGGCCGGTGCAGTGACGGCTACAAGGTGATCGTCACCAAGAGCACAGTGCCCGTCGGCACCGCCCGAAAGGTGCGCAGCTGGGTGCAGGAGGAGCTCGACGCCCGCGAGAGCAAGGCGACTTTCAGCGTCGCATCGAATCCCGAGTTCCTCCGGGAAGGCGCCGCCATCAGCGACTTCCAGCGGCCCGATCGGGTGGTGATCGGAGTCGACGAGGAGGACGAGCAGGCCCTGGCGATCCTGCGGGACCTCTACCGGCCGCTATTCCTCAACGAGACCCCCTTCGTGATCTGCAACGTCGCAACCGCCGAGCTCTCGAAGTACGCCGCCAATGCCTTCCTGGCCGCCAAGGTCTCCTTCATCAACGAGATCGCGATCCTGTGCGAGAAGATCGGGGGCGACGTCCAGGGTGTCGCCCGGGCCATGGGGCTCGACCGCCGCATCGGCTCGAAGTTCCTCCACGCCGGACCTGGCTACGGGGGCTCCTGCTTTCCCAAGGACACCCTCTCGGCGGCCCACTTCGCCCGAGAGGTGGGTGTGCGCTTCGAGATCGTCGAGGCGGCGATCCGCGTGAACGAGCGGCAGCGCGAGTACGCGCTGGACAAGATCCGCACGGCCTTGTCGGGCGAGCTCGCGGGGCGGACCGTCGCGCTGCTGGGCCTCTCCTTCAAGCCCGAAACCGACGACATCCGCGAATCGCCCGCCGTGGACATCGCCAAGCGTCTGCTGGAAGCGGGTGCCCGGGTGCGGGCCTTCGATCCCCAGGCCATGGCACACGCAGCGCGGGAGATGCCGGAGCTGACCCTCTGCAAGGATCCCTACGAGGCCTGCAAGGGTGCCGAGGCCCTGGTGATCGCCACGGAATGGAACCAGTTCCGCATGCTCGACATGGAACGCATCCGGTCTCTTCTCGATCGACCGATCCTCGTCGATCTGCGCAACATCTATCGCAGCGAGTCCATGCGCGAAGCCGGAATGGAGTACTGGAGCGTCGGACGTTGAGCGCTCCACTGATCCACGCCGTCATCCTGGCCGGAGGCGCTGGCGAGCGCTTCTGGCCGGCGTCGCGCCGGAGCCATCCCAAGCCCTTTCTGCGCGTCGTCGGCGGGCAGAGCCTGCTCGACGCCACCTTGGAGCGGGCGCGGCGCTTTGCTGGCGAGGACCGGGTCTGGGTGGTGTGCGGCCAGGAGCACGCCGGTGCGCTGCGCCGGGCCACGGGGCTGCCCGCGAGCCGGGTCCTGGTGGAGCCTCACCGCCGCAACACCGCCATGGCGGTGGCCTGGGCGGCGGAGCGGATTGCCGCGGAGGATCCGGACGCCGTGATGGCGGTTCTTCCGGCGGATCACCACATTCCCGACCCCCGGCGCTTTGCCGCCGACATCCGTCGGGCGGCCCGGGCGGCCCGGGACGCGGAGGTTCTGGTGACCCTCGGCGTCGAGCCTACCCGCCCCGACACCGGCTACGGCTACATCTCGGTAGGGGACCCGGCCGGGAGCCGCTTTGCAGGTCTGCATCGGGTCGAGCGCTTCGTGGAGAAGCCCAATCTCGCCACCGCCCGGCGCTACCTGTCGCAGGGGGGCTTCCTCTGGAACGCGGGGGTCTTCGTCTGGACGGCGAGGGTCTTCCTCGAAGAGGTCGAGACCTGGGCGGGCGAGCTCCATCGCGCACTCGCCCCTCTGCGTAAGAAGCCCAAGGGGCGTAATCGTGCCGCTGTCGAGGCCGCCTACCGGCGGGCTCCATCTCTGCCGGTGGACACCGCGGTCATGGAGCCCAGTCGCCGGGTCTGGACCCTGCCGGTGAGCTTCGCCTGGAGCGATGTCGGCACCTGGAGCTCCCTTGCCGAGGAGCTCGGCGTGGGGCAGCGCGTCGGCAAGGGGCCGCTCGAGGGGGAAGGGAATCGCGTGATCGAAGGCGAGGTGCTCGCCGAGGAAGCGCGTGGGAATCTCATCTGGGGGGGCGAGCGTCTGATCGCGCTTTTGGGTGTAGAAGACCTCGCGATCGTCGATACGGAGGATGTGATCCTGATCACAAAGCTCGACCGCAGTCCCGACGTAAAACGGTTCGTCGCCGTGCTCACGGCCAAGGGGCGCGAAGGTCTCACCTGAGGGCTCGCGGTCCGGCCCGGGCGGCAGCGCCGGGATCGCTGTCTAGAGATTCCCTTGGGGAGGCACCATGACCGATACGCTGACTCGTGAGGAGGCCCGAGAGTCTCTCCGGGTCATTCCGCTCTTCGCCCAGGCGAGCGACGACGACCTCGAATCCATCGCCACTCATCTCATCGAGCGGCGCTATCCGAAGAACACGACCATCGTCGAGGAGGGCCTCCCGGGCGACTACATGTACGTCATCCGCGAAGGCCGCGTGAAGGTCTCCAAGGCGTCGGAGGATGGTCGCGAGAAGATCATGAACTTCTTCGATGCGGGCGACTTCTTTGGCGAGATGGCGCTCCTCGATCGCCAGCCCCGCTCGGCCAGCGTCAAGACCCTGTGTCCGGTGCGCCTGCTGGCCCTCTCCCGGCGCGACTTCCTCGAGCTGCTCCGGAGCAGTCCCGATCTTGCCCTGTGCGTGATCCAGGAGCTCAGCCGGCGGCTGCGGGACACTGGAGAGCAGGCCAGCTCCATGTCCTTCCAGAAGGTGCAGGAGCGCACCCGTGGCCTCTTCGAGCGCATGGCCCGCGCGGAGGAGGATCGCAGTGATGTGCGCCTGACGCCGGCCCTCACCCATCAGCAGATCGCAGACATGATCGGAACCTCTCGGGAAACGGTCACGCGTGCGGTCAAGCAGCTCAAGCGGGATGGCTGGCTGAGCCAGCAAGGCAAGCGCTACGTGATCCCGATGACCTCTGCGGCCTGACCCGACCCGGGGACGCTCAGGCGCGGCTCGCCGTTCGCCGATGAAGCGAAGCGTGGCCCACCCCGCTTCCGCAGAATTGCTCTTCGCCCGTCCGAGCCAGGCGCGTATTCTCGTCGTCGAGGACGATGGAGCCTTGCGCGCTGCCCTTGCCGAGACGCTGAGCCAGCGCTGGAGCGACGTTCGCGTGCTGGGCGATGGCGCCGCGGCCGTGGACCTCATCGCGAATGTCGCGAACCCGCCCTTCGACGTCGTTCTCAGCGACCTGCGTCTTCCCGGAGCCGACGGGGTGCAGGTGCTGCGTGCCGCCCGCGAGCGGGATCGCCGCACCGGGGTCGTGCTGATGGGTGCCTTCGCAGAGGTCGAGACGGCTGTCGAGGCCATGCGTCTCGGGGCCCGCGACTTCATCGAGAAGCCCTTCGATCTGCCTCAGCTCGAGCTGCGGCTGGCCCGGGCCATGGAGCACCAGGGTCTCCCGGAAAAGGTCGGGGAGCTGCGCGGCGAGCGCAGGGCCAGGCTGTGTGGCGGGCAGCTCGTCGCCGAGAGCGAAGCCATGCAGGCGGCCGTGGATCTGGCCCGTCGGGTGGCTCCCAGTCGCTCCACCGTGCTCATCACCGGGGAGACCGGTTCCGGCAAGGAGATCGTCGCGGGGCTGATCCACGGCGCATCACCCCGCTCGCGGGGACCTTTCGTGAAGGTGAACTGTGCTGCCCTGCCCGAAACCCTCCTCGAGTCCGAGCTCTTCGGCCACGAGCGGGGCGCGTTCACGGGTGCGGATCGCCAGCGCAGAGGCCGCTTCGAGGAGGCGAGCGGGGGCACGCTCTTCCTCGACGAGATCGGCGATGTGTCGCCGACCACGCAGGTGAAGCTCCTGCGCGTTCTGCAGGATCAGGAGTTCTACCGCCTGGGCGGGTCGCAGTCCCTGCGAACCGACGCGCGGGTGGTCGCGGCCACCAATCGCGACCTCGACCATGCGGTCGCTTCCGGGGGCTTCCGGGAGGACCTGTACTTCCGCCTCAACGTGATCGACATTCATCTGCCGCCCCTGCGCGAGCGCCCGGTGGACGCGATCGCCCTGGCCCAGAGCTATCTCGACGAGTTCGTGGGCAAGCTCGGCCGCCCGCTCCAGGGTTTCTCTGAGCCGGCTCTGGCCGCCATTGCGGCCCACTCCTGGCCAGGCAACGTACGCGAGCTGCGCAATACCGTGGAGCGCGCCGTGCTGATGGCGGAAGGCTCGCGGGTGGAGCTGGCAGATCTCTCCATCGCAGAGCGAGCCACCGCAGGCCCGGGGCCGCTGTGCTTCGAGCTGCCGCCCGGCGGTGTCTCGCTGGAAGAGGTCGAGAAGAAGCTCGTGGTCGCGGCTCTGCAGCGGAGCGACTTCGTGCAGAAGGAGGCGGCGAGGCTCATCCAGGTTTCGCCCCGCAAGCTCAACTACATGATCCAGCGCATGGGGATCACCCACCCCTCTTGGCGTCGCAATCGGCTGGTCGAAGAGGTCGAGGAGGACTCCGAGAAGGACGCCGAAGCCCGCTCAGGTTGAGTGCGGCGCCTGGCCTGCTCGAGCGCCGGCGATCCCCCATCCGACTCGCCCGGGCCATGGCCTTTCGGCGCGCAGGGAAAATCGCTTCGGATTCGAGATAGCAAGCTGCTAGAATCGCCGGCCCGGGTGGTTCCCGCGCGCCGAGCTGCCAGTTCACGGAACGACGAGACATCCAAGAGAATTCCAAGGGAATTCCAAGAGACACCCACGAGAGGTTTTCGGAAATGCGTTTTGCCACTCCCTCCCTCACGCTCGTGCTGGTCGCTGCGCTGCTGACCCTCGCTCTTGGCTGCCAGAACGACGAGCAGAAGCTGGCCGAGTTCATGGAGCGGGCCGAGCAGTACAGCGAGGAGGAGCAGCACCGCGAGGCGATCATCGAGTACCGCAACGTGCTCAAGATCGATCCCAACAACGCGACGGCCCACTACGAGCTCTCGAAGTCCTATATGGCCGTATCGAAGATCAAGGAGGCTTTCTGGGAGCTCAACGAGACCGTTCGGCTGGACCCGGCCAACACGGAGGCGCGCCTGAGCTTCGGCGCCATGTCCTTGCTCGCGAAGGATTACGACGAGGCGCTGGCCCAGGGTGAGGCGGTCGCGGAGATCGACCCCGAGGCCGATCAAGCCTACCTGCTGATCGGGCAGGCGCTGGAAAACCTGGATCGCGGGGAAGAGGCCGAGGAGTCGTACAAGAAGTCCATCGAGCTGGCCCCGGACAACCACAACTACATCACCTTGCTGGCCGGCTATTACCAGCGTAGCGACCGCTCCGACCAGGCCGAGCCCCTCTACCATCAGGCCACGGAGGTCGAGCCGAGCTTCGCCACCTTCACCAATCTGGGCCGCTTCCTCGCGGGTCAGGGGGGACGGGAGGTCGACGCCGAGGCGGCCTTCCGCGAAGCCCTCGCGGTCTCCGAGGGGGATCAGATCGCCAAGGCGCATAAGAACCTGGCCGCGTACCTCTTCTACACGCAGCGCGAGGACGAGGCCATCGCCATCCTGCGCGAGGGCATCGGGAAGTCCGAAGAGAAGCTCGACTTGATCTATACCCTCGCCCGTTACTACGGCTCCGTGGGCGAGACGGAGAAGGCGGACGCGCTGCTACGCGAAGCCACCGAGGCCGACACGAGCTCTCCCACCGCCTTCCTGACCCTGTCGGCCTACCTCGGGAAGAGCGGGGACCTCGAAGGGGCGCTGGAGGCCGCCGATTCGGCCCTCGAGATCGATCCCGTGAGCAAGGAGGCGAGACTGCGCAAGGCCGAGGTCCTGGTCGACCTGGGTTTCCGCGCCATCCGAGAGCGTCGCGAGAGCGGTGAGGTGGTGGAAACGCACCCCCTCTTCGACGAGGCCCGCAGCCTCGTGGACGGGGTGCTGGCGGAACAGCCCTCCCTGGCTCAGGCGCTCTTCGTGCGGGCCAAGATCGCCATGGCGGAGGAACGAGCGGACGACGCCGTGGAGGATCTGCGCGCCGCCATCGACAGCAAGCCGGAATGGGCCCAGGCGCACTTCGTGCTCGGCTCCGCCCTGGCCCTGACCGCGGATCGCCGCGGCGCCCGCGCCGAGCTGGCGCGCGCCGTCGAGCTCGACCCCAACCTCTTCGAGGCGCGCAGGATGCTCGCGACGCTGCATCAGGCCCTGGGCGAGCACGAGTACGCGATCGAGCAGGGGCGCATCTATCTGCGGGCGGCCCCGGATCACACGCGGACCCGCATCCTGGTCGCCCAGAGCTTGATTCGAATCGGCAAGCGCGACGAGGCGCTCGCCGAGCTGAACAAGATCCCCGAGGAGAAGCGCAGCGCGGAGAGCCTCTTCGCGGTTGCGCGGATCGTCGGGAGTCAGGGAAAGTCCGACGAGGCCTACGCGCTGCTCCTGCAGGTCCAGGAGCAGGTTCCCAGCAACCCCAAGGTGCTGCGCGCGCTGCTCGATCTCGAGCGTTCCATGGGAAAGCTCGAGCTATCCAAGCAGCGCATCTACGCCGCGTCCGAGGCAAACCCGGAAAACTCGAAGCTGATGCAGCTCAAGGGCCTGGTCGCGATGCTGAGCAGCGACATGGAGACCGCTCAGCAGAGCTTCACCCGGGCCACCGAGCTCGACCCCGACGACGTAACGGCCTACCAGCAGCTGGCGAACTTCTACCGCGCGACGGGACGCCTGGACGAGACGATCCAGACCTACGAGCGCGCCATCGAGGCACGCCCCGATTCGGCGAAGCTCTACCACTTCCTCGCGGTGCTCTACGAGCTCGACGGCCGCTCCGACCTGGCGATGAAGAACTACGAGGCGGCGGTGGAGCGCGACCCCAGTCACGCCCAGGCGAAGAACAACCTCGCCTACATGCTGGCGGAGTCGGGCGAAGACCTCGACCGGGCCCTCGATCTCGCCCAGGAGGCGAAGGCCCTGCTCCCCGAGGATGCCAACACCGCAGACACCCTCGGCTGGGTGCTCTACAAGCGAGGCGTTCCCTCGGCCGCGGTCGGCTACCTGAAGGAGGCCGCAGACTCCACGGATCCCGACAACCCCAACCTGGGGATCATCCGCTACCACCTCGCGCTCGCCTACGAGGCGGACGGTCAGAAGGAGAAGGCCGCCGAGGTGCTCGAGCGGGCAGTGACCGATCTGGATCAACGCTACGAGGCGGCCCAGGCCGCGGGTCGGAAGGTGGCCGAACCGCCCTGGGAGAAGGATCTGCGGCAGATGCTCGATCGTCTCAAGGCGGGCTGATCTGCGCGAGGATCCGCAGCGGGCGCCCGGCTGCTCGCCCTCCGCGGGTGCTGTACGGGCCGCAGGCGCTCTACCGGCCGCAGGCGCTTTACCCGGCCGCAGGCGCTCCCCTCGCCCCCCCTCGGCAGGCATCCACCGCCGCTCCCTTCGGGGGGCGGCGGCTTTGCTTCCGGCCGAGAAGTCGGTCGTCAAGCTTCCCCACAGGCATGCCGATGAACTGACCGCGTTCCTGCGTGTCGTGCACGGGTCCCATGCGCATTGCGAGGGCCGGTGCGCGCGCTGGTGTGGCGCTGACTCGATTCAGCGCGTGGTCTGTGTGGAGGGGGATTCGATGAGACCCAAGACGCTCCTATTTGGTGCATGCTTGCTCCTGGCCTGGGGTGGAGTCGCCTGGGCGGCGGAAGACGCGGCGGCAGTGGAGGCGGCGCCCGCCGTTGTCCAAGAAGTTGTCCAAGAAGCTGTCCAGGGAGCGCCAACGTCGGCTCCGACGGCGACCGTCGTGAGCGATGAGCCCGTGCCCGTCCCCGTCGACATCGTTTCGATGGGCGAAGTGCCCGCGGCCGGTGAAGCGCCTGTGGCGGGTGAAGCGCCCGTGGCCGGTGAAGCGCCCGTGGCCGGTCAAGAACCTGCGGCCATTGAAGCGCAGAGTCTCGGCGAGGCTCCTGCGGTCGTCGAAGCCCCGGTTGCTGGCGAAGTCCCCTCGGCCGGTGAGGCACTCGCCGCCGACGGCGCCGCCGGGGCCGGAGCGGCGCCCGCAGCCATGGACGAGCAGGCGACCGGAGACGCAGCAGTCGTCCGCTGGGAGGACTTCGACGAGCCGACCTTCGATCCTTCGGCCGCGCCGGCCGCAATTCCCGCCGCGCCGGCCGCAGCTCCCGCCGAGCTGGCGAACCGGTCCACCTACACCGCGGCCCGCGGCCACCACATTGCCCTCGGCCCGGTCGGAGTCGATTCGACGGGTCGCGTGGGTCGCATCCACACGGTGACCCGCGGCGACACGCTGTGGGACATCTCCGAAGCTTATCTCGGCACTCCGTGGGTCTGGCCCTCGGTGTGGACCGACAACCGCGAGATCGCGAATCCTCATCTGATCGTCCCCGGCGATCGCATCTGGATCACCTCGACGGAGATGCGTCGCGTCAGCGAGGCCGAGGCGGAGGAGTTGGTCGCCGAGGCGAGCGACACGCTTTCCGATCCGGGCCCCGTGCCCGCCGAGCTCGAAGACGAGCCCGAGGCGACGGACGAGGGCCAGCCGCTCGCGGACCAGGGGCTGGAGCCCGACTCGATGGATTCTCTGCCCGTGACGGTGCCCGCGGCAGTGACGGGCAGCGGCGGCGGACGCACCATCCGCGTGCCCATGCGCGCGGACATGAGCTTCGTCAGCGCGATGCAGATGGACGCCGTGACGAGCGTCGTGGGCAGCCCCTCGGAGCGGATGGCCCTCGCACTGGCCGACGTGATCTATCTCGGTCTGGGTACGGGCGAGGTCGAGGTCGGCGATCGCTTTACGCTCTACCGCGATTTCGAGAAGGTCTTCGATCCCATTACCCGCAAGCCGATCGGCTATCACGTGGACGTGCGCGGATCGGCGGAGATCATCGAGGTGCAGGCCGAGTCTTCCGTCGCGGTGATCCGCGAGTCCCTCGGTGCCGTGGTGCGGGGCGACAAGGCGGTCGTTCAGGAGTTCCCGCCCGAGACCATCGCGGTCAAGGCTGCGCCGTCGGGTCTGGACGGGCGCATCGCCTTCATGCCCCACAGCCGTACCGCGGCCGGCACTACCGACTACGTGTACGTGAACATGGGCGCCAACCACGGGGTCGAGGTCGGGACCGATCTGGAGATCTTCGAGCCGGGTCGGCAGGTGCGGGACACCGCGAAGCCCGGCCGTACCCTGGTGCGGTCGCCCGACATGGTTCTCGCGGATCTGGTCGTCGTCACCGTGGACGAGAACACCGCGGTGGCCTTCGTCCTCCACACCCGGCGGGAGCTCGAGGTCGGGGATCTCGTCCGCGGTGCGACCCGGGACTACGTCGCCACGTATTACTGATCCGAAGCCAGCGCTCGATCTGAAAGAGAGGCGGCACACCCCCGGCCGGGGCGTGTCGCCTCTCGGCGTTTCGGAGCGGCCCCGCGCGCAGTGGGGGCGCGGCCTTCCCGGCGCTGCGCTATTCAATGAAAGCCCCGGTCCCGGGGAGCTTCCACCCGATGTCCAGCAACGGCTCTTCCTCCGAGGGGCAGGATCCGTGGTCGGCCGGAGTCCACCTCCTCGACCCCTGCGACGAGACGCCCGAGCGTCGCCAGGAGCTTCGCGCCTGGATGCAGCTCCAGGCGACTCTGGGACTGAATCCCGAGCTCGCCCGCCAGTGTCTCGAGCACGCGGGCAATCCGCTGGCGGCCCTGCGCGCGAGCGGCGTGTCGCCCGCCTGGAGCCCCAGGCAGCTCGAGATCGCGATCCGGGCCGTGACGCGCCGTGGCTGCAAGGCGCTGCCCCTGCTCTCGCCCTTCTATCCGCGGCTGCTTTCCGAGCTCCCCGACCCCGCTCCCTTGCTGTGGGTGGAGGGCGATCCGCGAATCCTGGCCGGCCGCGCGGTTGCGATCGTCGGCGCCCGCGCGGCGACGGTCTACGGTCTGGAGATCGCGCGGGAGCTGGCCGCTGGCCTCGCGGAGGCGGGCATCGTGGTCGTGTCGGGTCTGGCCCGGGGCATCGACGGGGCCGCTCACGCGGCAGCGCTCGAGGCGGGGGGCCGCACCCTGGCGGTGCAGGCCTGTGGTCCTGACCGCGTCTACCCGCCCGAGCACCGCGCTCTCGCCGAGGCGATTCGCGCTTCGGGCGCCATCCTGAGCGAGCTGCCGCCGGGAGCGCCGCCCCGTGCACCCTACTTTCCCCTGCGCAACCGGCTCATCAGCGGACTCTGCGCATGGGTGGTCGTGGTGGAGGCGCGAGAACGCAGCGGCTCGCTGATCACGGCTCGTCACGCGGCCGACCAGTCCCGCGAGGTCGCCGCCGTTCCCGGGCCCATCACGGCGCCTACCAGCGCCGGGCCGAACCGGCTCATCGATGAAGGAGCCTGGAGCGTGCTCGGCGTGGACTCGTTCCTGGATCAGTTGGGGGTGGCCCCAGCGGCCGGTGTGCGAGCGGGCGGCCTTGCTCCCAGGCGCGCGCGAGGCGGCGACCCCTCCGCGGCGGGGCGCGAGATCCTCGCCGCCCTCGCCCGGGGGCCCGCGACGCGTGACGAGCTGGTTCGCCGTCTGGGCCGGCCACCCGAGCAGCTCTCGCTGCAGCTCATGGATCTGGAGCTCGACGATCGGGTGGCGGTGGACCGTGACGGCCGCCTGGTGGTGAAGTCCCGAAGGTCCGGTCGCGGCGCCTCGGCGCCGAGCTCGCGCCACCCCGGGGACGGGCGGCGGTCGTGATCCGCGGTCATGCATCGGCGATCGTGCTCTGGGCTATATTGCCAGCCTCGCTCCAGGCCGCGGAACGGAAACGAGCCGCGGTCGGAACGGTGTCCCCCCTGCTGGGGTGGGCCCATCCCAACACCCCCCGAAGCTGGCGGGAGCGCCTTGCAGCCCCGCCGTGTGGAGACGCGTGGCAGATCTCCTCGAGAACGAAGCTAGGGAAGCTCCTTCCCGCGACCCGTCCCGACCCGGGCGCGGCGCCTCCCCGGAGCAGCGTCTGCGGGTGGTGGGCGGTGGGCTCGCGGGCTGCGAGGCCGCCTGGCAGGCCGCGCGGCGGGGTATCGCGGTGACCTTGTGGGAGATGAAGCCCACGCGCATGTCGCCCGCTCACCAGAGCGAAGGGCTCGCCGAGCTGGTCTGCAGCAACTCCCTGCGCGCCAGCAGCACCGCCAATGCCGTGGGGCTCCTCAAAGAGGAGATGCGGCGCCTCGACTCGCTGATCCTGGAGGCCGCCGACGCCACCGCGGTGCCGGCGGGGCGCGCCCTCGCGGTGGACCGGGAGGCCTTCTCCCAGCGCATCAGCTCGGCACTGGAGGCCCACCCCCGCATCGAGATTCGCCGCGAGCTCGTGACCGAGCTGCCCGAAGATCCCCTGACCATCATCGCCACGGGTCCCCTCACCGCGCCCGAGCTCGCGCGCTCGCTGCAAAGCGTCCTGGGAGAGGAGTACCTCTATTTCTACGACGCCATCGCGCCCACCGTCTACGCCGACTCCATCGACTACGACGTCGTCTTCCGGGCCTCCCGCTACGAAGAGGGGGAGGGCGACTACCTCAACGTCCCCCTCGACCGCGAGCAGTACCAGGCCTTCGTCGCGGCCCTCGTGTCCGCGGAGACCTCCCCGCTGCACGCCTTCGAGAAGGCGCTCTATTTCGAGGGCTGCCTGCCCATCGAGGAGATCGCGCGGCGCGGGGAACGGACCCTCGCCTTCGGGCCCCTGAAGCCCGTGGGCCTCGAAGACCCCCGTACCGGCCGGCGCCCCTACGCGGTGGTGCAGCTGCGCCAGGAGGACAAGGCGGGGCAGCTCTACAACCTGGTGGGCTGTCAGACCAAGCTGCGCATCGGCGATCAGCAACGCGTCTTCCGCGCCCTGCCCGGCCTCGGCGAAGCGGTCTTCGCTCGCTATGGCTCGGTGCACCGCAATACCTACGTGAACGCGCCCAAGCGCCTCACCCCGACCCTCGAGCTGCGGTCGCGTCCGGGTCTCTACCTGGCCGGACAGATGGCCGGTGTCGAGGGCTATGTCGAGTCGGCGGCCCTGGGCCTGATCGCGGGCATCAACGCGTCCGCGGCGGCCCACGGCGAGGACCCGGTGGCGCCGCCCCGGGAGACCGCCCACGGCGCCCTGCTCGCGCATCTCATGGACTCCAGCCCGAAGCACTTCCAGCCCATGAACGTTAATTTCGGTCTCTTTCCTCCCCTCGAGCCCGGTTTCTTTCCGCCCCCCGAGCCCGGTCTCTTTCCGCGTCGGGAGCCCGGTATTGGGCCGACGCCGGGCCGCAGACGGGGCAAGCTCGCAAAGCGAGACAAGCAGGAGGCGCTTGCCCGTCGGGCCCTGGCGGCGATCGAGGGCTACGCGGAGCGGGTGTGCGCCCGGGTGTCATGAGCTGGGAACGCGCGATTCAGGATTTCGAGGTCTACCTCCGCGTGGAGAGGAATCTCTCGCTTCACACGCGCCGGGCCTACCTCTCGGATGTGAGGCAGCTGGCCGAGGGCTGCGCAAAGTCCGTCGAGGCGGTTTCGGCCGCGGATCTGCGTAGCTGGCTCGCTGAGCTCCACAGCCGCACCAGCCCCGCTACCCAGGGGCGTAAGCTGGCCTCGCTGCGCAGCTTCTTCCGTTACCTGCTGCGGGAGGGGCGCGTGGGCGCAGACCCCACCGCCGGACTGCCGGCACCGAAGACTCCCAAACGCCCGCCGCGGCCCCTGCCCGTGGACGACTGCCACGTCCTGATGACCACCGATCCATCCTCAGGCGACGAGACCCGGTCCGGAGAGCTGCGCCGCCTGCGCGATCGGGCCCTCGCCGAGCTGCTCTACGGCACGGGCATTCGGGTGGGAGAGCTGGTGGCCCTCGACGTGCGGGATATCGAGCTGCGCGTCGCCCAGGTACGCGTGATGGGCAAGGGGAGCAAGGAACGCGTGGTTCCGCTTCCGAGCCTCACCTGCCAGGCCCTGGAGGCGTGGCTCGAGGCCCGCCGGAAGCCCGGTGTGCTGGCGGAGCCGCTCTTCATCGCCCTGCGACCGCGCCGGGAGCAGGCGCCCCGGCGCCTCGGCGCCCGCGACGTACGGCGCATCCTGCGGCGCCGTGCCGTCGACGTGGGGGTGGTCGACCGGGTGCATCCCCATCGGCTTCGACACAGCTATGCGACGCATCTGCTCGACATGGGTGCGGACCTGCGCGAGATTCAGGAGCTCTTGGGGCACGCGACCCTTTCCACCACCCAGAAGTACACGGCAGTTTCGGTGGAGCAGCTGCGCCAGGTCTACGATGAGGCCCATCCACGCGCCGAGGCGGCGTTGGCTCCGGCGGGGAGCGGCTCTGGGTCGAGCGGGGAGCGGCAGGGCGCGGAGCGCAAGCGTGCCCGGGGCCGGTCTGCAGAGGGGAGATCCGGGAAATGAGCGTTGGTGAAAGGGTACGTTCCACCACTGTCGTGGCGGTCCTGCGCGACGGGCGCATTGCCATGGCGGGGGACGGCCAGGTCTCGGTCGGGGACACCGTGATGAAGCAAGGCGCCGAGAAGGTCCGCACCCTCTCCAAGGGAAAGGTGTTGGTCGGCTTCGCCGGCGGGGCCGCGGACGCCCTGACCCTGCTCGAACGCCTGGAGGCGAAGCTCGAGACCCATCCCGGCAACCTGAAGCGTGCCGCCGTCGAGCTGGCCCGGGACTGGCGCACCGACCGCATGCTGCGCCGACTCGAGGCCATGATCCTCGTGGGCGACGCCGGCAGTCTCCTGCTGGTTTCGGGCAACGGCGATGTCATCGAGCCCGACGACGGCCTTGCGGCCATCGGCTCTGGCGGCTCCTACGCGCTCTCGGCGGCGCGCGCCATGGCGCGCCACACCGAGCACGACCCCGAGACGATCGCGCGCGAGTCGCTGCTCATCGCCTCGGAGATCTGTATCTATACCAACGACTCGATCAAGGTGGTGACGTTGCCGTGAGCGACCTGAGAACCTTTACGCCCAGAGAAATCGTCTCCGAACTCGACCGCTACATCGTGGGCCAGCGCGAGGCGAAGCGCGCGGTGGCCATCGCCCTGCGCAACCGGTGGCGGCGCCAGCAGGTGCCCGAAGAGCTGCGCGAGGAGATCGCGCCCAAGAACATCATCATGATCGGCCCCACCGGTGTCGGGAAGACCGAGATCGCCCGGCGCCTCGCCAAGCTCGCCCAGGCACCTTTCATCAAGGTCGAGGCCTCGAAGTTCACCGAGGTAGGCTACGTGGGCCGGGACGTCGAGTCGATCATCCGGGACCTCACGGAGCTTGCCGTTGCCATGGTTTCCCAGGAGGAGCAGAAGACCGTGGCCGCCAAGGCCGAGGAGCTTGCCGAGGAGCGCATTCTCGACGCCCTGCTCCCGACGCCGGTTGCCGGGCCCGAGGGCCGGGTGGAGCACGACCGCAGCGAAACCCGGGAGAAGCTGCGCAAGCTGCTCCGGCTCGGCGAGCTGGACGAGCGGGAGATCGATGCGGAGCTCGCCGATGACGGCGGCGGTCCTTCGCTCTCCATCATGACGCCTCAGGGCGTCGAGGAGATGGGCGTCCAGTTCAAGGACCTGCTCGGCAGCATGATGCCCAAGCGCACGAAGCGCCGGCGCATGAAGATTCGCGACGCCCGCGCGGTCTTCGCGAATGACGAGGCTCTGGGTCTGGTAGACCAGGACAAGGTGCGCGAGCTGGCGGTTGCCCGGGTCGAGCAGAGCGGGATCGTCTTCGTCGACGAGATCGACAAGGTCGCGACAGGGAACAGCTCGTCTCACGGCCCCGATGTGTCGCGGGAGGGCGTGCAGCGGGACCTGCTGCCCATCGTCGAGGGCTCCACCGTGCAGACCAAGCAGGGGCCGGTGCGCACGGACCACATCCTCTTCATCGCGGCCGGCGCCTTTCACTTCTCGAAGCCCTCGGATCTGATTCCAGAGATGCAGGGGCGCTTCCCGATCCGCGTCGAGCTCGCGAGCCTCACCAAGGAAGATCTGGAGCGAATCCTCACGGAGCCGACCAACTCCCTGGTGCGCCAGTACACGGCTCTGCTCGCCACCGAGGGGGTCAGCCTCGACTTCCGCGAGGACGGTGTTCGCGCGGTCGCGGACATCGCGGCGGCGGTCAACGCGCGCAGCGCGGACATCGGGGCGCGTCGTCTGCACACGGTCATGGAGAAGCTGCTCGAGGAGCTCTCCTTCGATGCACCCGACATGGCGGCGACCTCTCTGACCATCGACGAAGACCTGGTGCGCAAGCGACTCGGCGACCTGGTCGAGGACCAGGATCTGTCGCAGTACATTCTCTGATGCGGCGCTCGCTGCGGCCGCGGGGAGACTCGGCCCTGGCGGCCGACCCCTGGCCCACCGGGCCAGCCTTGGAGTAGGAGATCGATGACCGGAGCCGACAGGCGTGTCTTGGTGGTGGACGACGAGCGCTTCTTCCGGGAGGCGATCGGGGAGGTTCTCTCGGCCCAGGGCATCCGCTGGGAGAGCTGCGAAGACGGCGAGAGCGCCCTGCAGGCTTCCCAGGATCCGAGCGTCGGCGTCGTGGTGCTCGATATCCGGCTTCCCGGGATCGACGGCATCGAGGTACTGCGCCGCCTGCGCGAGACCCGGCCCGACCTGTGCGTCATCATGCTCTCCGCCTCGACGGACCAGGAGCTGGTGCTCGAGGCGCTCCGCCTCGGGGCCAGCGATTACCTCGCCAAGCCCCTGCACGACGAAGAGCTGCTGCTCGCGGTTCGCAGAGCCGCCGAGCGCAACGCCCTGGCGACCCGATGGGAGCAGCTCCGCAGACGCCTCGACCAGCTCGTGGCATTCACGGAGCGCATTGCGGCGCGCGCTCGGAGCAGCGAGGGAGAGGAGCGGCAGGAGCTCCTCTTCCGCTGCGTCGCCGAGGCACTGGCGGAGGTGCTCGACGCTCGCAAGTCGTCAGTCATGTTGCTGGACGGCGAGCAGGCCGAGCTGCAGGTGGTGGCCGCATCGGGCCACGCTCTGGCGCCGGCCGACATGAGCCGCGTACCGCTGGGAGAGGGCGTCGCCGGCGTGGCCTTCGAGCTCGGTGAGGCCATGGCGGTGACGGGTCTAGCCGAGGACCCGCGCTTCGCTGCTAGCCACGACCCCGGCCGCTACGAGACCGAATCCTGCGTGTTGGCGCCCCTGGAGGTCGAGGGTGAGAGGATCGGGCTGCTGTGCGCGGCGGATCGCCGGGACGGTGGCGACTTCGGCGGGACGGAGGTCTCGCTCGTGCAGCTGATCTGCCGGCAGCTCGCGGAGCTGTTGGCAGCGGGCCGCATCGCCGGGGCGAAGGAAGGCGAAGAGGGGATCCCGGTCGACGCGGCTTTCGAGGCGGAGTCCGAGAGCGCGGACGTCGCGGAGGAGGCCGACCGGAACGCCGAGATCGCGCGCGAAATCTGCGAAGCCCTCGCAACCGAGATCGAGCCCGCCGACCTCTTCCTGGCCGCCCTGCGTCCCATCGAGCGGGCCCTGCGCGCGGCTCCCGTCTCCCTCTATCTGGCGGAGGGAGGCAGCGGAGATCTGGTGCAGGAGGTCGGGCTCGACGGGGGTCTGCGGGAGGATCGACCCCGGCTGCCCCGGGTGGCGGGGCTCACCGGGGCGGTGTTCGAAACCGGCTGTCTCGTGGCGTCGCCGGATCCGCCTTCGGATCCGCGCTTCGATGCCGAGGTCGACACACCCCGCGACGGCAAGCCCGGCCCGCTCCTGTGCGTCCCGCTGCGGCTGCGCGGCAAGAGCGTCGGCGTGTGCCGCGTGTTTCCACCCCAGGGCGCCGCGGTCTCGGCCCGCGGCGGCGAGCTGATCTCCGCGGCCCTGTCGGCGGCGGTTCGCAACGTGCTTCTGTACCGTAGCCTCATCGAGAGCATCGACGAGGTGGCAACGGTGCGGCGCGAGTCGCGTCACTCCTGAGCCGACCGGCGGCAGAGTCGCCCCGGCGCCCTACACCGCCCAACACCGCACTACAGAGAGCGGAGCCCATGGAAGATCTGGTCGACAAAGCCAAGATCCTGATCGAAGCCCTGCCCTACATGCGGCGCTTCGTCGGCAAGACCATCGTAATCAAGTACGGTGGCCACGCCATGACGGACGAGGGCTTGCGCAAGTCCTTCGCGGTGGACGTGGTGCTGCTGAAGCACATCGGGGTGCGGCCGGTCATCGTTCACGGCGGCGGGCCCCAGATCCAGACCACCCTCGAGCGCATGGGGCTGGAATCGACCTTCGTGGACGGGCTGCGGGTCACCGACGACGACACCATGGAAGTGGTCGAGATGGTGCTGGGCGGGAAGATCAACCGCGAGATCGTCGAGCTGATCCACCAGGGGGGCGGCGTGGCGGTGGGCCTCACGGGCAGCGACGGTGGGCTGCTCCGGGTTCGGCGAAAGCAGGTCGAGGGCCAGGACCTCGGTCGAGTGGGCGAAGTCGTATCCGTCGTGCCCCTCGTGCTCAACGCCGTGGCCGACGCAGGCTTCGTTCCCGTCGTGGCGCCCATCGGCGCCGATGACTTCGGCCTCACCTACAACGTCAACGCCGACGAGGCGGCCGGTGCCGTGGCCCGGGCCCTGCGCGCCGAGAAGCTCATCCTGCTGACCGATGTGGAGGGCGTGAAGGACCGCCACGGGAAGCTCCACAGCCAGCTGAGCGTCTCGGACGTGGGCAAGCTCATCGAAGAGGGGACCATCCGCGAAGGGATGATCCCCAAGGTGCAGTGCTGTACCGAGGCCCTCAGCTCGGGGGTGGCCCGAACCCACATCGTCGACGGCCGCGTGCTCCACGCGGTGCTACTCGAGATCTTCACCGACAATGCCGGTGTGGGTACCCTGCTGGTGCCCTGAGATCAGCGCGCTCCGGCGGCGGAGCGCGCCTGTCCGCACTGGGGCTGGTCCTGGCCGGGAGTTTCGGGAAGTTCGGGAGTTTCAGGAAATTCGGGTAGATTGGGAAGATCGGGAAGAGAGCCATGACGGCGAAAAGAGCGAGAAGTTTCATCACCCTGGCAGCCTGGAGCGCCGACGAGCTGCTGGAGCTGCTCTCCCGCGCCCAGGAGCTCAAGCGCCTGCACCACAAGGGGGAGGGGCCCCAGACCCTGCGCGGCCGAACCCTGGCGATGTACTTCGAGAAGCCGTCGCTGCGCACTCACGTCACCTTCGAGGCCGGCATGACCCAGCTCGGTGGCCATGCCATCCTGCTGCGCCCCGAGCAGGTAGGGATCGGAACCCGGGAGAGCCCCCGCGACGTCGCCCGGGGCCTCTCGCGCTGGGTCCACGGCATCATGGCCCGCACCTTCAGCCACGCCCTGGTGGAACAGCTCGCTGAGGAGGCCAGCATTCCGGTCATCAACGGACTGACCGATCTGCTCCATCCCTGTCAAGCCATGGCAGATCTCCAGACCATCTCGGAGAAGATGGATCCCAAGGAGGCCACGCTGGCCTATGTCGGCGATGGGAACAACGTCGCGAACTCCCTCGTGCTGCTCGCGGCCTTGATCGGCTTCCGCATCCGGCTCGGCACGCCGGCCTCCCATCCGGTCTCGGCGCGCATCCTGCGTCTGGCGGAGGGGCTGGCCAGGACGAGTGGCGCGGAGATCGCGTGGAGCGAGGATCCGGTGGAGGCAATCCGCGGCGTCGATTTCGTCTACACCGACACCTGGACCAGCATGGGACAGGAGGAGGAGGCGGCCACGCGGCGAAAGGTGTTCGCCCCCTACCAGGTGAACTCGGCCCTGCTCGAGCACTGCCCCGACGCCTGGGTGCTGCACTGCATGCCGGCCCACCGGGGTGAGGAGATCACGGACGAGATCCTCGACGGTCCCCGCAGCCTCGTCTTCGACCAGGCCGAGAACCGCCTCCACACCCAGAAGGCCATCCTCGAACGCTTGATGCGCTAGAGCGCCGCGCGGCTGCGCCGCGCCCCCTTCCTCTCCCCCATTCCGCTCCACTGTGCCTATCTACTTTTACAACGTGGCTGTAAGGCCCGTGCGCGGGTGGGAATGGGAGCTGCGTGCCCGGCCCCGCGGCAAGCGGAGAGGGCGGGTCTACCGGCGCCGAGAGGGGCGGTGGGCCTCTTTTTGCCGTTTCGGAACGAGCCGATGGCTCAGCTTTTTCCCATGAGACACCGATGATAGCCGTGGTGGCCCGGACTGATTCGGCGCCCCGTGGAGACGTGGATGCTGGAAGGAGATGTCTCGGACGAGGATCTCGGTCGGGTTCCGCGACTTGCACCCGACTGTGATCCGACCGCCCTGCAACTCTCTCCTGCGGAGGGCTTCTTGCTTTCGCGTATCGATGGAAATACGACCTGGCGCATGCTCCGAGAGATCGGAGGCATGCCGCCCGACGAAGTCGACTGCCTGGTCGAGGACTGGATGGCCCAGAGCGTCATCCGGATCGACGGGCGGGTTCCGAGCGTCGCGCGGCGCAAGGAGGCGGTGCAGTCCGCCCCGAGCTCCCGGGCCGCAGCGAAGGGCGAGATCGACGAGTCCCTGCTCGATCCGGACCTCGACATGGACGTCGAGATCCAGCGCAAGATCCTCGTTTTCGAGGCCGGGCTCGAGAACAACTACTTCCAGATTCTCGGCGTCGAGCGGACCGCCGATGAGCGCGATATCAAGCGCGCCTACTTCGCGCTTTCCAAGGAGTTCCATCCCGATCGCTACTTCCGCCGGGAAATCGGAGGCTACGGTCCTCGCTTGAACGCTGTCTTCAAGAAGGTCCTCGAGGCTTACGAGCTGCTCACCGACCCGGCGAGCCGAGCCGAGATCCGCAAGTCCCTCGAAGAGGCTCGCGCGAGCGACTCGCAGTCGGGGGGCGAGGCGTCGTCGGCGAGTTCGGGTGGCCGCGCTGCGCCCCGGACGCCCATCGAGCGCCTGCGCCAGCGGATGCCATTCAAGCTGCCAGAGAAGCTCCGTCGCGAGAGAAGCGAAAAGGGGGATCAGCTCTTCGAGACCGCGAGCGTCGCGGAGGAGAGGGGGGATCTCGCGGACGCGGCCGCAAACCTTCGCCTCGCCATCGCCTTCGATTCTCGCAACACCGAATACAAGCAGGCCTTCGGGCGAGTCCAGGCCCGGCTCGCGGTGCAGCGGATCGAGGAGACCCTCAAGCAGCAGGAGGCCGGGCTCGACGCTGGGGCGCGCAAGGAACTCTCGTGCCTGTGCGACGAGGCGCTGCTCTATCGCGGCGAGGATGCCGAGACCCTGCACCTCGTCGCCAGGGGATGGCTGGCCATCGGCGACGAAGACAAGGCCATGAAGTACGCCGGACAGGCCGCTGACGGGAGCCCGGAATCGGTGGATTTCCTGACCACGGTGGCCGAGATCCATCTGTCCAGGAGCGAGAAGGGTCACGCCATCAAGGTCCTGGAACGCGCGCTCGAACTGGACCCGGGTGACCTGAAGGCACGAAAGCTCTACGAGCTGTTGAAGAAGAAGTCACGGGGCGGGAGCTCTGCGAACGGGGGGGGGCGATGAGTAGGGTGATTGGGATCGACCTGGGCACGACTAATTCGTGCGTGGCGGTGGTGGACAATGGCCAGCCGGCTGTCGTGCCCAACACGGGCGGCTACAAGACTACGCCGTCCATGTTTGCGATTTCTCAGGATGGCAAGCGACTGGTCGGACACCTGGCCAAGCGTCAGGCGATCACGAATTCGAAAGACACCGTCTTCGCGGCCAAGCGCCTGATCGGTCGTCGCTTCGATTCTGCCGAAGTGCAGAAGTCCATCGATCTGTGTCCCTACGAGATCGTGCGGGGGCCCAACGACGATCCGCGCATCAAGATCGGCGGCAAGACATTCACCTGCCCGGAGATCTCGGGGATCATCCTACGCGAGATGAAGCGCGTCGCAGAGGAGTACCTGGGCGAGCCCGTGCAGGAGGCCGTCATCACCGTCCCCGCCTACTTCAACGACACGCAGCGGCAGTGCACCAAGGACTCGGGCAAGATCGCCGGGCTCGAGGTGCTGCGCATCATCAATGAGCCTACCGCGGCCGCGCTGGCCTACGGCATGGCGCGCCAGGCGGACGAGAAGATCGCCGTCTATGACCTCGGCGGCGGCACTTTCGACATTTCCATCCTGGAGATGTCCGACGGCGTCGTCGAGGTGCTCGCCACTGCGGGAAACACCTTTCTGGGCGGAGAGGACTTCGATCGCCGCATCGTCGCGCACCTGGTGAAGTGGTTCCAGGAGAGCGAAGGCATCGACCTGCGCTCGGACACCATGGCGCTGCAGCGGCTCAAGGACGCGGCCGAGAAGGCCAAGTGCGATCTCTCGATTCGGGAGAGCACGGAGATCAATCTGCCCTTCATCGCCAGCGATTCCCAGGGGCCGCGGCATCTCAACTACGAGCTGACACGGGAGACCCTCGAGGCCCTGGTCGACGATATCGTGCGCGGGACCCTGAAGAGCGTCGAGCAGTGCTCGCAGGATGCCGGGCTCGCGCCCGCCGACATCGATCAGATCGTGCTCGTCGGCGGACAGACCCGGATGCCCCTGGTGCAGAACGCGGTGGCGGAGTACTTCGGCAAGCGTCCCCACAAGGGTGTGAACCCCGACGAGGTCGTGGCCCTGGGCGCCGCGATCCAGGGCGCGTCTCTCATGGAGGAGGACCAGAACGTCCTGCTCCTCGACGTTACGCCGCTCTCCCTGGGCATCGGGACCTACGGGGGGCATTTCGCGCGCCTCATCGATCGCAACACCACGGTCCCCGTGAGCAAGGCACACATCTTCACCACGACCCGCGACGATCAGAGCGCGGTGAAGATCCGGGTCCTGCAGGGCGAGAGCGAGACGGCGGTCGAGAACGACTTGCTGGGCGAGTTCGTGCTCTCCGGCATCCGGCCCGCGCCGAAGGGAGAGCCCGAGGTCGAGGTCTCCTTCGACATCGACGCCAACGGCATCGTGAGCGCTTCGGCCCGGGACCTGGCCACCGGCAAGGAACAGTCGATCACGGTGAACGCCACGGGCACGCTCTCCGACGATGAGATCACCCAGATCATCGAGGAGAACGAGCTCTACGAGGTTCAGCTGAAGGACTGAATGCGGATTCGATGACCCAGGCCAAGACGGATCAGATCGTCCTCCTGCTGCAGGAAGGACTCGACTTCTACGGCGAGGATCGCATCTCCGAGGCGATTCTCGTTTGGAGGGAGGTGTTGTCCCTGGATCCCGGCAACGTCGAGGCGAAGGACTTCATCCAGACGTCGGACCGCCGCAAGGTCCCGAGGCCGGAGCAGCCCGAGCGCACGGTGCGTGCCGTGGACGCGGTCCTGCGCGAGGCGCGCGAGCTGGGTGCCCGGCAGGAGTACGAGTCGGCCCTCGATCTGCTGACCCGCGCCGCGGAGGCCGATCTATCCAATCTCGAGATCGAGGCCGGCATCGAGCTCATGCGCAGCCGTCTGCTCAAGGAGTATCGCAGCCGCGTGGGAGACCTCGACTCGGTGCCCGAGCTCGGCCGGGACCCGATGGAGATCACCGAGTTCAACCTTTCTCCGGACGCCGGCTTCATCCTGTCGATGGTCGACGGCGATACCAGCCTGAACGATCTGATCTCCTTGTCGGGCATGGACGTCTTCGACCTCCTGCGCACGATGAAGGACTTGATCGAGAGGGAAATCATCAGGATGCGCAAATGAACGGTTCCGACAACCAGTCCCTTCTCAGCTTCATCGACTCTCCCATCGTGGTGGGGGATCCCGACGGCCGGGCGATCTACGCCAATCCCGCCTTCGAGGCGCGCTTCTGCCAGTCCCGCGGCTCGCCCCGCGGTGAGCACCTGGCCGCGCTCTTCGCCGGGGGTGGCCGCGAGGCCATGCTGGCGGCGGTCGCCAGCGTCTGCACGCAGGGCGAGACCGTGCGCTTTCGCCTGCGGGAGGATGGTGTCGGCTACCTCGCGGTGGCCTCTCCGATCGACGCCGAAGGGGACCGGGTGGGCGTGGTGATCCTGCTCACCGACGAGCCCACCATGGACGGGCGCTTCCTCGACTTCTACCGCGAGATCCAGGAGCCCCTCGAAGAGGTCGTGGGCTGCCTCGACGATCTGATCGACGAGACCGGCGGGCGTCGCGACGAGCGCTTTCGGAGCATTGTCGAACGGAGCCTCGGTGCCATGAATCGGGTGCGCAAGTGGAGCGAGGAGCTTCACGGACTGATCCGTGGCGAGAACTCCGTTGCCGCGAGGGCCGAGAGCCTGGCTCCGGTGACGGTTCTGCGCCAGGTCGCGACGCGCATGGCGGCCGAGCTCAGCCGGAGCGGGGTGGATCTGGAGCTGATGCTCCCCGCCCAGCTTCCCGTTGTGCGCGGCGACGAGACCCTGCTCGAGACCGCTCTCGTTCGCCTCATCCGTCATCGGATCGCCGAATCGAGCGCGACCACGGTCCTGACGCTCTCCGCACGCAAGGCGGGTGACGGGAGCGAGGAGTCGGTGCTGATCTCCCTCGTCGATTCGGGCCACAGAGCAGCCGACTCGGGGGATGCCGAGCCCCGGATGGTGCGCGAGACGGTGTCGATCCTCGGGGGGGACATCCAGACCCTCGAGGATGACGAAGCCGGGCGCGTCACCTTGATTCGGCTCGCCTGCGTCTGAGCGGGGGAGTCCGGCCGCGCGACCCGGGACCAGGCGCCTCGCCCCTGCCTGGGGGCTTTCCCGTCGCGCCTCCGTGGGTGTAGACTCCCGCCTCCCCATCTACAGGAGGTCCCCATGGCCCCCAGCGACTCGGTGAAGCGGGTCTGCCTCGCGTATAGCGGCGGACTGGACACTTCGGTCATTCTGCGCTGGCTCATCGAGGAGTACGACTGCGAGGTCGTTGCCTACTGCGCCGACGTTGGCCAGGAAGAGGAGCTCTCGGGCTTGCCCGAGAAGGCGAAGGATTCGGGCGCGGTCGACTGCATCGTCAAGGACATTCGCGAGGAATTCGTCGCGGACTACGTGTTTCCCGCCATCCGGGGCAACGCGGTCTACGAGGGCGTCTACCTGCTCGGGACCGCCCTGGCGCGGCCCATCATCGCAAAGCACCACATCGACGTCGCCCGTGCGACCGGTTGCGACGCCCTGGCCCACGGCGCCACCGGGAAGGGCAACGATCAGGTGCGCTTCGAGCTGACCTTTCGGGCCCTGGCGCCGGATCTGCGGATCATCGCCCCCTGGCGCGAGTGGAGCCTGCGCTCGCGCAGTGACTGCATCGAGTACGCCAAGCGCTTCGACATTCCCGTTACCGCCACGGCGGAGAAGCCCTACTCCATGGACCGGAACCTGCTCCACATCTCCTTTGAGGGCGGCATCCTCGAGGATCCGTGGCGGGCGCCCGAGGAGGAGATGTTCGTCCTCACCCAGTCGCCCAAGCAGGCGCCCGACAGCGCCCAGGAGCTCATCATCGGCTTCGAGTCGGGGACGCCGGTTGCCGTCGACGGCGAGTCGCTCTCGCCCGCGGACCTGCTTGCGCGACTCAACGAGATCGCCGGTCCTCATGGCGTCGGCCGCGTCGATCTGGTGGAGAACCGCTTCGTCGGCCTGAAGTCCCGGGGTGTCTACGAAACGCCAGGTGGCACCGTGCTCCATGCCGCCCACCGCGCCATGGAGTCCATCACCCTGGACCGGGAGGTCATGCACGAGCGGGACCGGCTGGCGCCGCGCTTTGCCGAGCTGATCTACAACGGCTTCTGGTTCTCACCCGAGATGGACTTCCTGCGGACCGCCATGGAGGCGTCCCAGGTCAACGTCACCGGAGAGGTGCGCCTCGAGCTCTACAAGGGCGGCATCACCATCCTCGGCAGGCGCTCGCCGGTCTCCCTCTACTCCGCGGAAATGGTTACCTTCGAAGAAGACGAGGGCGCCTACGACCAGGCCGACGCCGGCGGCTTCATCCGCCTCCAAGGCCTCCGCCTCCCTCCCCCCCGCAAATAACGGGGGGGGACGTTCCTTCCGAGCTTCCGTTCTGATGCGCCGTCACATCGGAACTTCGGAAGGAACGTCCCCGCTAGTCGCGGGTGGCTAGGAAGCGGAGGAGGTGGGGGAGGCTGAGCTCGAGGACGTCGACCTCGGGAGCCAGCTCCGCGCCCAGGGCGAAGAGGTAGGAGAGGGTCTTGGCGTAGAGGAGCAGCTCATGGGGGAGCTGAACGCCGGGCGTTGCCTGTAGTAGCCGCTTGGCCTCGTCCTTGAGCTGCAGGACCTGGGAACCGGAGACCGCGGGCTGGCTCTGGCCCGGGCCGCTGCTCGCCATGCGCGCGAACATCGCTTCGATGGCCACTCGAACCTCCGCCTCCGCACCCGGTGCGATCATTCCCATGGCGTCCATGCGCGCGACGAAGGCCGCGGGATCGCGCTGCAGCAGCGCGTAGATTCCCCTGCGCATCTCGCGGCGCAGGTCGGGGGTGAGGCGCTGGGAGAGGCCGAAGTCGACGAAGAGCACTCGGGGACGCTCGCGGGCCTCCGGCTCGTCGAGAACGAAGAGGTTGCCCGGGTGGGGGTCGGCGTGGAAGAGGCCGTCGACGAAGATCTGCTTCGCATAGGCGCGCACGAGGACGCCAAGGACCTCCGCGGGGTCGATCCCCCTCGCTCGCAGCCCGACTCGATCGCCGACGGAGATCGCGTCCCGGTATTCGACGGTGAGGAGTGCACTGCACGAGTGGCTCGGGATGGGGAGGGGGACGGAGATCCGAGGATCTCCCGCGAGATTCGCCGCGACTTCACGGGCGACCCGCGCCTCATTGTCGAAGTCGAGCTCCGCCTCCAGGCTCTGGGCTAGCTCCTCGACGAGTCGCTCGGGTGAGATGGGCGGCCCCGGCCCCCAGCGCACCCAGAGCCCGATCAGGCGTTCCAGCATGCGCAGGTCCGACGCCAGGGATCGGGCCGCCCAGGGGTAGCGGACCTTCACCGCGACCGGACGCCCGTCGTGGAGCTCGGCGCGGTGCACCTGGGCGACCGAGGCGGCGCCGATGGGCTCGCTTTCGAAGCTCGAGAAGGCCTCCTCCAGGGGCCTCCCCAGGGCGCTCTCCACAGCCGGGCGGATTTCACTGAAGGGGAGGGGAGGCACCCGATCGCGAAGCGAGGCCAACTCCCCACGCACCGCGGGCGGGAGCACGTCGATGCGCAGAGAGGCGAGCTGTCCCGCCTTTGCGAAGGCTCCCTTGAGGCGGCCGAAGACCCGGGCGAGTCGGGTGGCGGAGCGCAGGAGTCGCGCCTCGCGCCGTCGCTCCCGGGACGCAGCGCTCGAGAAGCGGTCGACGAGGGCTCCGATGCCGTGATCGACCGCGATGGTGGCCACGCAGACACCCAGACGCAGGCCCGCCTCGACCCCGCTGCTGCGAAGTTTGAAACGAATCCCCGCGCTGCGTGGTCCAAGGGAGAGCGGTGCGCGAATTGTGGGCGGCTGTGACGCTTCTAGCGCGCCGCGCCCCATGGGGGCGTCGGCAGGCGGCGGTGCGAGCTGCGAGGGTGTCGTCGGCTGATTCATGGTTCGCATCGGTGCGCCGGTCCTCTGGGAGTGGTCGTGGCCACGAGGAGTCGACGCGGATCGTCACTTCGTGATGTCGGACCCCGGGGCCCGGGCGGGTACCGCCGGCAAAGGCGTAGTTGACAGCGGTATTGTTGACAGCGGTATTGTTGACAGCGGTGTCGTTGACAACGAGCGCGAGCGTAGTCTAGAAAATGGCCGAATCGTCTGGGGGAAAGCCAGGAAGCAGCCGGGCCCGGGGCGCGAGTGGTACCCTCAAAGTGCTTTTGTAGAAGTACTCTGGTAGTACCTTGCCGCCGACCAGTCAGCCCGCCTCTCCCTTCGCCAGTCTGGATGAAGTGTAACTCCGGCACCGCGTCGTGCGGTACTGGCTGTACGGATGCCCGTCTGCACGGGTAGCAGGAAGGAGAAGGTAATGTTCCGATCTGTGGGAAGGTGGGGCGCTTGGACCATGGTCGCGGCGTTGATATGGAGCGCGGCGGCCGTCGCCCAGGAGGACGCGGGAGGCGCGGGGCCGACTTTCAAGGAAGGCGACGTCATCACCTTCGAGAAGCTCGACGAGCTCAAGCCCTTCTTGCCTCAGGAGTTCTGGTCCAATCGGGACTTCTTCTTCTACGAGGGGATGCAGCTGGAGATCGGTCCCTTCTACCGCGACTACAGCGCCGCGGAGGCCTTCAAGGCCACGACGGCCAAGTACAAGGGCCAACCCCGCATCGGACCGGACAACAGCCTCGAGAACTACAAGGGCGGGCAGCCCTTCCCCATGGACGAGATCGACTGCGAGAACGACCCCCAGGCCGCGGTCAAGATCATGTGGAACTTCGACTATCGCTGGAACGGCGCCGGCGCCACGGCGACCTTCTACTACTCCTACTGGGATCGCGGCGAGGAGCTTCCCCTCTACTACGAGGGTGAGGGCAAGACCGTATTCCTCTCCCACCGCATCGAGCCCATGTACGAGAAGACCGGCGGCGACGTCTTCCGCGGTGAGAAGCGAAAGAACGCGTTCGGCGTCGAGGTCGTGGCTCCCTTCGACGCCCGCGGCATCATGCTCATGAGCTACCGCTACAAGTCAGCGGACGGTCCCCGGGCCGAGGCGAAGAACGACGACACCTGGGTCTACGTTCCCACCCTGCGCCGCGTGCGCCGCATCTCCACCGCCCAGCGAACGGACTCGATCTCGGGCACCGACTTCACCCTGGACGACCTGGGTAGCTTCGCGGGCATCATTCCCCAGTACGAGTGGGAGTGCCTGGGCGAGATGGATCTGATGGCGCCCAGCAACACCCAGGTCAAGGGCTTCCCCTATTCGAAGGCCCACAACTTCGGGCCCTACGGTCTCTCCTTTGCGGATGACCGCTGGGAGATGCGTAAGTCCGTCAAGATCCGGATGATCCCAAAGAACGGGGACCATCCCTATCACCACAAGGATCTCTACCTCGACAAGGAAACCCTCAATTCCCACTACGCCTTCGCCTACGACCAGAAGGAGGAGCTGTGGAAGATCCTCTGGCACAACAAGCGATGGAGCGAGGACGACCTGACCGAGAACTTCTACCCGGGCTGGGAGGGGGTCGACAAGCCCCGGGACCAGCGGCTTACCTGCGACCTCATCACCAACGTGCAGACTGGCACCGGCAACCGCATCGAGTTCTGGGACAGCACGGGCGAGCCCTTCAAGAGCAAGGGCAAGATTCGCCGTTACATCGACGTTGGCCGACTCACCAAGGGCCGCTAGCGTCTGCAAACCGGCGCGGTGCTGGGCGTTTTGCGCGCCCCGCAGCGCGTGCTGAGGAGCCTCTCCCCATGCTTCGATTCCGCGCAGCACTCGGCGCCGCCCTGACTCTGGCCATCGTGTCCATCGGTTGCCACGACATCGACATCGACTTCGAGTCCCGCACCGAAAACATCAAGATCTTCGATGACCTCTACTCGGTCTCGACCGCCGACGGCCGCCACGTGGTGAGCGTCGGCTACTACGGCGCCGTCTACTGGTCCGACGACGCCGGGGACAGCTGGAAGCGGGGATCCACCGACACCCGCCTCTCCCTCTACAACGTCGCCATGGCGGACGCCAAGAACGGCTGGGCCGTCGGGCAACGGGGGTTGATCCTGCGCACCGAGGACGGCGGTGCGACCTGGACCGAGCAGCCCAACCTCAAGCAGACCGAGGGCACGCACCTGTTCAGCGTCGCGGCCGTCGACGCCAACACCGCATGGGTGATCGGCGAGTGGGGAACCCGGATCTTCACCAAGGACGGCGGGAAGACCTGGGTGGACGACTCCTTCACCATCGACGAGATGCATCCCCTCTTCGTATGGCTCTCGCCCACCGAGCAGGAGAAGGTGCGCAGGGGCGAGAAGGTCTACGACGACGTCAGCCTCAACGACATCACCTGCCTGACGCCACCCAGCAGACACTGCTGGCTGATCGGCGAGTTCGGCTACCTCTTCCGTTCCGAGGACCGCGGCGAGACCTGGGAGAAGGCCAGCATCGAGGGCTCCATCGAGCTGGCACCCATTCCCCTTGGATACAACGTCCTCGAGTCCAGCGAGGAGGATCGAGAGTCCCTGCGGCCCTTCGCCGAGGCGGTCAAGGACCAGGGCCACCTCAACGTGGCGGTCGAGGCCATGGCGAGCGCCCGGGAGATCGCGGAGTTCGGCAGCGAGGACGATCCCTTCGAGTTCTTCGAGATCCTCGAGGCGCGCTCCCAGAACGTGCGCGGCGCCCTGGAGGAGTTCGGCGTTCCCACGGATCGTCTGCGCCTGCGCGGCCAGCCGCCCTGGGACTACGAGGACTACCTCGAGGACGATCCCAACTTCCTCAAGCGCTACATGAAAGGCCGTCTGGCGGAGACGCCGGCAGTCAAGGTGAGCGTGATCCAGAACCCGATCCTCTTCACGGTCCACTTCCGAGACGAGGAGAACGGCCTCATCGGGGGGTTGGGGGGAGTGATTCTGCGCAGCGATGACGGTGGCAAGACCTGGGCCTACCGCACCATCGAGCGGAAGCAGGCGTTCTTCTCGGTCGCTTCGGTCGAGGGGCGCGCCCTCGCGATCGGGGAGAAGGGTCTCGTCCGGGTTTCCGTCGATGACGGAAACGTCTGGAGGGAGCCCGACGACAACAGCTTCCCGTCCGTATACACATTCATGAGAGATCTCGCCTTCGGGCCCGACGGCCGGGTCGGCTTCATCGTGGGGCAGGGCGGCAGGATCCTTCGCAGTACCGATGCCGGCTACGAGTGGGAACAGGTGCTGCCGCCACCCGGATCCGAGATCTGATTCATCAGTATCTGAATCAACCGCATCGGATCCAACAAGACTCCCTTCGGGGCTCGGCTCGCGCCGGGCCCCGTTGCGTTGTGGCGCTTCGTCACGCTGTGCCCCGCTCGTCCCAGCTCGTGACCCCGAGCTTGCGAGGGATCGCCGGCCGGCCCACCATTGCGGCCGCGGCCTTGCGCGGACTCTTGCGCAGGCACGGTCACCTCTCAAGGTCGCAAGTTCGAGGGCCGATGGAGGATCAGGGGCTCGCGAGGGCTCCTGCGATTGGCCCCGCGGGGTGGTGTCGGAAGGGCTCCGAATGACGAATGATGAGGTCGGAGAGGCCCGGGTGCTACTGCTGGCATCCACCGAGGTGTCCAGCTCGGGGGAGCAATCGCCCGTAGCAGCCGATCTCGGCTACCTGGCGGGCGCCCTGGAGGCGCACCTGGAGCGTCGGTGCGAGTCTGCTGGCGCCTTCGAGTACCTCCGCTTCAATGACGTGGACCTGGTAATTCTCGATGCACCTCGCGAGGGGATCCAGGTGGGCGAGTTCGCCGAGCAGCTCGGCCGGGAGCATCCGGGTGTGGACCTGCTGGTGCTCGGCTCCGCAGCCCTCGACGAGCACGTGGTCCGCGAGCTCGACGCACGCGGCATCGAGCTGCACCGATCCGCGGGACGCTTCGCCCTGGTACGCGCAGTGGAGCGGATCCTGGAAGAGCGCCGCCTGGCCCGGGAGAACCGGCGTCTGCGCGATTCGCTGCACGTGCTCGAGCGCTGTCGCGAGCTCACGCCCTGTCTCGAAGCAGGGCAGGTCTATCCCCTCACCCTCGACCTGCTGCTCGAGGCCCTCTCGCGCAGCCGCGGAGTGGCGCTTTTTCACCGCACTTTCGTTCCCGAAAGCGAAGCCGTCGCCTTTAGAGGTTTTTCCGAAGGGGATGCCCAACGCCTGCGAGAGGTCCTCTTCGGCGAGAAGCCCATCGATCTGGACGGCTACCAGGAGATCGCCAAGTTCGACCACGGGAATCTCCACAAGGCCCTCGAGCACGCCGGGATTCCGGTGCAGGAGGTGCTGTCGATTCCCATCCGGGGGCCCGAGACTGAGTACGGCGTCGTCTGGGTCTTCGAGGACGGCCGCCGTTTCGAGGCCGAAGAGGCCGAGCGGGCCCGGGTGATCGCGAACCACGCCGTCGAGGTCTTGAGTAACTGCGAACGCTACCACCAGGCCAAGGAGCGGGCCTTCATCGATGACGTGACCGAGATCTACAACGCGCGCTACCTGCTCGCGGCCGCCGACAACGAGATCCGGCGGGCCGCGCGGTATGAGAACGCGCTCTCGGTACTTTTCCTGGACCTGGACCGCTTCAAGCTCGTGAATGACCGCCACGGGCACCTCGTCGGCTCCCAGACCCTGCGCAAGCTCAGCCAGATCCTGACCCAATGCGTGCGCGAGGTGGACACCCTGGCGCGCTATGGCGGAGACGAGTTCACGATTCTGCTGGTCGACACCGCCCACAACCAGGCTCTGGCGGTCGCCGAGCGCATCCGCCGCACGGTGGAGGAGCAGGTCTTCGAGGCCGGCCGGGACGCCTCTCTGCGGGTCACCCTCAGCATGGGGGTGGCGACCTTCCCCGACCACGGCGAGGATCGCGAGAGCCTCATCGACGCCGCCGACAAGGCCATGTACCGCGCCAAGTCCAAGGGGCGCAATCGAGTTTGCTCGGCCGACGAGCTCGCCGACGTGGTTCGCTGATACGGGTTGACGGCCCGAGGCCGTCTTTGCTATCCAACTCTGCGTTCTAGCTAGCTTTTCCAGCTCTCCCGCAACAGCTCGACTTCGCACGCCGAGAGCCGCCCAGGCGGCCCCTGTGCCAGGCCGCTGGTGCCGAGGCGTGCCACCGCCATTTTCTGCGTTCGCTTCCGGCGGTGGATTCCGGCGGTGGACTGTGGCGGCGATCCCGCCGATGGACGGCGAACCCGCGAGACGGGGGCGATCTCGGCGATCCTGCGGGCGAGAGAAGTGGAAGAAAGCGGACGAGACGAGAGCGGACGAGACGAGAGCGGACGACGAGAGCGGACGAAAGGGAGCGGCTTGAAGACCGAGGGGATCGAGCTCGACGGGTTGGGGCCCCTGCGCCGCAGCCACCGCTGCGGCGAGATCCGCGAAGACATGGTCGGCCAGGAGGTCGTCCTGGCGGGCTGGGTGAACCGGCGACGCGACCACGGCGGCGTGATCTTCGTCGACCTGCGGGATCGCTTCGGCGTCGTCCAGGTGGTCTTCAAGCCCGAGGTGGCCGAGGCGGCCCACGAGCGCGCGGGCCTGCTGCGCAGCGAGTACGTAATCCTGGTGCGGGGCGTGCTCGAGCACCGCTCGGAAGAGACCGTCAATTCCAACATGGAGAGTGGCCGGGTCGAGGTCAACGTCCAGGAGCTGCGCCTGCTCAATGCCGCGACGCCCCCGCCCTTCAGTATCGAGGACGACCCCGGTGTCGACGAGGCCGTGCGCCTCAAGCACCGCATCCACGATCTGCGCCGCGCTCCCCTGCAGAAGGTCCTCGAGGTGCGCCACCACCTCGCGCACTCCAACCGGGAGTGCCTCTCGGAGCTCGGCTTCCTCGAGATCGAGACCCCCATGCTGGCGCGCTCGACGCCCGAGGGCGCGCGGGACTTCCTGGTGCCGGCGCGGCTGCAGCCCGGCTCCTTCTACGCGCTTCCCCAGTCGCCCCAGATCATGAAGCAGCTCTTCATGATCGCCGGCTGCGACCGCTACTTCCAGATCGCCCGCTGTTTCCGGGACGAGGACCAGCGCGCGGACCGCCAGCTCGAATTCACCCAGGTCGATCTCGAGATGTCCTTCGTCGGGGTGGAGGACATCCTGGAGGTGCTCGAGGAGGTCACGACGCGTGGCTGCAGGGAAGCGGCGGGCGTGGAGCTCGAGCGCCCCTTCCCGCGCATGAGCTATGCCGAAGCGATGGCGCGCTACGGCTGCGACCGGCCCGATACCCGCATCCTCCTCGAGCTCACCGATCTCACTGACGTGTTCACCGAGAGCGAATTCAAGGCCTTCCGTGGCAACGTGGACGCCGGTGGCATCGTGAAGTGCCTCCACGTTCCCGATGCCAAGCAGCTCAGTCGCGGAGACGTCGATCGCCTCGACAGTCTGGTCCGCAAGGAGCTGGGCGCGAAGGGGCTGGCGTGGATCCGCGTCGACGACGACGGCACCTGGCGCTCGCCCATCGTGAAGTTCCTCTCCGACGCGGAGCGCGGCGCAATCGCCGATCGCACCGGGGCGGCTCCGGGCAGCTTGATCTTCTTCCAGGCCGACGCGGCCGACCGCGCCAACGCGATCCTCTCGCGCCTGCGCATCGACCTCGGCGAACGCCTGGGCCGCAGCGACGGCCGTGCGTGGGACGCGCTCCTGGTGGTCGACTTCCCGCTCTTCGAGAAGGACGACAAGGGGCAGCTCACCTACGTCCACCAGCCCTTCGTCGCGCCGGTGGAGGAGGACATCCCGCTCCTCGAGAGCGCGCCCGAGAAAGTGCGCGGCACCCACTACGACGTGGTGGTGAACGGCGTCGAGCTGGGCTCCGGGAGCCTGCGCAACCACCGCTCCGACGTGCAGCGCAAGATTCTCGAGGTGATGGGCTACGACGCCGCGCAGGCCGAGGCCAGCTTCGGCTTCCTCCTCGAGGCCCTCGAGATCGGTGCGCCGCCCCACGGCGGCTTCGCGTTCGGCTTCGACCGTTGGGTCATGGTGCTCACGGGCGCCGAGAGCCTGCGCGACGCCATCGCTTTCCCCAAGACCCAGCGCGGCCAGGACCTGTTGATGGAGGCCCCCTCCGAGGTGGAGCCGGATCAGCTCGACGAGCTCTCGATCCGGCTACGCCCCCTACCGCCCCGAGAGAGTGCGTGAAGGAGATCGCAAAACGATGACTGACTCGAGTTCCAGTGCCCCCACCGCGGGGGAGAAGATCACACTCAGCAGCCAGGGTGTGCTGCAGGTTCCCGACAACCCGATCGTCCCCTTCATCGAAGGAGACGGGACGGGGCCCGATATCTGGGCCGCCTCGGTGCGGGTGTTCGATGCGGCGGTCGAGAAGGCCTACGGCGGGCAGAAGAAGATCGCCTGGCTGGAGGTGTTGGCGGGGCAGAAGGCTTTCGACGCGACGGGCGAGTGGCTCCCTGAAGCGACCCTGGATGCGTTTCGGCAGTACCTGGTTGGCATCAAGGGGCCCCTTACCACGCCGGTGGGCGGCGGCATCCGCAGCCTCAACGTGGCCCTGCGTCAGATCCTGGACCTCTATGTCTGCCTGCGCCCGGTGCGCTGGTACGCCGGGGTGCCGAGTCCGGTGAAGAAGCCCGAAGACGTCGACATGGTGATCTTCCGAGAGAACTCGGAGGACATCTATGCCGGCATCGAGTGGCAGGCCGGGAGCCCGGAGGCGAAGAAGGTCATCGACTTCCTGCAGAGCGAGATGGGAGTCGAGAAGATTCGCTTCCCCGCCACCTCGGGCATTGGCATCAAGCCTGTCTCACGGGAGGGCACCGAGCGCCTGGTGCGGGCCGCCCTCGACTACGCCATCGAGAACGGTCGCGAGAGCGTGACCCTGGTGCACAAGGGCAACATCATGAAGTTCACCGAGGGTGCCTTTCGCGACTGGGGCTACGATCTGGTGCGCAAGGAGTACCAGGGCAGGGCCGTCGGTTGGGACGACTGCGACGGAAAGCCGCCCGCGGGCCAGATTCTCGTCAAGGACGCCATCGCGGACATCACGCTCCAGCAGGTGCTGACCCGGCCGCGGGAGTTCGACGTGATTGCCACCCTGAACCTCAATGGTGACTACCTGTCGGACGCTCTGGCGGCCCAGGTGGGCGGCATCGGGATCGCGCCCGGGGCGAACATCAATTACCTGACCGGCCACGGCATCTTCGAGGCCACCCACGGTACCGCGCCCAAGTACGCGGGCCTGGATCAGGTGAACCCCAGCTCGGTGATCCTGTCCGGTGTCATGATGCTCACCCACATGGGCTGGACGGAGGCGGCCGCGCTCATCGAGAACGGCATCTCGAGGTCCATCGCGGCCAAGACCGTGACCTACGACTTCGAACGGCTGATGGAGGGTGCAACCAAGCTCAAGTGCTCCGAGTTCGGTGACGCCATCATCGCGAACATGGAGGCCGGGTGAGGAGCCCCTGGCTTCTCACTCGGGAGTCTGCGCCGGGACGGCGCTGCCACGCCGAAGCGGCCGTGGTGAAGACAGCGAACTGACAGAAGGAGATCCCCCAGCATGGCTAGACCCAAGATCGCAATGATCGGTGGCGGAAACATCGGCGGCGTGCTCGCGGAGATCGCGGCCTACCGCGAGCTCGGCGATGTCGTCATCTTCGACGTCGTGGAAGGAATGCCCCAGGGCAAGGCCCTCGACATGGCCGAGGGCGCACCCCTCGTCGGCAGCGACGCGAAGATCGAAGGCACCAACACCTACGAGGGCATCGCGGGTGCCGACGTGGTGATCATCACCGCGGGCCTGGCGCGCAAGCCCGGCATGAGCCGCGATGATCTGCTGAGCACCAACCTCAAGATCATGAAGCAGGTGGCCGAGGGCGTGCGCGACAACGCGCCCGAGGCCTTCGTGATCGTGATCTCCAATCCCCTGGACGCCATGGTGTACACCTTCAAGGAGGTGTCGGGCTTCCCGAAGGAGCGTGTGGTCGGAATGGCGGGCGTGCTCGATTCGACCCGCTTGCGCAGCTTTGTGGCCTGGGAGCTGGGCGTGTCCGTGCAGGACGTGACGGCCATGGTGCTCGGTGGCCACGGGGACACCATGGTGCCCCTGGTCGACTACTGCACCGTGAACGGCATCCCGGTGGCGAAGCTCCTCTCCAAGGAGAAGATCGACGCCATCGTCGAGCGCACCAAGAAGGCCGGCGGCGAGGTCGTGGCCCTGCTCAAGACCGGCTCGGCCTTCGTGTCGCCTGCGCTCTCCGCCATCGAGATGGCCGAGTCCTATCTCAAGGACAAGAAGCGGGTGCTTGCCTGCGCGTGCCTGTGCGAGGGCGAGTACGGCGTGGATGGCCTCTACGTCGGAGTGCCTTGCGTCATCGGCGCCGGGGGTCTCGAGCGCGTGATCGAGCTCGAGCTCAGTGCCGAGGACAAGAAGGCCTTCGACGCCAGCGTCGAGCACGTACGCAACCTGGTGTCGCAGATCGAGATCTGATCCCACGTGGTGGGGCGGGGCGGCCGCTCCGCCCCGCTGCGGCGTCTCGTACGTCGAGGGCGGCTTGGCCGTTCCCGATGCGCGCGCCCTGTGCTCTTCACCTTGTATCTACCTTCTCAGGAGATCGCGATGAACGTTCACGAGTATCAGGCCAAGGGCCTCTTGCGGGAATTCGGCGTTGCCGTGCCCGAAGGCATCCTGGCCATCACGCCCGGGGAGGCCGAGGACGCGGCCCGGAAGCTGGGCACCAAGGTCGTGGTCGTGAAGGCGCAGGTCCACGCCGGCGGTCGCGGCAAGGCGGGTGGTGTGAAGCTCGCCAAGTCGCCCGCCGAGGCCAAGCAGGCCGCTAGCGAGATCCTCGGCATGACCCTGCACACGCCCCAGACTCCGCCCGAGGGCAAGTTGGTGCGCAAGGTCTATGTCGAGGCCGGCTCGGATATCGCCCGGGAGCTCTACTGCGCGATCCTCCTCGACCGCTCCGTCGAGAAAATGGCGGTGGTGGCCTCCACCGAGGGCGGCATGGAGATCGAGGAGGTCGCGGAGAAGACCCCCGAAAAGATTCTCACGGTGCACGCCGACCCCAACGTCGGCCTGCGGGACTATCAGGTGCGCGAGCTGGGCTTTGGCCTCGGGCTCTCTGCCGACGAGATCAAGAAGTTCGTCCCCTTCGTCCAGGGCCTCTACCGCCTCTTCATGGAGAAGGACGCCACCCAGGTGGAGATCAATCCTGTAGTCGTGACCGGAGCCGGCGACATCCTGGCCCTCGACGGCAAGATCAACTTCGACGACAACGCGCTCTACCGCCACCCGGATGTGGGGGAGCTGCGCGATGCCGAGGAGGAGGATCCCCGGGAGCGGGCCGCCAAGGAGATCGACCTCGCCTACGTGGGCCTCGACGGAGACATTGGCTGCATGGTGAACGGCGCTGGCCTCGCCATGGCGACCCTCGACATGATCACCTACTGCGGCGGCTCGCCCGCCAACTTTCTCGACGCCGGCGGCGGCGCCGACAAGGAGAAGGTGAAGGAGGCCTTCAAGCTCATTCTGCGGGATGAGAACGTGAAGGCGATCCTGGTGAACATCTTCGGCGGCATCGTGCGCTGCGACCTCATCGCCGAGGGCGTGGTGGCGGCCGCCGCCGACCTGGGCGTCGAGGTGCCCCTGGTGGTGCGACTCCAGGGTACCAAGGCAGAAGAGGGCAGGGCGATCCTCGCCCAGTCGGATCTCGACATCACTCCGGCCGAGACACTGAAGGAGGCCGGCGAGAAAGTCGTCGCGGCCGTGAAGGGAGGAGCCTGAGTCATGGCGATCCTATGCGACAAGAATACGAAGCTCATCGTCCAGGGAATGGGGCGCATGGGGCAGTTCCACGCGAAGCTCTCCGTCGAGTACGGGACCCAGGTCGTGGGCGGCGTGCACCCGGGCAAGGGGGGGCAGGAGATCGAGGGGATTCCGGTCTTCGACACGGTGCAGCAGGCCGTGGACGCCACCGGAGCCAACGCGTCGGTGATCTTTGTGCCGCCTCCGGGCGCCGCGGACGCCATCCTCGAGGCCGCCGAGCTGGAGCTCGATCTCGCCGTGTGCATCACCGAGGGCATTCCCGTCAACGACATGGCGCGGGCGAAGGCGGCCATCCGGGGAGGCAAGACCCGGCTCCTGGGACCGAACTGTCCCGGTGTCGTGACGCCCGAGCAGTGCCGCATCGGTATCATGCCGGCGCAGATCACCCGGCCCGGGCCGGTGGGCGTGGTCTCGCGCTCCGGTACGCTGACCTACGAGGCTGTGGATCAGCTCTCGCGCCTGGGCATCGGGCAATCCACCTGCGTGGGCATCGGTGGTGACCCGGTGATCGGCACCAACTTCATCGACGCCCTGGCGCTGTTTCAGGCCGATGCCGACACGAAGGCTGTGGTGATGATCGGTGAGATCGGCGGCTCGGCCGAGGAGGAGGCCGCCGAGTTCATCCAGTCGAACATGGACAAGCCGGTGGCGTGCTTCATTGCTGGCCAGAACGCCCCCCCCGGCAAGCGCATGGGCCACGCCGGCGCCATCATCGCCGGCGGCAAGGGCAAGGCGAGCGACAAGATCGCAGCCCTCGAGGCCGCCGGGGTCGCCGTCTCCCCCAGCCCCGCCACCATCGGCGAAACCCTCGCCGCCCACGCCCCCTCCCTCGCCTGATTGTATTGGGATGTCGGATGAGCGGGCGGGGGAGCGGCTGCTGCGGTGGGCGCGAGAGGGGAAGCCGGGAAGGGCGCCGGTGGCGGCGGCAACGGTGATCCTGCTGCGTGACGGGGACGATGGCGTCGAGATCCTGATGCTGCGTCGCAACTCGAAGATCGCCTTCGGGGGCATGTGGGTGTTCCCGGGTGGACGGGTGGATCCAGAGGACCGCGCCGGGCTCGCCGCTGATGACGAGATCGGCGCCGCCCGGGTCGCGGCCGTGCGTGAGGCCCGGGAAGAGGCGGGGCTCGAGATTTCCCTCGACGCGCTGGTGCCCTTCTCCCATTGGACGCCTCCGCCGATTACTCCGAAGCGCTTCTTGACCTGGTTCTTCCTCGCCCGGGCGCCCGAAGGCAACGTCGTCATCGACCACGGTGAGATCCATGAGCACGCATGGATGTCGCCCGCTCGCGCCCACGCCCGGCAGGACGCCGCCGAAATCGAGCTTGCGCCGCCCACCTGGGTGACGCTGCACGCGCTCTCGCGCTGGCGCGGAGCGGAAGCCGCGCTGGTGGCAGCCCGGGAGTGCGACCCCGAGTTCTTCGAGACCCATGTCGCATTGGGTGACGCGGGGCCCATCGCGCTCTGGCAGGGTGACGCAGGCTGGGAGGAGAGTGACGCCACCGCCCAGGGCCCACGTCATCGCCTTCTCATGGGGCCTGAGGGCTGGTGCTACGAGCGCTCGTGAAGGGCCGGAGGGCGACTCGTCCCCGCCAGCCCCTTCAGCTCGGCTGAGCCGACCCGGCGGCTCTGGCCCTCTCGTAGCGCGCTCGCTGGAAGGTGGGGCAGGTTGCATCGGCGGGGATCTCCTCCAGCGGCGTGGCCACGAGCTCGGGTGTAATGCCGAGCTTCTCGGCGGCCGACCGCAGTGCCTCGAGGTCGAAGCCGTAGAGCTGCGCCGCGTTCTCGCCGAGCATCATTCGCACCTCCACCGGGTCCACGTCCGAGAAGGCCAGCTGCATGTTCTCCCTCGAATAGGGGTAGCAGCCTTCGTAGTGGGGATAGTCGTTGCCCCAGATGATCCGGTCCACGCCGACGAACTCGCGGCCCTTGATGTCCTGGGGTGAGGGGAAGCTCGCTCCATACCAGCAGTTGCGCCTCGCGTAGAAGCTCGGGGGCTCGGGAAGAGCCTGGGATTTCGAATAGTCCACCTCGCCCATCATTCCGGCCTTCATGCCCATGTGCACCCCGTCCATGCGCCTGAGCAGGCTGGGCGCCCAGGCGCAGCCCGACTCGGTCAGGATGTAGCGGAGCTCGGGAAAGCGCTCGAAGACGCCACCGAGAATCAGCTGGCAATATCCGCGCTGGACGAAGAAGGGCATCTCGAGCACCCACAGCGCGTCCGCACCCGGGTCGCTGCCGTAGCGCGGCCCCCCCTGCCCGGCGTGGTGGTTGATCACGAGGTTGCAGTCCTGGATCACCGCCCACAGCCGGTCGTAATCGGGTGAGTACAGGGGCTTCAGGTGGATATCGTCCGGCGCGGGCAGTGGCAGCAGTACGCCGCCGCGCAGTCCGTGCTCGGCGATCCACTGTACGTCCTCGATGGCGTCGTCGATGTCGTTGAGGTGGATCAGGCCGATTCCCGCTCGGCGGCCTGGCGCCTCGGCGCAGAACTCGGCGAGCCAGCGGTTGTGGGCCCGCGTTCCGGCCCGCCGAAGCGCGTACTGGTCGGGCTGCGGCGGCGGGGAGATGTGAAAGGCCGTGTCGTAGAAGGGAGGGACGGTGTTGGGAAAGATCACCTCCGCGATGACTCCGTCGCTCTCGAGATCCGCCATGCGCTCCGCCGAGTTCCAGTTCTTGGTCTTCTTGCCGCCGATGTGCTTCTTCGAGGGATTGCGATAGGTCGAGCGCCAGGCGTCGAAGTCATCCCGGTAGGAGGGGTCCAGGTACGCGCGGTACATCTCGACGGAGGCGCCGGCGTGGGTGTCGCCCGTGATCGTGACGTAGGGGCGGTCGTCAGCGTTCGAGGTCACAGTCGGCTCCTTGTTTCGGGACGCAGGCCAAACCCGGATCGCGAGACCCTGGTCTTCATGAAACCTTAGTCACGGCGGTGCCGGCCCTGCAAGCTGGCTTCGGCTCGACGCCGAGAAGCCGCGAAATCGACGCGCTACCCTGTGAGAGCCGATGGCGCCGAGCCAGCGGAAGACGGGGAGACTATGCCTACGCCCGAGGAAATGCGCAGGAGCATGAGCCGCTATCTCGAGCTCGTGGGAGCCGGAGACGTCGAGGGCGTGCTGGCTCTCTTCTCGGATTCGGCTTCCGTCGAGGATCCGGTCGGGGGGCCGCCCGGGACCCACGTGGTGGGCCTCGAAGCGGTGGCGACCTTCTTTCGCAACGGCTTTGCGCGCAGCCGCCCCGCACCCGAGCTGTCGGGACCCATCGTGACCACGGGCGGCGACGAAGCCGCCATGCTCTTCACCCTTCGCCTCGAGCTGCGCGGGCGGCTCTTCGAGCTGGACGTGATCGACGTCGTGACCTTCGACGCCGACGGCCGGATCGCCTCCCTGCGCGCCTTCTGGAACCTGGACGAGGCCCGGCCCTGCTGAGAATGTTGACGTCTGGGCTCGACGGGGACATCATCCGGATCTGCAATCGATCTGCTTCAAGTGCAGTGAACCGGTTCTTTGGAGAAGGAGGGACTATGTCGATTCATCGACGCTGGGCCGCCGGAGCGTTGATCGCGAGCCTTGTCGCCCTGCTCGGCCTCGCCCAGACTTCGGGTGCGGAAGAAGCTGAAGTGCCCTTCGTGGACGGCAAGATGTGGGGGGAGACCGCTCCCGTCTTGAAGCGCACCTATCTGGTCGGGATCAGCAACCTGCTGGCCGCCGAGTACCTGTACCAGAAGAAGAAGGGCTTCCCCTCGGACAAGCACTCCAGCATCCGGCGGGTCTATGAGGGAATCGACGAGATGTCCCTCGACGAGTGCATCGAGCGCATCGACGCCTGGTACGAGAAGCACCCGGACCGTTCGGACGAGACGGTGATGGGCGTGATCTGGCTCGACATGGTCGTGCCGAACCTACCCGCACATATGCGGGATTGACGCGTTCCAGGGGAGTAGGAGATGAGTGTCATGAAGCTGAAGATCGCGACCCTGGTCACCGTCGTCTCGCTGGCGGTGGCCTGTGCGACCATCGGGGGAACTCTGGTCGGCGCCGGCATCGGCGCCATCGCGGGGGACGCCGCCATGGGCGCCGCCGTCGGTGCCACTGCGGGTGCAGTGGTGGACATCTGGGGTCGCTGAGCAAGGGCCCGGGCTCGGCAGGCGGCCCGTGACGCCGGCCTTGCCGACGCCCGCCGCTCAGGCGGCCATCACTCAGGCATCCATCACTCAGGCATCCACGGTCCAGGTGTCGCCGGAGTGGAGCAGGTCGTGCAGGTCCCCGTCGCCCTTGTGGGCGATGGCGTCCACCACCTGCTGCACCAGCATGTCCTCGTACGCGGGCCTCGCGACCTCGCGGAAGACCCCCACCGGCAGCGGGAAGTCGGGCTCGCGCAGGGTGGCGAGGGCGAAGGCATAGGCGGTGGTCTCGTAGTTCTCGTCGTGGACCACGACGCCTTTCTCCACGGGATCGTCGTCGTCTTCCAGCGGGATCAGGGAGGGGACGCCGCCCTCGAGAGCGATGCCCCGGCGCGCCCCGGGAGAGCCGAAGACCAGGGGCTCGCCCTGGGTCATGGAGATCGAGCTGTCCGTCCGCGTCTTGCGGTCCTGCACGTCCTCCCATGCGCCGTCGTTGAACACGGGACAGTTCTGGAGGATCTCCACGAAGGAGGTGCCCTTGTGGGCGTGGGCCCGGTGCAGGGTCTGCTGCAGGTGGGGCGCGTCGACATCCACAGTGCGCGCCACGAAGGTCGCGCCGGCCCCCAGGGCGAAGGAGATGGGGTCGATGGGGTAGTCGATGGAGCCCTGGGGCGATGACTTCGTGCGGATTCCCAGCCGGGAGGTGGGCGAGTACTGCCCCTTGGTAAGGCCGTAGATCCGGTTGTTGAAGAGCAGGATCTGCAGGTCGAGGTTGCGGCGGATGGTGTGGAGCAGGTGGTTGGCGCCGATGGAGAGGCCGTCCCCGTCCCCGGTCACCACCCACACCGAGAGGTCGGGGCGGCTCGCCTTGATGCCCGTCGCGAAGGATGGGGCGCGACCGTGGATCGTGTGGAAGCCGTAGGTGTTCATGTAATAGGGGAAGCGGCTCGAGCAGCCGATCCCGGACACGAAGACCACGTCCTCGCGTCGCCGGCCCAGATCGGGCATCACACGTTGCACGTTGGAGAGGATCGAGTAGTCGCCGCAGCCAGGACACCAGCGCACGTCCTGGCTGGATACGAAGTCCTTGCGGCTCTGCTTCTCGGCCGGAGCGCTCATGATCACTTCTCCTCGCGGAGCATCTGCTCGACGCGGCCGCGGATCTCGCTCACCTTGAAGGGCTGACCCGCGACCTTGGTGAGGGACTCGATGGGGAGCAGGTAGCGGGCGCGCAGCAGCATGGCGAGCTGCCCCTCGTTGAGCTCGGGAATCAGGATGCGCCGGAAGCGCCCCAGCACCTCGCCCAGGTTCGAGGGCATCGGGTTCATGTGGCGCAGGTGGGCCCGCGAAATCGAGTGCCCCGCCAGGCGCAGCTCCTGGGTGGCCGCCGTGATGGCGCCCCGGGTGCTGCCCCAACCCAGCACGAGGATGTCGCCCTCCTGGGCGCCATCGACGTCCAGCGGCGGGATCACTTGGGCGACGCGCTCCACCTTCTCGGCCCGCAGCTCCACCATCTCGGCGTGGTTCTGTGGGTCGTACACCACGCTTCCCGTGACGTTCGCCTTGGTGAGTCCCCCGATCCGGTGCTCCATCCCCGGCGTTCCCGGTACCGCCCAGGGCCGCGCGAGGGTCTCCGGATTGCGCTGGTAGGGCTGGAAGCCCTCCTCGCCGAAGTCCTCGGCGCGGGCGATCCGGACGATCTCCCGAGGCAGGGTCTCGATCTCCGGGATCCTCCAGGGCTCCGCGCTGTTCGCGAGGTAGCTGTCCGAGAGCACCATCACGGGCGTCATGTACTTCACGGCGATCTGGAAGGCCTCGATCATGACGTGGAAGCAATCGGAGGCGCTGCTCGCCGCCAGCACCGGCATGGGGCTCTGGGAGTGGCGTCCGTAGAGGGCCAGCAGGAGGTCGCCCTGCTCGGTCTTGGTCGGAGAGCCCGTCGAGGGGCCGGCCCGCTGCACGTTCACGACCACCAAGGGCAGCTCGACCATCACTGCCAGGCCCAGGGCCTCCTGCTTGAGCACGACCCCCGGGCCGCTGCTCACGGTGACGGCAAGATTGCCCGCGAAGGCGGCTCCGATCGTCGAGCTGACCGCCGCGATCTCGTCCTCGGCCTGGAAGGTCTTCACGCCGAAATTGCGGTGCCGGGAAACCTCGTGGAGCACCTCGCTGGCCGGCGTGATGGGATAGGCGCCGAAGAAGACCTCGCGCTCCATCAATACCCGGGCCGCAATGATCCCCCAGGCCAGGGCCGTGTTGCCGGTGATGTTGCGGTAGGTGCCGCTCTCGATCTTGGCGGCCGGGATCTCATAGGAGACCGGGAAGAGCTCGGTGGTTTCGCCGAAGGCGTGTCCGGCCCGCAGGGTTCGCAGGTTGCCCTCGAGGATCTCTCCCTTGAACTTGTTGCCCAGCCAGCGTTCGGTGGCGTCCATGGGCCGGTTGTAGAGCCAGCACAGCAGCCCGAGGGCGAAGAAGTTCTTGCAGCGGTCCGCCTCGCGCTGGGTGAGCTCGAGCCCTTGCAGGGCCTCGCGATTCAAGCTGGTGAGGGGGACCTCGATGATGTTGAAGCGCTGGCGCAGGGAATCGAGGGGATCCTCTTCGCTGTAGCCCGCCCGGGCCAGGGCCTTCTTCGTGAAGGCATCCTGGTTGAGGATGACCGTTCCCTGGGAGCGAACCTCTTCGACGTTGGCCCGCAGCGCCGCGGGATTGAAGGCGACCAGGAGATCGGGCTCGTCGGCCGGCGTGTGCACCTCGCCCGACCCGAAGTGGATCTGGAAGCCCGACACCCCGGCCAGCGTGCCGGCCGGGGCGCGGATTTCGGCCGGGAAGTCGGGAAAGGTCGACAGATCGTTACCCGCCAGGGCGGTCTCTTCCGTGAACTTGGTACCCGTGAGCTGCATTCCGTCGCCCGAATCCCCGGCGAAACGGATGGAGACGCGTTCCAGCTCCTCGATCTTCTTGTTCTGATTCTCTGACAGATCGGAAGGGGTGCCCGCCCCGGACGGGGCGATGCGGGTGGTGGACATCGAGCGATACTCCTGGAGCTGACTCCTGGGCGCGAGAAAGCGGATCCGGGGGGGGATTGTATCCCGCTGCGGTGTGGGCGAAAGACCCGAAGCGCCCCTGAAGGGCGTCAGGCCCCCGACCCAAAGCAGAGAGCCGGCGGGCCCTTGGGCCCCTGCCTGCACCCGGAAGAGCCTCAAGCCGCGGCCCCCCCGGACCGATGTCGTCTGCATGTTCCTGCCGAATTCGGCCGTGCCGGTGGTCTCGGAGGCCTCGATCCAGGCCCTGTGTCCGTCGCTCAATACGCCGGTGCTCAATATCGAGCAGCTGCCGGTGGGCCCCGCGAGGGCTGCGATTCTGCTCTTCGGAGGGGAGGACGGTGACGTCTGCCTGGCGGTCGGACTCCGCTCCCTGGAGACGAGCGAGGTGGTGGTCTTCAGCTACCAGGGCGATGCCTGCGATTTCAGCACGGTGGACACTGCGGTGGGCGCGGCTCTCTCCTTTGCCGAGGGGATGGGCTTCCTCTTCGAGGACGACCTCGTCGCCCAGGCCGGGCCGCAGGGGCAAGCGCAGGCTGCGCGGGTCTGGGAGTCCCTGGCGCGGGACACCGAGGCCGAGCTCGGCGAGCCCGAGAGCGCAGTTCCGGACGGCACTTGCGAGTCGACGGACTCCGGCGTGGACGAAGAGCTGGCCCTGCTGGAGCTGGCTGACGACGGGGTCGAGCCGGCTGCGGACGACGCGGGCGCGGAGCTGCTGCTCGAGGAGAGCGTTCCGGAGGCGGAGACCTCGCACGAAGCCATGGTCGCCGCGGCCGAGGAGGCCGTGGGGGAGGTCGTGGGGGACGAGGACGCCGAGGCGCTCCGGGTCACCACGAATCAGACACGCATTCTTACGAAATTCCGGGGGAGCGGCGCCGCGCCTTCCCCGGTCGTCCACGACGAGGTCCTGCCCGAGGTCGAGCGGTTGCCCCTGGCGAGCGTAGCGGCTGGGCGAGAGCGGAGGCCGAAGCTGTTGGCTCGGCTCCTCGGCAGTTTTTGAAAGGCCCGCCGCCGGCCTGCTGCGGGCGGGGAATGCATAGGGAGAGGGTTGGATGATGGTTGCTTCGAGCTTCGCATGGCGAGGTGTGGTTGGGCTGCGAGGCCTTGCGCTGTGCACACTGGCGGCTGCTCTGGGCCTGGGGTGCGCGGGGCAGGTCGTGGGTCCCACCGAGCAGGAGGTGGCGGAGCAAACCCTCGAGCAGGCGGCCGCACGCCGTGACCTGGGAATCGACCACCTGACCCGCGGCCGCACCGCCATGGCGATTCGCGAGCTGCAGTACGCGAGCGAGCTCAACCCGATCGACGCCACCACCTGGCTCTGGCTGGGAGAGGGCTACCGGCGCAAGGGGCGCCTCGAAGAGGCCGAGGGCTTCATGCTCCAGGCCGTCGACCTCGCGCCAGACGACCAATCGGCTCGCCTGAACCTGTCGGGTCTCTACATCCAGATGGAGCGCTGGGACGACGCCATCGTCCAGTCGGAGATCCTGATCGAGGATCCCCTCTACCCGGTGCCGTGGAAGGCCCTCTCGAACAAGGGCTGGGCCGAGCTCCAGGCCGGAAGGTTCGACGAGGCGAGGGTGAGCCTCGAGCAGGCCCTCGACTTCCGCCGCGACTACTGGCCGGCGTCGCTCAGCCTGGGAATCCTGGCCAACAAGCAGGGCCACCGAGTCGAGGCCATCGAGCACTTCGAAAAGGTGATCGACCGCGAGATCGGCTTCAGCCCCGAGGCCGAGGCGAATTTTCGGGTTGCCGAGGTCTACGTGTCCCTGGGGCGCCGTGACAAGGCGGTCGAGCACTTCGAGGCCGCGGTGGTGAACGCGCCGCACGGCTCCTGGGCCGACGAGTCGAAGCGCTACCTGAAGCTTCTCCGCTGAGTCTCCGGGTAAGCGCCCCTCACTTGCGCTAGGAATGGGAAATGGCATCCGAGTCGCGAGGCAGAGCGGGTGCAGATCGGCCTGAGCCTCCGGGCGCGGGGGGCGGCCAGGAGCCCCACATCGGCGCCTATCTCGCAGGGCAGCGGAAGCTGCGGGGCATCTCCCGGCAGGAGCTCGCGGAGCAGACCCGGATTCCCCTCCGGTCCCTGGAGCGACTCGAGTCCGGCCTCTTCGACAGCATCGACGATGGCTTCGTCCGCGGCTTCGTGCGTACGGTCTCGGCCGCCCTTGGCCTCGATCCCGAAGACGCCCTCACCCGGATGCTCCCGGAGCCCGCCGGACCCAACGAGAGCCCGATATTCCGGCGCCTGGCCCTGGGGCACGTGCTGTTGCTCGTCGGAGCGCTGGTGGTCGTGGCGGGCAGCATCGGGATCGTGAGTGCCGTCATTCGTCCTGCCCCCGAGCGCGAGGTCGTGCAGGCCGAGGGACTGCGCCGCAGGGATCCGGTGCGCGCGCTGGCGTTGGCCCAGGGGGCGGCGGGGATACCCGGGGAAGTGGTCCTGGCGGTTTCCGCCCCTGGCGCGCCCGATTCTCTCGTCTCCGACCCGGCCTCCGATTCGACCTCCGATCCGGCGCCCGATCCGGCAACGGGGGAGGAGGCCGGTCTTCCGCCCGCCGGGCAGTCCGACCCAGCGGATTCCTCGGTCGGAGCCCAGCTGGGCGCCGCCTCGCCCGCGCGCGATTGAAGCGCGCGCTGCAGGGCGGCGTCGGAGCTATGCTCCCGGCGTGGCGCCCACCGCGAAAACCGAGGGATTGCTCCTGCGCTGCGTCGACTTCGGTGAGTCGGATCGCATCGTCCATCTCCTGACCCCGGATCGGGGTCGGCTCACCGCCATGGCGAAGAGCGCGCGCAAGAGCATGAAGCGCTTCCCCGGTACCCTGGACCTGGCGAATCACCTGGAGATCGAGCTCTCCCATCCGCGCCGGGGCGCCATGCCCTACCTCGAACGGGGACGTCTGCTCTCCCCTTTTCTCGGCCTGCGTGCGCTGCCCGCGCGTTATGCGCTGGCCTGCTACCTCATCGAGCTGCTCGATCGCCTGGCGCCGGAGGGTGGCGCGGACTCCGACATGCGCGAGCTCTTCGATTTCAGCCTGGGGGCCCTGGGCGCCGTGGAACAGAGCAGACCCGACGTCAAGCTGCGGGTGCTCCTCGAGCTGCGAGCCCTCGACGCCCTCGGTCTGCGACCCGAGCTCCGCCACTGTGTTCGCTGTGGCGCCCAGCCCCGTCCCTCGCTTCCGGTGGGCTTCCACGTGGGCGAGGGCGGGGTCATGTGCGGCCCCTGCGGCAAGCGTGTCGAGGGTCTGCTGCCCATCCATCTCGGCACCCTGCGTGCCCTCGAGCAGGGGCTGCGCCTGGACATCGGGCGCCTCGACCGTCTGGCCCTCAGCTCCCAGGCCCTTGCCGAGGCGGACCTGCTGGTCGCCCGCTTCCACCGCTTCCACGTGGGCCTCGAGCTGCGCAGCGAGGAATTCCTGCGCGAGGTCTTGCACCCGGTCGGCTAAGAGGGGTGGCGGGAAGCGCGAGCGAAGGGGATAATCGGCCGCCCCGATTCACTTTTTAGCGAGCAGGCCCAATGACCCAGGACTCCGACTCGAAGCAGGCAGGCGAGCGATCCGTCTCGATGGACAAGCTCGTTGCCTTGTGCGCCCGCAGAGGCTTCGTCTTCCCCTCGAGCGAGATCTATGGCGGAATCAACGGATTCTGGGACTACGGGCCCCTCGGCGTCGAGCTCAAGAACAACCTCAAGGCGCTCTGGTGGCAGAGGGTGGTGCGCGAGCGTGACGACGTGGTGGGCGTCGACAGCTCCATCATCGCCCATCCGCGCACCTGGGAGGCCTCCGGCCACGTCGACCACTTCAGCGACCCCATGGTGGACTGCCGCGCCTGCAAGAAGCGCTTCCGTGCCGATCAGCTCGACGACGCCGGGCGCTGCAGCTCGCGGGAGGGCAGCTCGGAGCACGATTTCACCGAGCCGCGCAACTTCAATCTGATGCTCCAAACCCAGATTGGGGCCTCGGAGGATGCCACCACCGCGGCCCACCTGCGCCCAGAGACCTGCCAGTCCCTCTTCACCGACTTCAAGCGGGTGCGCGAGGCCTCGCGTCAGAAGATCCCCTTCGGCATCGCGCAGATCGGCAAGGCCTTCCGCAACGAGATCACGCCGCGCAACTTCACCTTCCGCTCGCGCGAGTTCGAGCAGGCCGAGATGGAGTTCTTCTGTCACCCCTCCGAGCGCGAGAAGTGGTTCGAGTACTGGCGGGCCGAGCGCCTGCAGTTCCACCGGGACATCGGGCTGCGGGAATCCCACGTCCGCAACCGCACCCATGACGAGGACGAGCTGGCCCATTACGCCCGGGCCGCGGTGGACGTCGACTACCGCTTCCCATTCGATTGGCAGGAGATCGAGGGGGTGCACGATCGCGGCGATTGGGATCTCTCGCGCCACGGGGAGTTCTCGGGCAAGGACCTCGGCGTGACCGACGAGGTCACCAAGGAGCACTACAACCCCGTGGTGATCGAGACCTCCATGGGGGTGGATCGCACCTGCCTGGCCCTGCTCGCGGACGCCTACCACGAGGAGTCCCTCGAAGGGGGCGAAACGCGCACGGTCCTACACTTCCATCCCGCCGTGGCGCCCGTCAAAGCTGCCGTACTCCCCCTGTCCAAGAAGCTTGCCGAGGGCGCCCGGCGCCTCGAGGGCGACCTGCGACGCCACTTCAATTGCTTCTACGACGAGTCTGGGAACATCGGCCGCCGCTATCGCCGCCAGGACGAGGCGGGCACGCCCTTCTGTCTGACCTGGGACTTCGATAGCCAGGAAGACGGCCGGGTCACGGTGCGCGAGCGCGACAGCATGGAGCAGGAGCGCGTCCCGGTCGAAGGCATCGTCGCCTACTTGCGCGAACGGTTGGAGGTCGGCCTGTGACGGCTCGCAAGAAGACGGCTCCTAAGAAGTCGGCTCGCAAGAAGTCGGCGGCGAAGGCACGGGTAAAGGCGACGAAGACGAAGAAGAAGGCCACCCGCAAGAAGGCCGCGAAGAAGAAGGCCGCGAAGAAGAAGATCGCAAAGAAGAAGCCCACGAAGAAGAAGCCCGCGAAGGCGCGGGCTTCCGAGCTCTCCGTCTTCTTTTTCGGTGGCGGACAGGCCGACGGCAACCGGGACATGAAGGTGCTTCTCGGCGGCAAGGGTGCAAACCTGGCCGAGATGGTCAATATCGGCATTCCCGTGCCGCCCGGCTTCACCATCTCGACCGAGGTCTGCGCCCGCTTCAACGAGCTCGGCGGAGAGCTTCCGGACGAGGTCCGAGCTGCGATCGGGCAGTCTGTCGCCCGGGTGGAGCAGCTGATGGGGACGGGCTTCGGCGATCCCCACGACCCTCTGCTGCTCTCGGTCCGCTCAGGCGCCCGAGCTTCCATGCCGGGCATGATGGACACGGTTTTGAACCTGGGGCTCAACGACGAGACCGTGAGTGGTCTGGTCCAGCAAGCCGACAGCCGCTTCGCCTACGACAGCTACCGGCGACTCATACAGATGTACGCCGACGTGGTTCTCGGCGTGTCCATCAAGCGCTTCGAAAACCGGCTGCGCGATGTCAAGGAAGCCCGTCGCATCGAGCTGGACACCGAGCTCAGCGCGGACGACCTGCGCGGGCTGGTGAGCGACTTCCTCGAGATCGTCGAGGAGGACACCGGCAGTCCCTTCCCGCAAGATCCCTTCGAGCAGCTCTGGGGCTCCGTCAGCGCCGTATTCGGGTCCTGGGAGAACGAGCGCGCGAAGAAGTACCGTCGCCTCAACCGTATCCCTGCAGACTGGGGAACGGCGGTGAACGTCCAGGCCATGGTCTATGGCAACATGGGTGAGGGCTGTGCGACGGGCGTGGCCTTCACCCGGGACCCCGCCACCGGCGAGAATCACTTCTACGGCGAGTACCTGCAGAACGCCCAGGGCGAGGACGTGGTCGCCGGAATCCGCACCCCCCAGCCCATCAACGAGGCGAGCCGCCGAAAGGGCACCATGGGCATGCCCACCCTCGAGGGGGAGATGCCGGAGGCCTACGACGAGCTGGTCGGCATCTACCAGAAGCTCGAGGAAAGCTACCGGGACATGCAGGACATCGAGTTCACCATCCAACGGGGAACCCTGTGGATGTTGCAGACCCGGACCGGCAAGCGCACGGCTCAGGCCGCGGTTCGCATCGCGGTCGACATGGTGAAGGAAGGTCTCATCGATCAGGCGGAGGCTGTGATGCGAGTCGAGGCGGGCTCCCTCGACCAGCTCCTGCACCCCACCCTGGACCCCAAGGCCGAGCGGCATGTCCTCGCCCAGGGGCTCCCCGCCTCGCCGGGGGCCGCCGTTGGCAACGTCGTCTTCTCCGCCGAAGAGGCCGAGGTCCGTTCCAAGGCGGGTGAGAAGGTCCTGCTGGTGCGCATCGAGACCTCGCCGGAGGACATCGGCGGCATGAATGTCGCAGAAGGGATCCTCACCGCCAGGGGCGGAATGACCTCTCACGCCGCGGTCGTGGCTCGCGGCATGGGGAAGTGCTGTGTGTCCGGCTGCGCGGCTCTCGAGATCGACTACCACGCGGGCACCATCCGGGTGGGCGGCGCGGTGATTCGCGAAGGCGAGACGATCACCATCGACGGAAGCAGCGGCGAGGTGATGCGGGGGGAGATCCCGACGCTGACGCCCGAGCTGGGCGGCCGCTTCGGGGAGTTCATGGAGTGGGCAGACCGCTTTCGGGAGCTGGAGGTCCGCACCAACGCCGACACGCCCCAGGATGCCCGGGTGGCGCGCGACTTCGGCGCTCAGGGGATCGGTCTCTGCCGCACCGAGCACATGTTCTTCGAGCCGAATCGGATCCTTGCCGTGCGCGAAATGATCCTGGCGCGCAGCCCCGAGGAGCGGAAGGGACCGCTCGAGCGGCTCCTCCACATGCAGCGGGACGACTTCGAGGGGATCTTCCGGGTGATGGAGAATCGGCCGGTAACGATCCGGCTGCTCGACCCGCCCCTCCACGAATTCCTGCCCAGCGACGAGGAGGCCATTCGAGACGTCGCCCACGCGCTGAACAAGGAGGTTGCGCAGGTGCGGGCGACCCTCGAGGCCATCCGCGAGGTCAACCCCATGTTGGGCCACCGGGGCTGCCGGCTGGGCGTGACCTTCCCCGAGATCTACCGTATGCAGGTCCGGGCCATCAGCGAGGCGGCCTGCAAGCTCGACCAGGAGGGAATCGCGGTGAAGCCCGAGATCCTGATCCCCCTGGTGGGCCACCGCGGCGAGCTCGAGCGGCTGCGCGCCCAGGTCGAGGAGGTAATCGCCGACGTGAAGAAGACGCAGTATCCCCAGACCCGCGTACGACCCACCATCGGCACCATGATCGAGGTGCCCCGGGCCGCTCTCACCGCGGACGTCATTGCCCGCCATGCGGACTTCTTCTCCTTCGGGACCAACGACCTGACCCAGATGGCCTACGCGCTCTCGCGGGACGACGCCGGCAAGTTCCTCCCCGAGTACATCGCGCTCGGGATCCTGCAGGACGATCCCTTCGTCTCCATCGACGAGGAAGGTGTCGGGCAGCTCGTCCAGATGGGCGTGGAGAAGGGGAGGCGGTCCAAGCCGGAGATCACCATGGGGGTGTGCGGCGAGCACGGGGGCGACCCCAAGAGCATCCGCTTCTTCTCCCGCGTGGGCGTCGACTACGTTTCCTGCTCCCCGTACCGCGTACCGGTGGCGCGTCTGGCAGCCGCCCAGGCCGCCCTCGAGAAGCGGGCGTCGCGCAGCTCATGAGTCGCAGGCGTAGAGCTCCCGGGCGAGCGGACGGGGGGCGCGGTCCCGCCGGCCTGGCCGTGCTGCTGGTCTGTGTTCTCGCGCTGGTCTACGGGTGCGGCAGCTCGTCGTCGACTTTCGGCAGCTGGTTCGAGTACTACCGCGAGGAGCGGGCGGCAGAGGAAGCCCGGCGACTGAAGCCGCTATTGGTCGAGATTCCCGCCGACGAGTTCGACAGCGAGATCTACCGGGCGGATCTCCTGCCCCGGGAACGGCGGGACCTGATCAAGCTGCGGGACCTCTCCGAGATCTTCTACAAGCGGGCCAGGGACCGCCGGCTCAACAGCATCGCGACCTTCCACGACCCGGCCATGCGTGAGTTCTTCCAGAGCCCCGAGGCCTTCGCGGACTACTACGCCGACCTCGTCCAGGCGCTCACCATGAGCAACTTCGAGGCAATTCGGCCCACCTCGGTAGTCGTGAGGAACTTCGAAATCGCCGAAGGTGCCGATCGGGTACGCATCAGTGTGCGTTTTCGCGGGGAGAACGGCCGTCCCGGCCGCTGGTGGTCGACCAGCTACCTGCGCCAGGACGAGTGGATCCTCTCCCAAGACCGCTGGTGGATCGTCCCCGGCAAGCTCTAAGACCGTCCGGCCGCGCGCCCCTTCGGGCCCCAGTGAACCGGCCTTCCTCAAAATGGAATTACTTTTCTTCTCACCGGCGCCGGGTGGGGCCGCCGGCTGGAGTGGTGTGGATTGTCCATACACTTTTGTTTTCAGTGGCTTGGCCTGTCAGTTTGCCGATCGCACTGCCGTGTAGCCCGGATGGCACGCGACTTGCTGAACAAGAGACCGGGCCTTGGCCCGAAAGTGTTGATTTAGAACGACTTTTGAAGAGTTTTATCTGACCCACTGTCAGCAGGTCCTCGAAAGAGGCCGGTGAGAGCAAAAGGGTCAGGGCTGCGAGGATCGACAGCGGGGAACAGAGCATCCCGATGTTTGGCGAAGAACTCGGGGAAGTGCTGTATCAGCGGAAAAAAGGGAACGCTGTTACACAAGGGAAGCACTTCCGCGACACCGAGCGAATCGCCAGCTGCATGGGAATGGTTCTCCAGACGGCCCCTGGTCGTGAGTCGATCCGCAGCCCGCGAGGAAGCGGGAGATGACGGTGCGCCACACGGAAACGAAGCAGTGGTCTTCGGATCGCGAGCTGGTCGATGAAATCCTCGGTGGGAGCCTCGAGCACTTCGAGCTTCTGTACGAGGCCTACTTTCCCCGGGTGTATCGCTTCGCGATGAAGCGATTGCGTGATGCCGCCGAGGCCGAGGACGTAACACAAGACGTCTTCATGACGGTCCTCAAGGCCTTGCCCTCCTACCAGGGCCAGTCCGCGCTGCTGGTCTGGATCTTCGGGATCACCCGCAACACGGTGAACCGGCGCTTTCGCAAGAAGCGCCCGCTCCTGGCCCCTCTCGAGGAGGGGGGCGCCCTCGATGTCGCGGGCTCCGAGGCGCCCGCAGACGAGCGGGTGGAGGCACGGCGAATCCTGACTCGGGCCGAGCAGGTGATCGAGAACGATCTGACGCCGCTGCAGCGCCGCATATTTCACCTCAAGCACCTGCGGCGGCAATCGATCCGCTCCATCGCCGAAGCGCTCGGCAAGAGCGAGGATGCCATCAAGGCCAATCTCTACCGCATGCGTCGTTCTATCGCGGATGGGACTCCCGGGCTCGATCCCCTTCTACGGGGCTGAGAGAGGGGGCTGAGAGAGGGTGCCGGGAGAGCGGGCCGGTTGTCGCGCCCGCGATGAGTGAAACGAGTAAAGGGGTAGCGAGAATCTCCTTACTCGGGCCCCACGGGGCTCGTTTGATGGGAGCGGAATTTTTCCGCCACATGATGGGGATTCGCGCCACCTAGTAATTGGCAGCTCATTTGGGCAGTCGTCTTGGGAGGGGTCAACGCCGGGGAGTACGGGTTGGCCGAGGAAGAAGCGACCGACCACCGAGATATCCGCGCCTGCGGGAGCGGAGAATCGGTCGAAGGTCGAAGCAGTCAGAGTCGAGACCGTCGAGGCAGTCTAGACAGCCGAGAGAGCCGTGGTGGACGCGATCTTCGAGATCTCGCCACCGCCGGCCCCCGGTCGCTGAGCGATCAGGAGCTTCTCGAGTTCATTCGAAGCGGAAGCGAGCCGCACTTCAGCGAGCTCTATGGTCGCTATTTCACTCGAATCTACAACTTCGTCTATGCGAGAATGCGGAATCACGCTGACTCCGAGGAGGCAGTGCAGGAGACCTTCACCGCGGTATTCCGGTCGATCGGGAGCTATCGCGGCCAGTCCTCTCTGCTGTCCTGGATCTATGGGATTGCGAAGAACACGGTGAACAACACCCTGAGACGGGCCAAGCTCCAAGAGAGCCGCCTTCAGCAGATGGACGCGAGGCAGGTGCGCAACCCCGAATCGGGGATGGGCTGCTCGCCGGAGGACGCGCTCAGCATGAGCCGGTACGTCTCGGCCATTCGAGAGCAGCTCGAGTCCATCGGGCAGTGGCAGGCCGAGATCTTCGTCATGCGGCACCTGCAGGACCTCTCCATCAAGGAGATCTCCGAACGAACCGATCGCTCGAGCGACTCGATTCGTTCGAGTCTCTACCGCGTCAAGCGTCTGTTGGTGGACGCGGCGGGAGTCGAAGCCACGGCGGGTGGTCGGTGAATTTTTTCAGGTCGATATACAAGCGCAAGGGCCAGCGAGAGAGCCGGTCGGAAGCTGATCGAGAGGCGGGGATGACGCGGTATCGAACGACGAAAACAGGTGGGAAGCATGGGGGGACGGGGGTCTCGTCCGAGTGGACGGGCGCCGTGTCGGAGGAGATCTCCATGGATTTCAGCGCCGACGAGCTCAGCGAGTTCCTGGAGGCAGATCTGCTCGGCGTCGAGGCTGACCCGCAGTTCAAGGAAGAGCTGCGGGAGAAGCTGTGGACCTTGGTGAACGTCCGACTCGGGGGTAGCCGGCGACGGGGGAAGTGAGCGGGCCTCTCGATTGCCTTCTCTCTATCTTCGTTGCCTTCGGGGGGGCGACTGATTACCGTAACCAGGTCGTGCGAAACCCCGTCCGCCTCAAGAACCTCCGCCTGCGTTTCCTCCCTTTCTTTGCGCTCGGCCTCGCGGGGCTCTGGCTCGCCGAACCGACGTCGCTGGGGTTGGGCGTCGGGGGGGCCTGCGTCGTGATCGGCGGGGCCCTGCGCACATGGGGCGCCGGCCACCTGGTCAAGAACGAGCGCCTCACCATCACCGGGCCCTACGCCCACATGCGCCACCCCCTCTACGCCGGAACGCTGCTCATCGCCGTCGGCTTCGCGATCGTCATCGGCGGGCTCTATGCGCTCGGGCTGCTCGCGCTGCTTCTGCCCTGGTTCTTCTTCGCCTACTTCCCACGCAAGGAGCGGAGCGAGAGTGAACGGCTCGAGCAGATCTACGGTCCGGCTTTTGCGGCCTACCGCGACTCGGTGCCCGCGATCCTCCCCTCCTTTGGTGGTTGGCAGCCCGCGGCGGAGACGACCGCTCTCGCTAATTCCTCCCAGGGATGGGAGGCCTCGCGTTACGCCGACAACAATGAGCTCGGCACCCTGATCGCATGGGTGGGAGGACTGCTGCTCTTCACCCTGCGCGCGCAGATCAGCCTCTGAGTCGGCGCGTGCCTGGACGCCATTCGCCTGGGAGACCCCCCATTCCGGGGCCGCGGGAAGAGTCGCGGGAAGAGTCGCCGGAAGGCGAGGCGGGCAGCGCCGCCCGCCCCTCGCCGTCACTGAGCCGCGCGAACCTCGAGGCGTCCACCGTCAGGGTGCTGAACCGTGGCGGCTGGGGAAACCCCGACGTACTCCTCGCACGGGACGCCGAGCGCCTCGTGGTCGTCAAGGACTTCGGGCCTCGAAGCGGGCTCGTACGGTGGCTGTTGGGGAGGTGGATCACGGGCCGGGAGATGCGGGCCTACCGGGTCCTGTCCGAGCTTGCGGCCGTGCCGAGGCTGCTGGGCCGCCTCGACGCGCTCGCGCTCGTGCTCGAGTATCGGCCGGGAGTTCTGCTCTCCCGCTCCCTGCGCGGGAGCCTGCTGCCGGGCTTCATGGACGAGCTGCGGGATGCGGTGGGCGCCATGCACGCCCGGGGCGTGGTTCATCTCGATCTTCGCCACCGCAGTAACGTGCTGGCGGGCGAGGACGGCCACCCCGTGCTGATCGACTTTGCGTCGGCGCTCTGCTTCCGGCCCGGCGGACTCGCGGCCCGTTTGCTGCTGCCGTGGTTCGCGCGCATCGACCGCGGAGCGCTGCACAAGTGGGCGCAGCGCATCGAGCCCCGCTCCTGAGGTCCTGGCCTGAGGTCCTGGCCTGAGGTTCTGGTCGGAGCGCGGCGGGGCTCAGGCTTTCTTGCCGGGTGCGGGCTGCACCAGGGGGATCGGATCGCCGGGTTCGCGCGGCGACAGGCGCCCGATGAAGTGCCGGAAGGTATCGAGGGTGAGGCGGGCGTCCGCCATGGCCCGGTGCTGCACCGCGCCCTCGAGTAGCCCCGCTTCGGTCGCGGATTGGCGCAAGGAGAGGGAGGCAATCTCCTGACCCGCGACCAGGGACCAGCCGTAATACAGTGAGGCCAGATCGATCACGTGGTAGTCGAAGGGGTAGGCGATCTCGCAGCTCTGGAAGCCGCGCTCAAGGAAGATCACGTCCATGCGGACATTCTGTCCAGCCGGCACGACCTTGACGTTCTTGGGGAGCAGCTCCACCAGCTCTCCCAGCACCTCGCGCAGGGTCGGGGCCTTCGCCCACAGCTCCGGCTCGTAGCCGAATATCTTCGCCGCCTCCTCGGACACGCGCTCAGGGCGCGGCCGCACGAGCCACTCCGCCGAGGCGGTCTCCACGAGACGGTAGTCGGTAAGGATGATCCCGATTTCGGTGATGTCGTGGCGCTCGACGTCCAAGCCGCCGAATTCGCAGTCGAGCCAGGCAAAGGCGAATCCGGACACTCAGTGGCTCTCCAGGGCCGAATCGGATGCGGGAGTGGGCGTCGGCCGACCCGTCCGGCCCCCCCCTGGCTCGCCCCAGGGCGCGCAGTGGATGAGGCTGGTGCTCCCAACGGGACTCGAACCCGTGTTTCAGCCTTGAGAGGGCCGCGTCCTAGGCCTCTAGACGATGGGAGCACGTGCCGAACGGCGCCGGCAGCGTAGCCTCGTCCCCAGGCGTGTCAACGGTCGTCGGGGCCGGGTGTCGGGTGTCGGATGCCGGGCGCCGGGTGCCGAAAATCGTCCATCGATGCGACGAGAATC
>JAFDEK010000212.1 GCA_019310385.1 Deltaproteobacteria bacterium
TTTAGCTGAAGCGTGCTCTCTTCATCCCGATCGACGACAAGGACATGCAATTGCTGCTGGGTACTCATTTTCTCCCCTCGCCGCAGAGCAGGCGCTCCGGGTGGGCTGTAATTTTCGCCCACTTGCCCTGCGATGTGCGTTGCACGACCCAACTCCCCGCCAACTCGGGACAATTCGAGGCGCAACGCGTTGCCATGGGATTCGCATCGGTACACCCACACGCGCGCATTAGCGCTGAACTCGAAAAATCTGCTGATTTTCCAGCTGCGGCGCGGATCGGGGGCCGGGGTCGGCCCTACGGGGCCGGCGCCTCGGGCGGGGCGTCGCCTTCGGCGGGAAGAACTGGGGCCATGAGCCACGATCGGCTGAAGACCGACGCGGGGGCGTTGACGGGCATGACGGTGTGGACCTCGAAACGCACCGGACGCTTCCCGGGCTCCGCGATCACCCACCAGCGGGGCACCCGCAAGCTGTCGTAGGAGGCCGTGGGACCAAGCAGCACCCGAACGCCCGAACTCGAACTCATCTCGCGGATCTCGAAGGACTCGACATCCACCCACACGCTCGCGGTCGGAAGCGCGGGGGAGAGCTCTTCGGGGTCCTCGAAGCCGGGCGTCAGGCCCTCGGCCAGTGCCGCCTCCAGGGAAGCCCCGCGGCTTTCGCCCGGGGGCCTTCCGAGCATGAAGCACTCGTTCTCCCCGCAAGGGGCCAGCCCCACCACACCCTCCCGCACTCCCACGGACGACAGCGCGGCATCCAGGACGGCAGCCGAGTCCGCCTGCAGAAGAAAGAGCGGCGGGAGGAAGGCGCGCGGACTCTCCACGAGTTCGCCATCGCGCGCGGTGCTGTGTTCGCTTCCCTGCAGCAAGTGCCGCTCGACCAGGCCCCGGGCGCCGCGAAGCTCGAGCCGCGCCAGGCCTGTCGGATGTGTGATGAGCTCGCCGCGAGCGAGGGGCTCACCGTCGCCCATCCGCATACTGAGCTCGAAGCGCAGCGCCGTAGCGCGCTTGGATGCCGCGTTGACCTTCGCCACCTCGGCGACGACGCGCTTCGCTTTGGGGATGAAGGCCGCGGCAGGCAGCGCCAGGGCAAGCACGCAGAGCACCCCCACCGCGCCGCGGGTGGCACGGTATGCGGGGGCGTTCGCAAAGCTGTGCGCCGAGCCGGGAGTCACCGGGTGCCGCCGCTCAGTCGGCTTCCACCCGCGTAACGCGCCCGATCGCCCAGCTCAGCCTCGATCTGGAGCAGGCGGTTGTACTTGCAGACGCGATCGGTGCGGCACAGCGACCCGGTCTTGATCTGTCCCACCCCACTCCCCACCGCGAGATCCGCGATGGTGGTGTCCTCGGTCTCTCCCGAGCGGTGGGAGATCACCGAGGAGAAGCCCGCTTGCCCCGCGACCCGGATCGCCTCGAGGGTCTCGCTGAGCGTGCCGATCTGATTCACCTTGATGAGAATCGAGTTGGCGGCCTTCTTTTCGATCCCCTCGGCGAGGATCTTGGGGTTGGTGACGAAGAGGTCGTCGCCCACGATCTGCACCCGGTCGCCCAACGCGGCGGTCAGGGCGCTCCAACCCTCCCAGTCTCCCTCCGCCAGGCCGTCCTCGACCGAAACCACGGGGTAGCTCGTCACCCAGTCGCTCCAGAAGTCGATCATCTCGGCCGAGCTCTTGGTCGCGCCTTCGCCCGCCAGCACGTACTGGCCGTTCTCGAAGAACTCGCTCGCCGCGGGATCGAGGGCGATGAAGAAGTCCTCGCCCGGGCGATAGCCCGCCTTCTCGATGGCGGTGAGCACCAGCTCGATCGCCTCCCGGTTGCTCGAGAGGTCGGGCGCGAAGCCGCCCTCGTCCCCCACTGCCGTCGAGTAACCCTTGTCCTTGATGACCGCCTTGAGGGTGTGGAAGACCTCCGCGCCCCAGCGCAGCGCCTCAGCGAAGCTCGGAGCGCCGAGCGGGTAGAGCATGAATTCCTGGAGATCGACGTTGTTGTCCGCGTGGGCCCCGCCATTGATGACGTTCATCATGGGTGCCGGCAGCAAGCAGGCCTCCTCGCCGCCGAGGAACCGGTACAGCGGCGCGCCCGCGATCGCGGCGCCAGCGTGGGCGGCCGCAAGCGACACACCGAGGAGCGAGTTTGCGCCCAGGCGTGCCTTCGTCTCGGTGCCATCGAGGGCGATCAGCACCCGGTCGAGCTCGGCCTGGTGGGCGAGGCTGCCCAGCGGCATGCCCTGCACCGCCTTGGCGATTTCGCCGCTCACGTGCCCGACCGCCTTCAACACCCCCTTGCCCGCGTAGCGCCCCTTGTCGCCGTCGCGCAGCTCGAGTGCCTCCCGTGTTCCCGTCGAGGCGCCCGAAGGCACCGCGGCGCTGGCCCGCGT
>JAFDEK010000012.1 GCA_019310385.1 Deltaproteobacteria bacterium
TGGCCTCTCCCCGGGCCAGAAGGTGCGGCCCGAGAAGGCCCTGGCTGCCGGCTACCGCTTCCAGCACCCCGAGCTCGAGGGCGCGCTGCGGGCTTGCCTGGGGAAGGGGTGAAGAGGGCGGGGCGGCGACTGCCTCGCGCCGCGCAGGAGCCGTGCGACGAAGCACGGAAAGGAGAAGTTGTGAGTTCCATCTGTCGAATGTCGAAGAAGAGCGGACGGGCGGGCACAGGCCTCGCGTCGCTGCTGCTCTTCGCGCTCGTTGCCGGGACCGCGTGGGCGGGCGACTCGGTGACGATCGTGGCCGACCGGGACAACACCCTCTTCGAGACGGTCGATGGGAGTACGAGCAGCGGAGACGGTGCGGATCTCTTCCTCGCCGGTCCCGGAGGCCCCTTGGACCCTTCGAAGGGATTGCGCCGCGTCGTGCTTCACTTCGACATGGGGAGCATTCCTTCCGGCTACCAGGTCCTCTCCGTGGACCTCAGGCTCACGGTCAACAAGGCGAACTTCATCGACTCGGTTCCGGTATCCGTACACCGGGTGACTAGCGACTGGGGAGAGGGGCTCTCCGATGCGCAGGGCAGCGGCCTCGGTGACGATGCGGAGATGGATGACGCGACCTGGCTGCACACCTTCTACTCCGACGCCTTCTGGTCGAGTCCGGGCGGCGACTTCGTGAGCTCCCCGAGTGCGACGGCGGAGGTCGGCGGCGGCTTTGGCGCCTACTACTGGAGCTCGCCGGCCCTGGTGGCCGACGTGAAGGGCTGGATCGAATCGGGCAACAACTATGGCTGGCTTCTCAGCACCGACCTCGAGGATGCCGGTCGGCGCTTCGCCTCGAGGGAGAACGGTACGCCCGGCGATCGCCCCACCCTGATCGTCTACGTGCCCGAGCCTGCGGCCGCTTCCCTCGGCGCGGCCGCCGTCGTCGCCATCGCCCTGCTGCGCCGCCGGCACCGAGTGCTTCGCGCTCGCTAGAGCAGCCAGACCAGCAGCAGCGCGGCTCCAAGAGCGAGTGCCGCGCCGGCGATCCAGTAGCGGCGGTCGGGGCTGTGGGCAGGGTGCGGGTTCCTCCCGGGTTGGCAGCGGGTGCGGAGGGAGAAGAGGGCGCGGCGGGTGCCGTTGTGCGAATCGCATCGTCGGGAATCGCCGCGATCTGCACCGTGATGTTGTCGGTGCCGCCCCGCTCGTTCGCGTTGTCGACCAGGCTGCGGGCGGCGGATTCTGGAAGCTCCCGGTGCAGGATCAGCTCGATCTCCGCGTCGGTCACCATGCCGGTGAGGCCGTCGGAGCAGAGCAGGTACTGGTCGCCGCCGGCCAGGTCGACCGCACGGATCTCGGGCTGCACCACGGCCTCGATCCCGACCGAGCGTAGGATCTCGTTGCGTCGAGGGTGGACCTCGGCTTCCTCGGCGCTGATGAGACCCTGGCGCACCATGGCGCCCACCACCGAGTGGTCCGCGGTGAGGGGGGCGATGCGCCCTTCGTGCAGGCGGTAGGCGCGGCTGTCACCGATGTGGGCCACCCAGCCCGAACCGTCCGGCGCCAGCAGCAGGCACACCACGGTGGTCCCCATGCCGCGCAGCTCCGGGTCTTCCCGTGCCGTTTCGAAGACACGCTGGTTTGCAGTGAGGAGTGCCTGCTCGAGGCCGGCGGGAAACTCGCCGGTCGAGCTCTCGAAGGCCTCGCCGATGGTTTCGACGGCGAGGCGGCTCGCGGTCGCACCGCCCCGGTGGCCCCCCATGCCGTCGGCGACGACCAGCAGGCGGTGGCCGGCGCCGTGACGGAACTCGCCACAGTGATCTTCGTTGCCCGCCCTTACCCTGCCCACGTCGGTGAGGGACGCGGTGACGACCCGGCCGATGTCGAGCTCGCTCATGGCCGCCATCCCGCTTGGGGTCCCGGGCGAGCGAAGTCGATCGCGCTCAGGGCGGCGGGGTGACATCGAAGCTTCAGGCTCTCGCCCGTCACGTGACTCCCATCTGCTGCTCGATCCCTCGAAGTCGTTCCGCTCGGAATCGAAGTGGGATCATCAAATTCGAGGGGGGATCATCCTCTAATGCGGCCCGAACATGCTCTGAGTGCGGCCTTGGTCCTTCGCTCCGGGCTTCGGCAGGGCGCGAGTCAGGGCATGATAACGCGATCCTTCGGAAGCGCTGGCGTGGGCTTGGCGCCGGTGCCACCCGCGTTGCGCAGCTGCGGCTTCGCGGGGCGTGTCGCAGCGCGTCGCTTGCGGCGGCGCTGGTAGAGCAGAGCCATGACTCCGGCGACTACGAGCATCGCGGCGCTCAGGGCCAGGGGCCAACTGGGTTCGCGCAGGTCCGGGTACCGGCCGCCGCGCGTGTCCTGCATTCCCTTGAAGCTGACATCGATGGTGTGGCGCTCGCCGTCCATCCTGGCCGGAAAGCGCAGCACGTAGCCGCGGAGCATCCGCTGGCGGATCACCTCGAAGATGGAAGGGAGCTGCGAGGTCGAGCTGGCTTCGAAGGCTCGGCCGGTGGTGTCCTGGGCGAGGCGCTCCAGGTTCTCGAGACCGGAGCCGCCGAAGCGCGCATAGCCGACCGCGTAGACGGGAACCCGAGGCTCCGCGTCGCTTCCCTGCGCTTGCTCGATGACCTCGGCCAGGCTGCGGCGGCTCCCCTGGTCCTGACCATTGGAGAACGCGATGGTGAAGCGCCGCCGGGGCAGCTCCGGCGCTTCCCGTAGCAGCGCGACCGATCGGAAGAGACCGTCGAAGAGCAGGGTGGAGAGGGAGTCTTCGTCTTCGGAGAGCGTCTCGAGACGTCGGCGCGCCTCGTCTCTTGCCACATCGAAAGAGAATACGACCTCCACGCGGTCCGCGAAGGTCAGGACCGCCAACCGGTCCTGCTCTCCCATCTGCTCCAGGTAACCCAGCGCGGCTTCGAGCGCGCGCGCGAAGGGCTCTCCCTTCATCGTGCGGCTCGCGTCGATGGCGATCACGCAAGCCGTGCCGTGATGGGTTTCGGAGAGAAGCGTGAGCGCGATTCGCTGCGCAGAGATCCGGTCGCCGTTGTCCCGGACCTCGAGATCGCCGGACCGGAGCCCTGCGACCGCTTCGCCGTAGGCGGTCTCGGCCCGCAGCAGAAGCTCGACGGCGCGCTGACCGTCCGGTGCCGGCAGAACGTCGTCGAGGTAGATGCGGCCGATCCTGGAGCCTGACTCGCCGGCTGCCCGGGCATCGGAGCAGGAGGCGGCGCCGGCGACGAGCAGCGCTCCGATCACCCCCCATGCGACGGCCGAGCGCAGGATCACGAGTCTCCCATTGCCTGAGCCCAATTTGCCTGAGCCCAGCCGAGGCCGGACCCCGAGCGGGAGAGTAACCTTTGCGCTGGACTTTCGGGCCGGGATTCGGCGCTGCTCAACGGGCCCTCGAGGCCGGCGCGACGTGAATGCGGGCCTCGGTCGTCAGGGGATCGATGGGTCTGGTCACCGGCGCCAGCAGACGCGCGCGGCTTCCGGCTTCGTACACCTCGATGAGCTCGATCCGCGCGATGGTCCGGCCGGCCTGGACCAGCTCGCCCCGCTGCCCCATGCGCAGGCCGCGGGTCGTGCCGGCGTCGATGAGGACGCCTGCGGAGCCCGCTTCGACCTCGATCACGTCACCGCGCACCCACCCCGGCTGCGACCTTCCAGGAGCCCAGGCGCCTCGCGCGGCCGCACCGCCCGAGGCCCGGGTGCCGGTCGCCCTCGCGTGGGCGGGCGTGGCCTCCGCGGAGCGCTGAGCCACCAGGGAGTAGCGCAGAGGCGGTCCCTGCGTTCCAACGACGATAACACCGAGCTGATAGCGTCCCGCCGGCAGGCGGCGCTCGATGCGCTGGGAGAGCTGCTGGGGCTGGACCAGCGGCGCGCTGCGCTCGTCGAGGAGCACCAGCGAGACCTTGCCCTGCCCGCCCTCCCCGAGCGTCCGCACCTCGATCTGGATCGGGCCGCCCTCGGCGACTCCGACGCGATACCAATCCTGGCAGTCACCCTCGTCGCAGTGGAGGCCGCCTTCGAGCAAGGAGCCGAAGGGGAGCTGGGTGGGGTTTGCGTCGGGCGAAAGGGGCGGCGCCTGGCAGCTGTCCTCGAGCCAGCAGGGCTTGTCGCGCTCGAGTGGCGCCTTCGCGCAGGCGATCCCGAAGACGCAGAGCGCACCCATCACCGTGGCGATAGCGAGCGATCGCGGTGTCGGGCTGGCGTCAGAGCGTTGGGTGCCGGCGGGCATCGGGGATCGGCTCCTCGACGTTGGCGGGAGCCGTGCCGCCCGGTTTCCGGGCTTGCTCGGCGTCCCACGCTTGGGGGGGATGGGTGGCGGCGATGATTTCGCCCGCGCCTCAGGACTTCATCGGCGGAGCTGGGTCGTCGCTTGAAGACGGCGGTGGGAGCGAGTTGGTTCCCTGCGTGCCGTCCTCCCGGGGGACAGGAGGTGACGAGAAGGGCCTAGAGGCCCCTCCGCGGGGGGATGGACTGTCCCCCGTTCCGCGGGGGACGAAAGCTCACCTGCTCACCCTGCGCGTGGATGGGGAGTGCGCGACGCCCGGCTCCGCGATGCGCAGAGCCGGGCAACAGCGACCGCAGGTGCGCCGAGGATCAGCCGAAGTCGCGATCGAGAACGGTCTTACGACCGTCGCTGCGCGCGTTCTCGACGGCCTCGTCGCACATACTGCGTATGCGGTCCGAAAGGGCCGTCAGCACCGAGGCCGACGTCTTCATGTCGCCCTTGTCCTTGATGTAGTTCTTCACCTTCGAGGCAACGACCAGAACTTCGTTGGAATCCGACATCGCGGAAGAGATCCCCCCTAGTTGGGCGCGGCGTGCGCCATGGCCACGAGAATGCACGATGTTGGCCGAAACGCAATACAGGGCCCTCTCGCGTCATTCCCCTTGGGGCAAGCGAAAAAAAGGGCATGGATGCTGCGGGGTTGTCGTTTACCCTCGGGGGGTCAAGGCTCGAATTCTGCTCGCCGCTGCGCGAGGTATGCCCGCACCTGCGGGCTCAGCGGCTGCTCGGCGAGCTGTGCCTCGTGACAGAAGTCCGCCCACACGACCTCCCGGCGGTCGATCTCGACGCTGCGGGGATCGCTGGGGTCCAGGTGCAGCTCGAAGAAGTGGCCGTGGTCCTGCTTGCATTCGAAGGGCATGACGACCTCGCAAGAGGGCTCGAGAGCGTCGCCGGAAACGGAGATGCCCACCTCCTCCTCGAGCTCACGCCGGGCAGCCTCGCGCGGCGTCTCCCCGGAGTCGATGCCGCCGCTGGGGATCGTGACACCGCGGCGGTAGGAGTTGCGGATGAGCAGCAGCTCGTCCCCCCGCCACACGGCCACGAAGGCGCTCTCCAGCGTGGGCCGCCGTAGAAACCACCACACGCGCAAGCTCCAGTAGGCCGCTCGCAGGCCGACCCGCCAGGCGCGGTCCAGCAGCTCGATCCAGTAGCTCGGGGCCTCGGCGGACATCTCCGGCAAGCTAGCAGGCGGCGCTCAGCGGGCAGTGCTTCGCACAGCCAGGGCGATCGCGCCTTTGGCGCTCAGCGTTCGGTGAGTTGGTCGACGATGTAGTGGTTGATCGTCTCGCGTTCGCCCAGGCTCGGGTCGCAGAAGACGAGGCCCGCGTCGACACCGCTCGTGCTCACGCAATGGGCCCGCGTCGTGATGACCTCCCGGGAGGGAATGACGAACTGCAGATTCAGCTGCATGCCGCACTCGAGCTCCGCATCGCTGCGCAACAGACAGCCCTTGGTCGAGAGGCTGAGGACAGCGCCGGGCCAGCCGTGGCTGGAGATTACGCAGCGGGCGGCGAGCTCGGTGGCGATCCGTGGCGAGCTTCGCGGGGTGAGCTCGAGGGCGTCTTGAAGAATTGCGTACAGGGCCTGCAGCTGCGCAGGACGTTCGATGCTGCCCATCACACGCCGGTCTTCCAGGAGCCTGGGGCGAGGGCCGGTGAGGGCGATGATCGGGGTGTCGGGATCGTCCTCTGGCGACGGAACCCGCTCGATCTGGCGGTCGTCGACGAGCCGCAGGTCGCACTCGAGGGCGTTATCGTCCAGCTCTTGCTGGGAGTCCGATGGCGAGACCAGGCGGTAGCCCAGCGAATCGAGGGAGAGGCGCGTCTCGCGCGGGATTCCCTGCCAGGTCGTGTAGGTGCCGATGGTCCAGTGGTAGGCGCGTCGCGCGAGGTCCATGCTGGAGTGGATCGGCGCGCTCTCCTCGCTACTTGATGCCTCCAGCAGTGAGGGCGCGCAGGGGATGGTTGGGGGGGCATGGAAGTGGCATGGAAGTGGTAAAGGGTGGGGCTTCGTCACCCCAAAGAGGCCCGGTGCTCCAGCGAGCCGTGACGGCGGAGGTCGGGCGCTACGCCCCGTCCACCACCGGTCCCGCTCATCCGGGGACGCTCCTGGCGGCTCTGCTGTGCTGGCTCGATGCGCGCTCGCGAGGCGCGCGCCTGATCCTGCGCCTCGAGGATCTCGACCCGGAGCGCTGTCGCCCCGAGTACAGCCGGGCCATGGTGGAGGACCTGGCGTGGCTCGGGCTCGAGTGGGACGAGGTCGTGGAGCAGCATCAGGCGCGCTCCGACCACGAGGCGGCCCTCGACCGGCTGGCCGAGCTCGGGGTCCTCTACCCGTGCAGCTGCAGCCGGGCGCAGATTCGCGCCACGGGCGGGCGCAGCCACGACGGCGGTGCGCGCTACCCGGGCACCTGCCGCGAGCGCCCGCTGCCTTCCGCTGGCGAGGGCGGCTGGCGCTCCTGCGGCGAAGCCCTGCGTGTGCGGCTTCCCAGCGGCGTAGTGCGTCCCGCTGACGAGGGCGGCCTCGATCTCGCCCAGGACCCGCTGGCCTGCTTCGGCGATCCCGTCGTACGCCGCCGGGACGGGGCCCTGGCGTATCACCTGGCTTGCGTGGTGGACGATCACTGGAGCGGGGTCACGCGCGTGGTGCGCGGCCGGGATCTTGCCTCGAGCACCGCGACCCAGGTCGTTCTGCAACAGCTGCTCGATTTCCGCCTACCCGTGTACCGCCATCACCTGCTGCTGCTCGAGCCCGCCGGCGGCAAGCTCGCCAAGTTTCACGGCTCGGTGGGCACCCCCCAGCTGCGCGCCGCCTACACCCCGGAGCAGCTCTGCGGCCTCCTCGCTCACGCCGTCGGCCTGCGCGCTTCCCCCGACCCCCTCCGCCCCGAATCCCTCCTCCCCGACTTCGCCTGGCCCCGCATCCACCCCCAAGACCAGGTCCTCCACTGGACCGGCCACACCCTCACCCTCCACCCATAACGCAAGCAGGGGGGACGGTCCTTAACGCAAGAAGGCGGGCCGACCTTGCGTTGAAACGCGAGGTCGGCCCGCCCCAGGTGCGGAATCGAGGGAGAAGCGGTCCAACTTCCGTTAAGGACCGTCCCCCCTGCTTGCGTTAGTAGCGGTAGTTTTCGGGTTTGTAGGGGCCGTCGACGTCGATGCCGAGGTACTCGGACTGGGCCGGGGTGAGGCGGGTGAGCTTCACGCCGAGCTTGTCGAGGTGCAGCCGCGCCACCTCCTCGTCGAGCTTCTTGGGCAGCACGTAGACCTTCTTCCCGTACTGCTCGCCGTTCTCGTGCAGCTCGATCTGGGCCAGCACCTGGTTGGTGAAGGACGCGCTCATCACGAAGCTGGGATGGCCGGTCGCGCAGCCCAGGTTGAGCAGTCGCCCCTCGGCGAGCACCAGGATGCTGTGGCCGTCGGGGAAGACCCATTCGTCGTACTGGGGCTTGATGTTGATGCACTCGACGCCCGAGATCTTCTTCAGACCCGCCATGTCGATCTCGTTGTCGAAGTGACCGATGTTGCCCACGATGGCCTTGTCCTTCATGCGCGACATGTGCTCGGCGGTGATGATGTCGAAGTTGCCCGTGGTGGTGACGAAGATGTCCGCAGTCTCGACCACGTCCTCCATGGTCTTGACCTCGTAGCCCTCCATGGCGGCCTGTAGGGCGCAGATCGGGTCGATCTCGGTAACGATCACCCGGCAGCCCTGGCCGCGCAGGCTCTGGGCGCTGCCCTTGCCCACCTCGCCGAAGCCCGCGATCACGGCGACCTTGCCGCCGAGCATGACGTCCGAAGCACGCATCAGGCCGTCGGGCAGGCTGTGGCGGCAGCCGTAGACGTTGTCGAACTTGCTCTTCGTAACCGAGTCGTTGACGTTGATGGCGGGGAAGAGCAGGGTGCCGGCCTTCTCCATCTGGTAGAGCCGGTGCACACCGGTGGTCGTCTCCTCGGAGACGCCGCGGCAGCCCTCGGCCACCCGGTGCCACCGCTTGGGGTCGTCCTTCTGGATCTTGCGCAGCAGCTGGAGGATCACGCCCCACTCTTCCGCGTCGGTCTCCGGATTGAAGTCCGGAACCTTCTCGGCCTTCTCGAACTCGAGACCCTTGTGGATGAGCAGGGTCGCGTCACCGCCGTCATCGACGAGGAGGTCGGGGCCGGAGCCGTCGGGCCACTGCATGGCGACGTCGGTGCACCACCAGTACTCGTCGAGGGTCTCGCCCTTCCACGCATATACCGCGATGCCCTTGGGATCGTCGGGGGTGCCATCGGGCCCCACCGCGACCGCGGCGGCCGCGCTGTCCTGGGTCGAGAAGATGTTGCACGACACCCAGCGCACGTCGGCGCCCAGGTCCGTCAGGGTCTCGATCAGTACGGCGGTCTGCACCGTCATGTGGAGGCTGCCCATGATCTTCACGCCCGCGAAGGGCTTCTTGCCCGCGTAGCGCTCGCGCAGGGCCATGAGGCCGGGCATCTCGTGCTCGGCAAGACGGATCTCTTTGCGACCGAGCTCGGCCTCGGCGAGGTCGGCGACCTTGAAGGGGAGGGTGGGGTCACTGGCGGCCATACTGATTTCTCCAATGGAATTAGTGGGTTTCGGTGGCGGGCTGCGGAGCTTCGCGAGACCTCCGCAGCGCGGGTGCCTCGTAGAGATCGCTGCATCTGCTTATGCGGATAGAGTGTTGTATCACTTGAGTGCCGTGTCAAGCGGGACAGGTGACTGGAATTCTCTGTCGCCCGAAATCTGCCCCGTGGGAACCGTGTCGATTCAGGGATGGCGGCTCGAGGAGGGAGCGATCGCTCAGAGACCCATCTTCACGAGAGCGATCGCGCCGGCCGCGGCGGCCGCGAGCAGCACCACGAAGGCGAAGCGCGATCCCCAGCGGGATCTGGCGGTCTGCCCACCGGAGCCCGCCACGGCCTCGATGATGCCGCGCTGTTCGCTGCGCAGCGAGTCGAGCTTGCCCTGGATCTCGCTGAGCTGGCTGAGTTGCTCCTCGACCACCCACACCGACTCGATCTGCTCTTCCATGCGGTCGAGGCGGCCCAGAATCGTCGCCTGGGTGCTCTCCAGCCGCTCGTCGAGGTCGCCCACCTTCGCCAGCAGCTCGGCGGTCTGGGCGGCGTTGCGCGCCCGCTCGGTGCGTCGCATGGCGATGCGCTTCCAGAAGTTGATCTTGCCGGGCCGCGCCCCGGGCGAGTCGATGCGCCGCGGGCCCGCGGGAACCGGGAGCGTCTCGGACCCCGCGCTACTGGCGATCTCGGGGTCGAGCGCCGCGCGGATCTCGGGCTCCGCCGCCGTGCTCGCGGATGCGGAGGTCGGGTCGCCCTCGGACTCGGCCGCCCCGGCGCTCACGGATGCGGCCCCCACGGCCTTTTCGGCCTCTGCCGCCGCGCTCTCGGCCTGCGGCGCTCCGGCAAGCTGGGACTCCGCCAGCGGGCGGCTCTCGGCACCGTCTTCGGCACCGCCCTCCGCAGGCTGCTCTGCGTCTCGCTCTGCCGGGTGGCTTGCGGCGGTCGCCGCCCCGCGGAGATCGCTGGCGTCGCTCTCCCCGGCTCTGGGGGGCGTGGATGCGGGATCGACGGGGGGTGTAGCGGGATTCATGCTCGTCCTCGGCTGCTTCCCGTGGTGGCCCACGGCTGCGAATCTCCGAATTGGAAAAGAGAGTGTAGCGGCCCCTTCTCATCGTGGGGCCCACCCAGGTCCGTTATGCGCGTTTGCGCCGCGGCCTACTCCGCTCGGTGGCGCCCTTGCGCGTCGCCCCGCTTTCGGCGAGACAGTGGGCCCAGATGGCGCGCTACTGCTTCGTCCACGCTGCGGACCTGCACCTCGATACGCCCTTCGAGGGCGTTCGGCGGGCTGCGCCGGAAGTCCAGGCCGCCCTCGTCGACGCCTCCCTCGAGGCCTGGGATGCGCTGGTCGAGCTCACCCTCGAGCGCGACGCGCTCTTCCTCCTGCTGGCCGGAGATCTCTACGACGGTGCGCGGCGCGGCCTGCGTGCCCAGCTGCGCCTGCTGCGCGGCATCGAGCGCCTCTGCGCCGCGGGCGTCCGGGTCTTCGCCGTTCAGGGCAACCACGATCCGGTCGGCGAGGGCTGGTCGGCGGTGCGCCGCTGGCCCGAAGGCTTCACTCTCTTCGGCAGCGAGGCGGTTGCCAACGTCCCGCTGGAGCGCGGGGGGTCGCGACTCGCCACGGTGTATGGCATCAGCTACGCCGAACGCGCGACCCGGGAGAACCTCGCGCTGCGCTTCCGGCGCGGTTCCGAGGAGGGCCTCCACGTCGGCTTGCTCCACTGCAACGTCGGCGGGGCCTCGGGCCACGAGCCCTACAGCCCCTGCTCGGTGGAGGATCTCGCACGGTCGCGGCTCGACTACTGGGCTCTCGGCCACATCCACACCCAACGCATCTTGCGGGAGGGCGATCCCTGGATCGTTTATCCCGGCAGCCTCCAGGGGCGCAGCCCCAAGCCCGGTGAGCTCGGAGCCAAGGGGGCCGTGGTGGTCGAGGTGGAGGGGCAGCGGGTCACCGGCGTAGAGCCGGTCTTCGTCGACCGCGTTCGCTTCCTGGCCCCCGAGGTAGACGCCGCGCGCTGCTCGGACCTCGCCGATCTCGAACGCGCCCTCGGGTCGGCGGCCGAAGCGGCCCGCGCCGAAAACGAGGGTCGCGCCCTGGTGCTGCGCGCACGGCTCGTCGGTCGCTCGGCTCTGGGCGCAGACCTGCGCCGTCCCGGTGCCCTGGCGGAGCTACTCGCGGCTCTGCGTGATCGCAGCGAGGGGCTCTCGCCCTGGCTGTGGTGGGAGTCGCTACAGAGCGAGCTGCGGGCAGAGCTCGACCGGGAGGCCCTGCGCGCGCGGGACGACTTCTCCTCCGAGCTCCTGGCCGCGAGCGACGCCCTGGCGCTCGACGACGAGGCCCGTGCGAGCTTCCTCGACCGGGTGCTCCGCGACCTGCCGCCCCGGGAGCGCGGCGTCGACCTGCCCGCCCTCGCGCAGGCCGATGGCGCGGCGCTGCTGGCCGAAGGCGAGCGAAGCGCTCTCGAACTCCTCGCCGACGCGACTCCGGAACGCGAATGAAGATCGCGGGCTGGCACATCGAGGGCTTCGGGATCTTCAGTGACTGGCGGGTCGACGACGTGCCCGGCGGGCTCTCCCTCTTCTACGGCCCCAACGAGGCGGGCAAGAGCACGCTGCTCGGCTTCCTGCGCTTCGCGCTCTTCGGCTTCCGCGGCGGCAACGCGCGCGAGTCACGCTTTCCACCGCTGGCCGGTGGCCGGCACGGGGGTCGCGTGTGGCTCATTGGCGAGGATACGCTTTCCGCCTTCGGCGGTGGCGAGGATACGCTTTCCATCGAAGCCGAAGGCTTCGATCGCGGCGAGGATACGCATGCCGCCTTCGGCGGTGGCGAGGATGGGCTTGCCAGCTCCCCCCGTGGCGCGCGCGAGGTCGTGGTGGAGCGCATTGCGGCTCCAGCGCGCAAGCTCAGCGTGACTCTTTCCGCAGCCCCCTCTTCCGCAGCCCCCTCCGATGACCCGCCCGGTGAAGCCCCGCGCACCCTCGCCGCCTCCGATCTCGAACGGCTGCTGGGCTACGCCGACCGCGCGCTATTTCAGAACGTGTTCGCATTTAGTCTGGCCGAGCTCCAGTCCCTGGCCTCGCTGGGCGAGGAGGGCGTGCAGGACCACATCTTCTCCGCCGGCATTACCGGAGCCGGGCGCTCGGCTCGCGATGCCCTGCGCCGGATCGATGCCGACGCGGCGGCGCTCTACAAGGTGTCTCGCAAGGGGAAGTTCCGGGTTCGGGAGCTGGCCGAAGCGGTAGCGACCCGCGACGCGGAGCTCGCCGGGCGCCGACAGGCCGCCGAGGCCTATCCCGATCTCGCCGCCGCGGAGCGCGCCATGGCGGTGCAGCTCGATGAGCTCCACGCCGCGACCGAGGCGCAGCGAGAGACCCGGCGACAGGCCGAGAAGCTCGGCGTCCTGTGGCGCGAGGTCTGGAGCCCCATCGAGGAGGCGCGCCGGCAGCTCGCCGAGCTGAGTCCCGTGACGGCGCTGCCCGATGACGCCGGACTCGAGCTCGAGCGTTGCCGCGCTGCGGTCGAGGGTGCGCGAGCCGCGCTGGAGAGCGTCGAGGACGACCAGCGCGCCTGCCGCCGCCAGCTCGAATCGCTGGCGCCGTCCTCGTCCCTGGAGGCGGTGGTGGTCGAGATCGAGACCCTGCACCGGCAGCTCTCCCTCTACGAGACCCAGCTCAAGGAGCGTCCGCTGCTGCGCGAGGGCCTGGCGGGCGCCGAGTCGGCCGTCACCGATGCGCTGGCGAACCTGGGGGCCGATTGGGACGAGGCGCGGCTGCAGGACTTCGACGTTTCCCTCGAGAACGTCGATCAGGCCATACAGTGGTCCGAGCGGCTGGCCGCGTCGGCTGCCGACCGGGCCGACCTCGACCGCAGGCGCACGGACTTCGAAGAACGCCGAGGGCGGCTGCAAGGCCGGGTCGCAGACATCCTGGAGCGGCGGGATGCAATCCGGGCTCCCGAGGCCCGCGCACTGGACGAGCGCGCCGCCGCCCTGCGCGGCCTGCGCGGCCGACTGGCCGACTGCGAGACCGCGCGCGCCCGGGTCGAGGCGAGCTGCGAAGCGATCGAGCTCGCCGAGGCGGGAGCGCGCACGGGTTTCGTTGCTCCATGGGCGGCACCCGTGGCGGCGGGGCTGGCCGCCCTGTGCGCCGCCCCCGCCCTGACGGCGGCCCTGCGCACGCATCTCGCAACCGCGCCCGGCGCGGGTCGGGATGCTGCGGGCAGCTGGTGGCTGGAGTCGGGAGCCACATTGAAGGGGCTTCTGCCCTCCGCTCTCACATCCGCCCTCCCCTCCACTCTTCCCTTTGCCCCGCCCGCCGAGGCCCTGGTTCCGGCGGCCCTCGCGATCTCGGCACTGATGGCCGGCTTCGCCTTGCTGCTCTTGCAGCTGCGCAGGCAGGAGAGTCGGCGCAGGCGCGACGAGGGCGAAGCACTCGAGCGCGCCAGCACGGGCGCACGCGCCCGGCTCGGAGAGCATCTCAGGGAGCTCGCCCGGGCCGCGGCCTCTCTCGGCTTGTCGCGGGAGCTGCGAGGCGAGGAGCTCGACGGCGCCGAGGCGCAGCTCGAAGAGGACCGCCGGTGCCGCCAGGAGTGGGAGCGGCTCCAGCTGCTCGCCGAGGAGGCGCGGCGCGAGCTGGACGAGTGCCAGCGCGAGCTGACCCTGCTCGAGCCCTGCCTGGAGGCCGCGCTTCGCCGGCAGGACGAGCGCGAAGAGGGCTGGTGCCAGTGGAAGCGCGGGGCCGGGGCGCCCGAAGGTCTGGCAGCCGCCACCTTGCCCCGCTTCTTCGAGCAGCTGCAGCTGGCGTGCGCGAGTGTCGAGGCCCGGCGGCGCGCTGCTCATGAGCTGGGGCGCCGGGAGGCCGAGACCCGGGCCTGGGAGGAGCGTGCGCGTCGTGCCCTCGCCCGGGCGGGCCGCGATGAGGTCGGCCGCGAGGGTGTCGCCGCGAGCCAGGACGACATCCGGACTCCAGCCACGGGGCAAGACGGCGAAGGTGTGCTGCCGGGACAAGACGACGAAGGCGCGACGCGAGGGCAGGATGAAGATGTACGCGCGGCGCGCCTGCTCGAGGCCTTTGCGGATCTGCGCCGCCGTTGCCGCCACGACGGGCAGCTTCGCGAGCGGCGCCAGCCTCTGGAAGAGCGCGCCGTCGAGCTCGGGGATCGCAGGACGGCGGCTGCGAAGCGCCTCCTGCACGCGCAAGCAGAGCGGGATTCCCTCTTCGAAGCGGCGGGCGTGAAGGACGAGGAAGGCTTTCGCCACAGCCTCGACCTCTCTGCGCGGAGAGGATCCCTCGCGGAGCAGATCCGGGCCGGGGAGGGCGAGCTCGATCGCCGGGTGGGACGCGGCGGCGAGGCGGACGCCTGCCGCGAGGAGCTTGTGCGCGGCCGCGTGGGGGAGTGGGAGCGCGAGGCCAACCGGGCGCGAGAGTCCGCGTCCCGGACCGCGATAGAGCGCGACGAGCTGCTGCGCCGGCATCAGGACCTGCGCGGCCAGCTGAGCGAGCTGGAGGCGTCGAGCGCCGTCATGGAGCTCGAGCAGGAGCGGGCCGAGCTGCTGGCCGAGCTCGAGGAGGCGGTCGCACAGTGGCGCCGGCTCCGGGTGGCCCGCGGCCTCATCGAGGCCACCCTCACGCGCTTCGAGCGCGAGCGACAGCCTGCGGTGTTGAACCAGGCCTCCCGCTACTTCGCGACCGTGACCGGGGGGCGCTATCGCCGCATCCTGCAGTCCGCCAACTCCGAGGCCTTCGAGGTGGTCGACGCCGGCGATCGGCGCAAGGCCCCGGCGGAGCTCAGTCGCGGTACCGCGGAGCAGCTCTACGTCTGCATCCGCCTCGGCCTCATCGCCGAATTCGCCCGGCGCCAGAAACGCCTGCCCGTCGTGATGGACGACGTGCTGGTCAACTTCGACGATGCCCGGGCCCGCGCGATGCTCGGTGTGCTGCGCGAATTCGCGGCCGACACGCGCTCTCAGCTGCTCTTCTTCAGCTGCAGCGAGCGCACCCGGGAACTCTTCGCCGAAGCCGCGCCCGAGGCGCCGCGCCGCGCGCTACCCATCTGAGCCGCGAGCTCTCTGCACCGCCGGCGCAGTGTGCGCGGGCGGCAACCTGGCGGTGCTCAGGCGCGGTCGAAGGTCTGGAAGGTGAAGGCGTGGGCGTGGCGCTCGTCGGCCGCGTGTCGCTCCTCGTCGACGAGCTTCCAGTGCGCCTTCTCGAGCGCGGGAAAGAAGGCGTCGCCTGCGACATGGGTATGCACCCGGGTCAGGTAGAGGCGGTCGGCCCGGGGCAGGGCGAGGGCGTAGACGGCCTCCCCTCCGAACACGAAGGCCTCGCTCTCGCCCCGCTTCTGCGCCGCCGCCAGCGCGGCCTCGAAGTCGGGCACTACGATCACGCCCGCCGCCGCCGCGTAATCAGGAGCGTGGGTGATCACGATGGAGGTTCGCTCGGGCAGAGGCCGCCCGATGGACTCGTAGGTCTTGCGCCCCATGATGAGGGTGTGCCCGGTGGTGAGCCGCTTTACGTGGCGCAGCTCGGCGGGCAGGTGCCAGGGCAGCTCGCCCTTGCGACCGATCACACCGTTCTCGGAGACTGCCGCCAGGATGGAGAGGCGCATGGTTGGGGTCCGTGCCGGGTCAGAGCGCTTCTTCAGACTGCTGTTCTTCAGACTGCTGTTCTTCACACGGCAATAGGAGCCTTGATTGCCGGGTGGGGATGGTAGTCCTCGAGGTGGAAGTGCTCGTAGCGGAAGTCGAAGACCGACTTGATCGCCGGGTCGAGGCGCATGTGGGGCAGCTTGCGTGGCTCCCGGGCGAGCTGGGTCCGGGTCTGCTCGAGGTGGTTGGTGTAGATGTGGGCGTCTCCCAGGGAGATCACCAGGTCGCCGGGCTCGAGGTCGCAGCTCTGGGCCACCATCTGGGTGAGCAACGCATACGAGGCGATGTTGAAGGGAAGTCCCAGAAAGACGTCGCAGCTGCGCATGTACATGCCGCAGTGCAGCCGCCCGCCCGCCACGTTGAACTGGAAGAGCAGGTGACAGGGGGGGAGCTTCATGCGCTCGAGCTCGCCCACGTTCCAGGAGCTGACGATGAGACGGCGTGAGTCGGGTGTTTCGCGGATGGCTTCGATCACCCCGGCGAGCTGGTCGACGTGCCGGTGCTCCCCGTTGTTCCCCGCGACCGGCCAGCTGCGCCACTGGGAGCCGTACACGGGGCCGAGCTCTCCCTTCTCGTCCGCCCACTCGTCCCAGATCGTGACGCCCTTTTCCTGCAGGTAGGCGATGTTGGTCTCGCCCGCGATGAACCACAGGAGCTCGTGGATGATGGAGCGCAAGTGCAGCTTCTTGGTGGTCAGCAGCGGAAAGCCTGCCGAAAGATCGAAGCGCAGCTGGGCGCCGAAGATGCTGCGGGTTCCGGTGCCGGTGCGATCGGTCTTCTCGCTGCCCGATTCCAGGATTTTCCGTTCGAGGTCCAGATAGTTCTGCATGCCGAGGCCCGCACTCCCCCCAATGACGCCAACACCATTCTATCAGCTCAGTCTTCTTCGAGGAAGTAGTTGAAGTCCTCGGACTCCTCGCCGTGGAGCAGCTCATATGCGTGTGCGGCGCTCTTGGCGTCGAAGAGCTGCTCTTGAAAGGTGATGTCGATTCCCACGGTGCGCGCCAGGCTCGCGAGAACCTGGAGGTGACGGTCGCGCTCCGCCTCGGCGGTCCCGAGCAAGACCATGCAGTGGACGGGGCGATGGTCCGGAGTCTCGATGTCGAGACCGTCCCGGGAGAGTGCCATGACGCCCACCATGGGATGCGCTTCGGGGACGATGCCGTGGGGCACGGCGAGGCCGCCGCCCAGGCAGGTGGAGCCCTGCTCCTCGCGTTCGAGGACGCTTCGAAGCAGCTCCTCGCGGCTCGTGTGCTTCAGGTGATGGCTGGTGATGAGCAGATCCACGAGCTTCTCGATGGCTTCCTGCTTGGTGCTGGCCCGGAAGTCGGTGACGATGTTCTCTTCCTGGAGGAAGTCGATCAGGCGCATGCGATCGCGGTCGACCTCCCCGGCCCTCGCCAGGGCGAAGCGCGTCGCGAGGGGGCCCACGATCTCGTTGGCGGCCACCACGGCGAGCACCACCGAGGCGAAGAGGCCCGCCGTGGGTGCAAAGGCGGGATCCTCCTGGATCAGCAGCACCAGGCCGACCGCGACGCCGGCCTGGGGGATCAGCGCGAGGCCCAGGTTTGCCCGCACCCGCTCCGTCGCGTGGGCGAAACGCATGGCGAGGTCCGCCGAGAGCAGCTTGCCCGCGAAGCGCCCGGAGAAGAGCAGGAAGGCCACGAGGCCCGCCGACTCCAGGTGCTCGGGGCTGAGGTGCATGCCGGCGAGGGTGAAGAAGACCGTGAGGATGGCGGGCTCGAAATCGGCGAAGACCGAATCGACGAGCTGGTCGCGGCCCCGGCTGATGTTGGTCTGCACGAAGCCGAGAGTGAGGCAGGCGAGCAGGGGCGAGACCTCGAAGGTCGCCGCAACGCCCACGGTGAAGACCAGGGCGATGACGGCCCAGGTCGCGATGCGCTCGGGACGCATGGCGTAGCGGCTCACCACGTCCATCAGCAGTGCGACCCCGGCCCCGATGGCGACTGCGATGGCGAGACGCGTCAGCGGGGGCACGAGGTCGACGCCGAAGTGGACGCCCTCCAGCTCCCAGCTCCGGGTCAGGGCGCGCGCCACCTCGAAGAGCACGATGCACGCCATGTTGTTGAGCGCGACCGCGGCGATGAGGGTCTTGACGAAGACCCCCTTGGAGCGTGTTTCCTTCACGAGGGTGACGACGGTGGCGGGGGCCGTCGCGATCGCGACGGTTGCAAAGAGCAGCGCGATGCCGGGATCGCTGCCCGCCAGCCCCCAGGTGGCGAGATACACGATGATCGGCGTGATGGTCGACTCGGTGATGAGCAGGAAGAAGAGGCGCCGTCCGGCGTTGCGAAGCCGGCGCAGGTTGAGATGGGCTCCCACGGTGACGGCGATCAGCCCCAGGGCGCAGTGGGTGAGGGGCTGCAGACCGTCGAGGGACTCTTCGCTGAAGAGGTCGAGGCCCGCCTTTCCGACCAGGATCCCCGCCAGGATCTGTCCCGTGATGGAAGGCAGATGAATGCGCCTGGCGAGGCCGCCGAAGGCGGTTCCCACCAGGATGACCAGGGCCAGGAGGAGCAGGGGCCCGGCGTCGTGCAGACTCTCTGCGAGTTCGGGAAGTATCACGGATCGGGCCAGCGTAGCCCGACGCCCGGCGAGCCGCCCAGGCCGCAGACAGGCCTGTAGACGGGCCTAGAAGAGATTGGCAACGATGACGCTTCCCCCCACCCAGGTTCCCACGAGGCTGCCGATGGTGGTGAAGATGAAGGCGAGGAAGATGCGCAGCAGGCGGCTATGCCACCAACCGCGCAGGCTGCCCATGTCGTCCCCCACGCTCTGGAATTCCTGCACCAGGGGAGGGCGCACCCAGGTCTGCACGAAGGCGGTTACGTAGCCCGCGCCGACCACGGGCGTCAGGCTCGTGAAGGGCGCGGCGAAGAAGCCCGCGACCACGGTGGCGGGGTGGGCGAAGGCCAGCAGGCCGCCGAGCGCACACGGGACCGCGTTGGCGAGGAACCAGAAGGCCGCGTTGTCGCCCGCCGCCTCGGGGCCCTGGGTGTAGCCGATGGTCGCCAGGGAGCCGAGGATGAGGGCCGGGATGCCCCAGCCCAGCCACTTCCAGACCTGCGAGACCGGAGGAACCGTGTTGATCTCTTCCAAGTCGATCTCGCGGTTCGCGCTGATCGCCTCGATCATCCCCTGCACGTGGCCCGCACCCACGACGGCGACCAGCCTCTCGCCCGACGAGTCGCGGATCTTCTGGGCCAGGTAGCCGTCTCGCTCGTCGATGAGGGCCGTCTTCAGGGCGGGCATGGCTTCGCCGAGCTCGGCCATGAGCTCCGAGAGCACGTCCTTCTGCTTGATGCGGTTGAGCTCCTCCTCGCTGAGCTCGGGGTCTTCGAAGGCGCTGGCCACGAAGGTGCTCACCAGCATGGACTTCTTCCAGATGGAGAGCGCCCCCCAGGCCCGGCGCAGGGTGACGCGGATGTCGCGATCGCAGAGCGAGATGGGGATCCCCAGCTCGTTCGCTGCGGTGGCGGCCTCGAGCAGCTCGCTGCCCGGGATGACGCCGAGCTTGCCTCCCAGGCGTTTCTGATAGGAGGCGAGCATGAGATTCATGAGCAGCGCGGCGAGCTGCTTCTTGCGGATCACCTCGCGCAGGTCGAGGGCCTCCCAGCGCTTCTTGTGGGACAAGGCTTCGTAGCGTTGGGTGTCGAGCTCGAGACAGACGCAGTCGGGCCGCTCCTTCTCGATGACCTCGCGTACGAGGTCGACGGACTCACGGGAGATGTGCGCCGTTCCGACGAGGATGAACTCACGACCTTCCACCTCGAGGATGTGAACGTCCTCGGAGTAGTCGTGCTCGCGGACCTGGTGGTTCACTGGGCGCCTCTCCGATTCGCTCTCTGTTGGCCGCTCGAGGGCGGCGGAGTTGGCCGCGCCAGGCCGGCGGACACCGCGACTTCCCCTGGGGCAGCTGAAGTTGGGTAAGGTGGCCTTTGACGGCGCCGGCGGCAAGCGATGTCGGTCGGCATTTCTTCGGTCTCTTCCAGGCGAATCTTCAGCCCCGCGCGAGGCGCCGCGCGCTCAGGAGCCCCCGCAGCCGCGCGCCGAGCAGTAGCGCCACAGCGGCGGCGTAGATCGCCGGCTCGCGCAGGTCGGCCTTCACGAGCCAGAAGAAGTGCAGCACCCCGAGGATTCCCGCGGCATACACCAGGAGATGTAACTTGCGCCAGCTCTTGCCCAGGCGCCGTACGGCGCCCCGGTTCGAGGTCGCGGCCAGCAGGGTGAGGATCGTGAAGGCCGCGAAGCCGACCATGATGTAGGGGCGCTCGCGCAGGTCCTCGCCCAGCGCCCCCAGGTCGAGGCCGAGGTCGAGGAGCGCGTAGGTGGCGAAGTGGAGCAGCGCGTAGGCGAAGGTCCAGAGCCCGAGGGTGCGCCGGTAGGGCGCGATGCCCTGCCAGCCGGTGGCGCGGCGCAGCGGGGTCACGGCCAGGGTGAGGACCAGGAAGCGCAGGGTCCAGGCGCCGGTCGTGTGCGTGATGCGCTCCACGGGATTGGCGCCGAGGTCGCCCTGCGCGATGGCGACGATCAGCCAGAGCAGCGGGCCCGCGCAGGCGAGGGCGACGAAGGTGCGCCGGGTGCGCGGAGTGAGCCGGGGCGGCGAGCTCAATACTTGCGCCGCAGGTCCATACCGGCGTAGAGGCCGGCGACCTGCTCCGCATAGCCGTTGAAGGGCAGGGTGGGGCGCTTGCGCAGCGTGCCGATGCGCCGCTCGCGCTTCTGGCTCCAGCGCGGGTGGGAGACGGCCGGGTTGACGTTGGCATAGAAGCCGTATTCGCCGGGCGCACTCTGGTTCCAGGTCGTTGCGGGCTCCTCGTTCGTGAGGCGGATGCGCACGATGGACTTGATGCTCTTGAATCCGTACTTCCAGGGCACGACGAGGCGCAGCGGGGCGCCGTTCTGGTTGGGCAGCACCTCGCCGTACATCCCCACGGCGAGGATCGCGAGGGGGTGCATGGCCTCGTCCATGCGCAGCCCTTCTCGGTAGGGCCATTCGAGGGTGCGCCGCCGCTGCCCGGGCATTTGCTGGGGGTCGTAGAGGGTCTCGAAGACGACGTAGCGGGCCTTGGTGGTGGGCTCGAAGCGCTCGAGCACCTTGCCGAGGGGGATGCCCACCCAGGGGATCACCATCGACCAGGCTTCGACGCAGCGCAGGCGATAGACGCGCTCTTCGAGGGTGTGGGGGGCGAGCAGGCTCTCGAGGGGCACGCTGCCGGGCTTTGCGACCTCGCCCTCGATGGCGACGGACCAGGGTCGGGTGCGGAAGTCCCCGGCGTAGCGGGCCGGGTCCTCCTTGTCGGTCCCGAACTCGTAGAAGTTGTTGTAGCGCGTGGCGTCCGCGTACGAGGTGGGGGCCTCGTCGCTGCCGAGCTCGGGCGGCCCGGGGACGACGCCGGTGAGCATCTCCCGGCTGGAAGGAGCCTTGCGGGCCCCCGCGTTCTCGCCGCCGCCAGAGGCGGCCTGCGTATCCTCGCCAGCGCCGAAGGCGGAAAGCGTATCCTCGCCCCTGCAGCCTCCGAGCAGCGCCGCCGCCGCGGTGAGCCGCGAGCCCCACAGCAAGGAGGGACCCGTCAGCGTGGCTGCACCGATGAACTCACGCCTTCGCAGGTAGTGTGCCCGGTCCGTGATCTCGTCGTTCTCGATGGGGTCGGTCTCTTTGATCAGCATCGGCTTCCGTCGCTCCCCCTGGTTCAGCACGTTCCCGATCGCGCTTCTCAGCGTCGATGGGGTCACGGGTGGAGGAACTACGGTGAGCCCGGGTCCTGGTAACGCGCGCTAGAGCGAAGATGGAAAATAGCGCGTCCGCAAGTAATCGAGATAGTGGCGGTGGTCCGCGCCTTCGCCGCGCAGGCGCTGGAAGAGCTCCTGCCAGCTCCGGGCCTCGAAGTCGACCTCGCCGCCGACCCGCATGCGGAAGCGATCGATCTCCCGCGAGTGGCGCCCCGAGCACAGGCCGTCAGCGTCGTACCACAGGTAGAGCAGGCGGAAGCCGCGGCGCCCGTGGCGACGGGTGAGCTCGCGGCAGAGCTCCAGTAGACGCACCACCGGCAGGGCGCGGTAGCGCCCCCGGTTCGCGTCGAGGTCGCGGGCCAGGTTGTGGCAGCCGGGGAGCGATTCGCGCAGCTCCGTGCACTCGACGACTCGCCCGATCTCTTCGCCGGGCTGGGACTGCGAGGCATAGGGCTCGGTGAAGCTCGCCACGATGGCGGTGGCCCGTGCGTCGTCTCCGTGGAGCAGCAGGTCCGGAGGGGCCGGGGCCGGGCCGCTCTGCTCCTCGCTGTGCTGCGCGAAGCGGAGACCGTGGGTGCGAGAGTCGGCTCCGCAGGCGGTGGCGAGGGGCGCGAGCTCCCGCTCCCGCCAGTAGTCGAAGACGTTGCACAGGAGTGCGTCGGTGGAGTGGAGGAGCTGAAGATCCGCCGGCTTTGCCCCGTCGCCCAGGGGGCGGCGGGGCGCCCACTCGAGCTCGGCCCGGGTGGGGGGCGAGAGCGGTTGCATGAGGTTGGCGTTGCTCCCGAGGGCGTGCCCCGCCTCGGACAGGTCGATGCAGCGCTGCTCTGCCCAGCGGCGCTGATGTAATAGAATCGATTCGGAAAGCGCTCCGGGCTTCGCCATGTCCGCGTTCCCCTTCGCCAGTGCAGCGGCGCCAGTGCAGCGGTACGCGCGCGGAGCTCTCCCGTCGCGTCCCCGGCTGCACCGAATCGATCGGCCCGTATTCGCGGCCACCTTAGATGCCCCTTTGGGGCAGGCCGCCACGGCACCGCGGCGGCCTCTCCGCTTCGAGCTCGGCGCAATTCTGCCATGGGAGCGGAAATCCGAGGCAGGGAGAGCGTCGGCCGGGGCTCTGCGTCGATCCAGCAGGCCCGGCTCGGCGGCCCCTCGGCAACTATCGCTCCAGAGGCCGCTGCCCGCTGACGATATGCACTAGGCACTGCCAAACCTGTCGTATGCCGGAAAGGCTTCGAATGAACCCGTCCGCCAGCTCGAGATCGATCTTCACCCAGCGTCTCGATCGAGCCGTCTTCGTCACCTACTTCCTGGGTGCCATCGTTCCGTTGCTGGCTCTGGGCTTCGTCGTTCAGCGCGACGTTCTGCCCGGAATGAGTGACGCGCCCCGCGCCCAGGCGGGAATGATCGGTGTCGTTCTCGGTGTCGGCATGCTCTCCCTCACTGCCTTCTTCGCGTTGCGCAAGCTCACGCGCCAGGCCGTGCAGCGCATGGACGCCGACAACGATCGGCTCAAGGAGATCCTCGCGGCTTCCCAGGAGCTCTCGAAGTCACCCCATACGCGAGCCGTGGCGGAGAGCGCAGCGGGCTGCGTGCTGACCGTGACCGGCACCCAGGCGGCTTTCGTCGCTCTACGCAGCGCACCCGAGAAGCCCCTCACCCTCATGGGATCGGCGGGCGAGGGCGCGCAGGCGCTCTACGAGAGCAACCAGGACTTGCTGGACGAGCTCTTCGGCAATGCTGTCGAATCCGATCGGCCGGTCTTCCTCGGTGACGACGATTCACGCGCCGGGTCGAAGCTGCGAGCAGCCGCGCTGCCTCTTCGCGGCGAGGAGGGCCACTGGGGCGCCATTGCGGTGCTCGACACCGCAGGAGCCGGCGCCTTCAAGCCGGAGGAGATGGACGCCATCGCGACTCTGGCGGCTCTCACCTCGGTGGCCTTCAGCAACGCCGACCTGAAGGATGCCCAGCGCAACTTCTTCTCTCACGTCATCGATCTCATCGTCACGGCCCTCGACGCCCACGTGGATTGCCGGGCTGGGCACTCCGAGGCGGTCGCCCGGCTCTCGAATCGCATCGGGCGCGAGCTGGGCCTCGACGACGCCCAGCTCCAACGCCTTCACTTCGCAGCCCTGCTCCACGACATCGGCATGCTCAAGATCGACCGCGCCGAGCACCGCATGCCCGGCAAGAACCAGAAGCACACGCTGGTGGGCCAGCGCATGCTCTCTCGCATCCGGCTCTGGTCGGACCTCGCACCCATCGTGCACCACCACCACGAATGGTTCGACGGCTCCGGCTATCCCGAGGGCCTCGAAGGCGAGGCGATTCCCCTCGAGTCCCGCATCATCGCCGTGGCGGACGCCGTGGACGCCATGATGCGGAACGACACCCATCGCGCGGCTCTTTCCCTCGAGGAAGTCCTCGTCGAGCTTCGCGAGGGGGCCGGCACGCAGTTCGATTCGCAGGTGGTCATCGCCATGGCGAAGCTCGCAGAGCGCGGCGAGCTCTGAGCCCGCCTCCCCTTCTGCGGGGCGCGCCCCCCACTACTCCAGGATATTGCGCGAAGCGCGGGGCCAGGTGCCGGCTCGAGTGCCGTGCACTCCTCGTGCGCGAGCGCTCTACCCTCGATGGCCGCAGTCGACGCGCAGGCGTGGACTTCGCTAGTTTTGCTCTCGGGGGCTTGGAGACGAGGCTATGCCGATTCCCGACAGAAAGCGGTTGAAGCAGTTTGCGAAGGACTACATCGCGCTCTGGAACGCCGGTGACAAAGAGGGCTGGATTCGCAACTGGCGAGCCGTGTGCACCGGCGAGTTCCGCATGCTCGACCCGGTGGGCACGCCCGAGAAGCACGGCTTCAAGGAGTGCTGCGAAGATTCCTGGGAGCTCTTCAACGATCGTGTGAAGTTCAAGCACCACGACGACATCGTGCTGGTCAACGGCAACGAGCTTGCCTGGGTGCTCGAGAACCGCATCACGACCGACGGCAAGACGATTACCGGGATCAGCATCGAGACCTTCCGCTTCGAAGAGGACGGCTCTGTCATGATCCGCACCTGGTACGAGGTGCCGGACCGCGATACGACCGAGCTGGGCGATATGTTCGAGACCTATCTGCCGGAGTAGCGAGGGCCTCGACTGCATGAGAGAGGAGCTCGAGATGTCGATGACGTCGACTGAGATGAACACGACCCGCGCTGGCGCAGCGCTTCGTTGCCTGCTCTCGATCCTCGCGTTCAGCCTCGCGCTGACCGGCTGCCAATCGGGCGCCGCTCGCAGCGGGGCAGGCGGGAACGAGCCCGACCGATCGCCCGTGAAGAAGGGCCCGGACGGGATCTGGCCGGCGCTCCCCGCGTCGGCGATGCCCATCCTCGGAGACCTCTCGACCCAGCTGCCTGCCGGCGAGGGGGGCTTCGTCTCGCCGGAGCTTCGCAACCAGCTGCAGGAGATCTACAACCGCCTCACGTTGGCCCTCGATGTGACCTGCAGCGCCGATGCCATGGCGGACTCCTTCAGCCAGAACGGTCGCATGTATTCGCCGCTGGAGGGATCGGACGTCACCGGGCGCGAGAACCTGCGGATCGCTCTGGGCGGCTATTTCGACTCCCTGGGCGGCGAGGAGGGGTGCCGGGAGCGCTGGATCAAGGAGCCCGCGAGCCGCAGGCATCATCTCGCGCTGGCGCCGGTCTTCGTGAGGCTGGGACCCGAGTACGTGCGCCTCTTCTCCAAGACGGTGGTTCTCGGTCCAGATCCCGATGGGCTGCACGTCGATCAGGGTCACGGAATCCGGGTCCTCCGGCTCTACGTGCACGATTTCGTCTACGAAGAGGGAGCGTGGAAATTCCACCTCTATTTCGACGAGTAATCGTCTCGACGAATAGTCGCCCGGGCGGAAGTCAGCGGGACGACCACCAATCCACGTAGTCGTCGAAGCTCGTCACGCTCTGACGGCGGGCGCCGCTCGATAGCGCCTCGACGAGCTCCGCCAGACCCTGGGTGGTGACGACCACCTGCCGTTCCACGCGCCTCGCTACCGGGGGCGCCGCGTGTCCGGCCCGTTGCGCGACCGCTGGCGCGATGGCGCCATAGGCTTCCTCGAATTCCATGGCGTCACTCCGGGAGTCCCACTGGCTCAGCCAGAAGAACTCGAGGCGATCGTTGCAACGCGCGACTAGATAGCGGTCGCCGTCCCAGCCTTGCCACACCTCCGCGTCGGCCGCGTTGCCGAGGTCGCTGAAGAGCACCGAGAGGTTCAGCTCGCCCATGCTGTTCTCGTGCGCGAATTCGCAGCCCGGGGGCAGGGCGGCGCGCGGGCCTCCGAGGTCGATGGCGGTGAAGGCTTCGCGGCGCTTGTCGGCGTGGAGGACCTGCTCCGTGGAGGCGGGAGGGTCATCGAGAAGCTCCAGACCTTCCTCGTAGGCGAGTCGATAGCCCCTCACGTAGGGGTAGGTGAGGGTGAGGCGGATGATCGCGGGGGCGTCAGCAAGGGCGCTGCCCTCCCGCGACTCGAGCTCGCTGTGCAGGGTGTCCGTGTACGAGTCCGGCTGGGGAATGGGCCTGCCCAGCTCCATGGCTGCGAGGCCATAGCGGGTCGCGTCGCCCTCCAGCGCGGCCTGCACCGCTCCCACCAGGTCGTCGTTGTGGTGGGCCATGTCGCCGAGCTCGACCAGCTCGGGATAGCGTTGGTGCTGCAGCAGGTGGACGATCTCGTGGGCCAGGATCGCCTCGCGGTAGTAGTCCCGCCGGTGCATGGAGGAGATGGCGCGGAACCAGAAGGGCGGCGGCGCGATGTCGCTCACCACGTAGAGGGTGTTTTGCCCGGGGACGTAGACGCCGAGCAGCTCCTGGCTCATCACGTCGAGGAAGGTCTCGGCCAGGTCGCGATCCCGGGGCCACAGGCCGAGGGCCACCAATGCCGCCTCGTAGGCGCGGATGGCCTCCGCGGGCCACTCCTCCTCTACGGTCTCCCGAAGCACCTCGCGTATCTCGGCCTGGTCGAGCACCTGAGCCCTCAACTCACCCTGCGGCTCGATGCCCCTCGCCCGGGCCGTGCGGGCCGCCACCTCGTCGAAGGGCTCGCGGCGCAGCTGGTCTCCCGCCACCAGGGAGTAGCTGCACCCGCCGGCCGCGAGGGCCAGCGCCAGGGCGAGGCCGATTGCGAGGCCGATTGCCAGGCCGGAGGCGGGCAGCCTGCACGGGTCCTTGCTCGGGGTAGTCCGCTTCGGTGCCATGGTGCCCTCGTCCCTCCTCGCTCGGGCGGCGTTCGCCCGACGCATCGGGCCTTGATACTCTGGGCGCGATGTCAGCAGAGGAAGCGCCACTCGCCGCGCGGGTTCCGGCCGTCGACTACATCAAGGTCTTCGCCATCGTGGCCGTGGTGTTCACCCACTCGATCCTCGACCCCGCCATGGGCCGCTACACGAGCTGGGACGAGCTGCTGGGCCGCTACTGGGTGAGCTACCACGTTCCGGCCTTCCTCGCTGTCTCGGGCTTCCTCTACTACCGACCGGTACCGATCCCTTCGCGTGGGGTCGTCCGGCGCTTCGCCCGCGTCCTCGTACCCTACCTCGTTGCCTCCTTCGTCGCGCTGGCCCTGGGCGCCGTGCCCGAGAAGGGGCCCTCCTTCCTGCATCGCCTGCTCACGGGCAACACCCAGGGCACCTACTACTACATCTTCCTGATCGCCGTGTACGTCCCCACCATCGGGCTCCTCTCGCGCCTGCCCCGGCGCGCCGTCGGCCTGCTCTTCGGCGCCCTCGTGCTCTATCCCGTCGCCTCCCACTATGTGACGGCCCTGCGCATCTCCGAGACCCACTTCTGGCGCCTGCGCGACCCCCTCTACCCCTACGTCTTCTTCGTCGGGGGATGGCTCGTCCACATGCACCTGCCCCGGTTGAAGCGTTTCTATCTGCGCTTCGAGCTGCCCCTGTGCCTGGCGGCGATCGTGGGCGTCGTCTTCTACTTCGAAGGTCCCCTGCGCGGCGGCTCCTGGCAGGACTATCTCGGCAACCGGATGATCTATAGCGCCAGCGTGCTGCTGCTCATCAGCGCGGCTTCGGGCAGGCTGAACGCCCTGCTGTCAGCGGCCGGCGCGACCCCCGCCCCGCTGCGCTTCGTCGCGACCGCGACCTACACGATCTATCTCTACCACTATCTCTTCATCTACCCGGTGAGACAGGTCGCGATGGACCAGCACTGGCACCCGGCGGCCCGCATCCTCTGCGTGGCGCTGGCCGCCATGGCGGGCGGCTGCGCGGTGGCGTGGCTGGGGCGCAAGCTACTGGGAAGGCGCTCGAAGCTGATTCTCGGCGTCTGAGCCTCCATCCGGGGCCCGATCCTGGCGGGAATCCTCCAGGCTCTGGCAATCCGCGCCCGGATTGCGAAGATATGGGTTCTTCGCAGGAAGGAGTTCCCATGTCCAAGATCCTAATCCTCAGCTCCGATTGCCACGCGGGTGCGCTGCCCGCGACCTACAACGAGTACCTGCCTTCGAAGTATCACGAAGCCGCCAATCAGTGGTGGGTGGGGTTCGCGAAGGAATCGATGGCGCGGACGGGGACCTTCTTCGATCAGGAAGCCGTCGACCAGCTCGCGGAGCAGACCGGAGAAGAGGGGCAGTTCCAGGCATTCACGCGGCAGAATCCCGAAGAGATCGAAGACTCGGTTCTGCTCGACATGCTGAGTGACGGCACCAGTGCGTTCTCACCGCGACTCGGCGAGTGGGATGCGAAGGTCCGCTGCGAGGATCTCGATGGAGACGGGGTCGCGGGGGAGGTCATCTTTCCCCAGATGGCGCCTTTCGGCGCGGGACTCATGCAGTACCGCAATCCCATCGATCCGGAGCACAACCTGGCGGGCATCCGCGCCTACAATCGCTGGCTCGCGGACCTCTGTAACACGAGCCCGGGCCGGCACGCCGGGGTGGCGCTCGTCAACGTCGACGACATCGAGGTCACCTGCGAGGAGGTGCGGGCCGCCAAGGAGATGGGACTGTGGGGCGGAGTGTTGCTCCCGACGAGTACCGGAGAGCACCCCTTCTATCACCACCCCCGCTACGAGCCCTTGTGGGCGCTCTGCGAAGAGCTCGACATGCCGCTGCAGGCCCACTCGGGTTGGTCACCCGATTACGGCGATGTCCCGAGTGCCACGGCGATGTACATCAGCGAGGTCGCGATCTGGGCGCAACGATCCTTCGCCGCCCTGGTATGGTCGGGCGCCTTCGAGCGCCATCCCGGACTGAAGTTGATCCTCACCGAGGCCGGCACCGTCTGGATCCTCGAACGGCTGAGGGACCTCGAGATCAAATCGGGTTTTCCCTTCTTCAAACACTTCAGCGCCGAGCTTTCGCTCACACCGACCGAGTACTTCCATCGTCAGTGCTACATCGGCGCCTCGTTCATGCCCGCGGAGGAGGGCCGCGAGCGGCACCGTGTCGGTCTCGACCGGATCCTGTGGGGCTCCGACTACCCCCACATGGAAGGCACCTGGCCCAATACGGCGCAGTACCTGAGGGAGACCTTTGCCGACTATCCCGAGAGCGAGATCCGAGCGATCCTCGGCACCAACGCGCTCGAGGCCTACGGATTCGATCCAGCGGTAGTGGAGCCCATCGCGGAGAAGGTCGGGCCGGCACTCTCGGACATCAGGGGCAGCGCCCCGTCATAGGGGCTGCCGCCGCCGGCGAGCCGAGCTCCCTCAGCGACCCACCGACAAGGCGCGCAGATAGCGCCACGCGCTCGTCGGGCTCGGGGAGAGCCAGAGCAGCCGGGCTCGCACGCGTCGGAGGTTGCGGCCCTTCGAGCGCATGGCGAGCTCTGCGAGCAGGCGCAGCGCGTGCCGCCGCTGGCCGGACTTTGCGAGGAGGCAGGCGAGGTCGTAGCTCACCCGGAAGTCCGTCGGGTCGAGCTTGCGTGCCTGGATGAGCAGCCCGATCGCCTCGGGGCGTCTCTTCCTCGAGCGGAAGTGCTGGCGTCCATCGAGGAGGGCTTCGATCGCGTCTGCCTTCCGGCCCCGTCGCGTCTCCAGCTCCGCGACGCTCCGCCAGAGTGTGGCCTCCCGGGGCAGGTTGTCGGCCGCTGCGCGGTAGAGACCGATCGCCCGATCGTCGAAGCCTCGGACCAGCATCCCCTGCGCGGCCTTCTGATAGCTCGCCATCGCCTCCGAACCCTGTCGGGTATGCACCAGGAGGGGCGCGATCTTCTGGTGGATCTCGGAGTTCTCCGGCTCCACCGCGAGCACCTCGCGATAGAGCGCGATCGCCTTCTTGTGCTTTCGCTTCTTGCGCGCCGCCGCGGCGCGCTTCAGCAAGCGCGTTCGGTCATAGCTCTTCGATCTCGCCAACATCGGCATGCTCGTTCTCCGCCCCCCATCCCTATCGGTCGATTCGCAGAATGGGCGTACCCCTTTCGACCACATCCAGGCTGCAGGCGGTTGCCGCCAGCTTGCCCGTGGGTGTAGGATCTGTGCTCTCCATCACATGGACGCAATGAAGTACGCATCGATCGCCTCTCTCGTCCTCCTGGTCCTGGTCGGCGGCTACGCAGTCGCGAGCCGCATGATCTTGAATCCGCGTGTCGTCCGGGAGCTGCGCGAGCATCCGGACGGGGAACGCGCACGCAAGGTGATGCTCATCACCTTGCCTTCGGGCAAGGCGATTCCGGTCAACTACCTCCGGGACGGACAGCGGGTGTACGCCGGAGCGGACTTCCCCTGGTGGCGGGAGCTGCGAGGCGGGGGTGCCGAAGTCAGCGTCCTCATCCGAGGTCGAAGCCTGAAGGGACACGGTCGGGCGATAGAGGATGACCCCGTGCTGCGCACATCGGTGTTCGGTCGGCTGCGGCCGACTGCACCGAAGTGGGCCGGCACGCTGGTCGAGGTCACCTTCGAGAAACCGCGCTGAGGTCAGCCGGCCTCCACCACCGCCTCCGCACCCCCATTTTTCGAATCCTCCACGCGACACGAGGCTGTGATCCTCGATTGGGGGCATGAGGCCCCACGTAGAATTCTCCCCAGATCGCCAGGGCTTCGTCGAAGGAGGAGGGTTTCTTGCCGCCCTCTGCCTCCCGCATGGAAAATCGCTTGCTTCCGCAGATCACGTGTGAGATGAAGTCCGATCAGTAGGTGAGAGCCAGATTGCTTTGTTCCGAGTTCCTCTCTCCATGGGGATCGAGAGCGACGCGGGTGACGAGGAGAACGGTCGTGACGAATTGGACGCGTGTCTTGGTTCGCGTATTGGTGATCAGTCTTGCTCTGATGGGTTCCTCCCAGGCGCACTCGGACGAGACCCCAGGTGATCCCGAGTTGCTGAACGGCGCCGCGAAGATCGCGCACCTCGAATGGAAGTCGGCAAGTGGCCAGGAAGGGCAGCCGCAGGCTCTCACGCTGGTCAATCTGCGAGAGTCCACATCTCCGGCCCGGGCCGGCAATGCCGATTACGCGGTGATGCCGGAGGGCGCGCTCGAGGGGGGCGGTCCTCCGCCCCTGGGTGATCCGCCCATCGAACTGGGCAGTGGTGCGTGGGTGCGGACGAAGATCGGCAACACGATCACCTATGACGCCGACGTCAAGTGTGGGACGAAGAAGATCGGAACCCTGCACTTCGAATACTATCTGTGGAAGGGCAACTCCACGTCGAACAATGATCCCAATAACATCGGTGGAGCCGCCATGGCGGGCGGCTTCCAGCTGGACCCGGAGTCGACTTGCGTGCTCGAAGACGGCTGGATCTGGGGCTTCGTTCAGACGGTATCCGCCACCCGCCCGGCGCGAACGTATGGGGAGCCGCCGCCGACGAGTGGTTCGTCGATTCCGCCAACCGAACCGATCCCGATTATCCCTTCGAACAGCCGGGATACACCCACGGATTCCAGGACTTCCCATGGCGTGTTCTGGCCGCTCCCGCCGATTCGTGGAACGGCGAGCTCGCGCTGGTCTGCAAGAACCTGACGACCAAAGAGATGAAGATCATGGGGTCGCTGCTCTGGGGCTTCCAGATCACCGCGGCCGGCGACGTCGAGGAGGGCACCCTGCCCAACTTCGGTTCTCCGAACTTCTGGGGTCCCCCCTCTCAGAATTTCATCGACACCGTACTGAAGGACTGGACGGGGGTGGATTTCTCCGCCTGGTCGGTGGCCGCAGGCTGCTGTTGTGATCCGGACAAGATTCCCACGCTCTCGCAGTGGGGCCTGATCAGCTTCGGCTTGCTGCTTCTCGGGGCGATGTACTTCACCATCCGCCGTCGGGGCTCACCTCGAGGGTGATCTCGTTGCTCACCACCGACCCTACCCAACATCCCGCCTCGAAGGCGTTCTGCGGATTCACGCGCTCCTTGGTGTAGATCGCGCGGATGCGGTAGGTCCCGGGCTTCTCGAAGAGAAACACCTGGGCGCCGAACTCGGGCAGCGTGAAGACATGGCCGTACATGTCCCGTGTCCATTCAAGGCTCCCGCCCGGATCGATGGTCCGTACCCGCTCCGCCGTGGCGGGCACAGCCGATGGGATGCGATCCATCCGGGGAGTGGATTCGATTCGCTCCCCGTCGAAACTGAGGTCGAGCCTCAGCCTTCCCTTTTCGGCTAGCTGGTTGAGGTCCAGCTTCAGCGGTCGGTCCCCGCGGTTCTCGAAGCTGAAGCCAAGCCGAAGCTCCGGGTGGATGTAGCCGTGGGGCGTCCAGGCGGCCTCGCTTCGGTCGCCCGCGAGTACCAGCTTCAATCCGTGGACCCCTTCGTCAGGCAAGGATCGACCTCCGCCTGCGTCACCGGGTATGGGGATCCCCAGGATCGCCGCGCCGCCAGCCGCGCAGAGAGCCATCCAGGCCGGAAGCCTCCTGGTATCCACACTCGCCATTGGCTTGCTCCGCTCAGGAGAGGAGGATGACGATTCTATCTCAGCGAGCGCCCTCCCGTTGGCGCATCGGCTGCGCTCGCCGAGCCACCCCCTATACTCCGCCTCCCGACGCGGCGCCCGCTGGGGTGCGAAAACGGAAGACGGAGGTTCTGAAATGAGCGAGAGCATCACCTCGGGCTGGGATCACGAAGTCGACGTTCTGGTCGTCGGTACGGGCGCAGGTGCCATGACGGCCGCGCTGAAGGCCCACGACCAGGGAGGACGGGTCCTTCTGATCGAGAAGTCGAGCCAATATGGCGGCTCTTCCGCCATGTCGTCCTGCCTGCTCTGGGTGCCCAACAATCACCTGATGCCGGGGGTGGGGATCGACGACAGCCCCGAGGAGTCCATCGAGTACTTGCGGGGGACGACTGCGGGCGTCGTCCCCGAAGAGCGACTCCTGGCCTACCGCGACAAGGGCCCCGAGATGCTGCGCTACCTCACCGACGAGACCCGGGTCGAGCTGATCGGCCTCCCCGAGTACCCCGACTACTACCCTGCCGTGAAGGGCAGCAAGCCCGGCGGTCGATCCGTCGAGCCCGCCCACTTCGACGCTCGGGTCCTCGGCGAAGACTTCCTCAACCTGCGATCCCAGAACCTCCAGATGCAGGTGATCGGCCGCCTGGGGATGACGGCCGTCGAGGCGCGCCAGGTTCTCACCGGCCAGCCCGGCGGGATGCTGCTCTTCGCCAAGCTGGTGCTCAAGTACATCCTCGACATTCCGTGGCGCTTCCGCTCCCGGCGCGACCGCAACCCCTCGGGAGGCAACGCGCTGATCGGCATGCTGCGCCTCTCCCTGCGCGACCGGGACGTGCCCCTCTGGCTCGACACGCCGGCCCGCGAGCTCGTCATCGAAGACGGCCGCGTCGTTGGAATCGTTGCCGAGAAGGAGGGCCAGCCCTTCCGGATTCGTGCCACCCGGGGCGTGATCCTGGGCGCAGGTGGCTTCGAGGGCAACCAGGCCATGCGCGAGAAGTACCTCCCCAACCCCACCCGCGCCGAGTGGACCTGCGGAAATCCCGACAACACCGGCGACATCATCGAGATGGGGCTCGACGCCGGCGCCGCCGTCGATCTGATGGACGACGCCTGGTGGGGCCCGACCTCCGTGGTTCCCGGCGAGGACATCGCGCGCATGCTCGTGATCGAGAAGTCCCTGCCGGGCAGCATCCTGGTGAGCAAGGCCGGCCGGCGCTTCGTCAACGAGGCCGCGCCCTACATCGACATCGTCAACAGCATGTACGCAACCCACACTCCCGAGAACCCCTGCGTCCCCGCCTACTTCGTCTTCGATGCCACCTATCGCCAGAAGTACATGTGCGGCCCGATCATGCAAGGATCCGCGTCGCCTGACTGGATGGTGAAGAAGTTCTTCAGCGAGGGATACCTGAAGCGGGCCAACACCATCGAGGAGCTCGCAGGGCAACTCGGGGTGGATGCCGAGGGCCTGAGGGACTCCGTTGCGCGCAACAACGAATACGCGAAGACGGGCAAGGATCCCGAGTTCAACCGCGGGGACAACATCTACGATCGCTACTACGGGGACTCCCAGGTCGAGCCGAATCCCTGCATCGGTCCCATCGAGAAGGCTCCCTTCTACGCCATCGAGGCCTTCGCGGGTGAGCTGGGGACCAAGGGGGGCCTCGCGGTGGACGAGCAGGCCCGCGTGCTGCACACCTCCGGTCAGGCCATTCCTGGGCTCTACGCGATCGGGAACTGCTCCTCGGCAGTCATGGGCCGGAGCTACCCCGGAGCGGGTGCCACCATCGGCCCGGCGTGTGCCTTCGGCTACGTCGCGGCCATGGATGCGATGAAGGGAAGCTAGCTGGGCTAGGGCTCGGTCTGCCGGTCGAGCTCCGAGAAGGCCCGGGGCGCACGCTCCTGGACGGTCTGGCGCAGCTCCTCCGGGAGGTTGCCCATCTGACTCAGGGAGTCCTGGAAGTTCGCGAGATCGAGCGCCACGAGGGCAAAGAGGGTTCCGTAGTCGGAGATCCAGGTGTCCTGCATCTCGCTTCCCGACAGGGTGAAGTCGGTAATCTGGCGGCTGACCACCTCGATCTGCTCCTTGCCCTTCCCCTTCGACGGCGGGTGATCCTCGAGCATGGTCTCGATGGTGATCTCGAGGGTGCGGGCCATCTCCGTGCGTCCCCGCGCGACGGCGGTCGTGCGGGCGAGGGCGATGTTGCGGGTGCCCCGGAAGGATCCGACGCCGCAGATCTTGGTCGCCCCGCCGTCGTCCCAGTAGCTGTTGCAGTTCGTGCGCACCCAGTCGGGAGCCGTGGCGAGCTCCGCGGCCAGGTCGTCCGGGGGATGAGCGCTGTGCTTCGAGCTCGCGCACCCCGCGCTGGCGAGGGATGCCAACAGGGCAGCGGCGAGCACGCTGCGGGTGAGGTCGAACGACGATCGCATGGGGATCTCCCGGGCCCTCGATCCGGCCGATGCGGGAGAGGCTAGCAGCCCTCGGGAGAACGCTCCGGGCCTCAGGTGGTGCGGCGCTCGATGATCTCGGAGACGACGAATCCGCCGTCGGGCTCGGTCCCTCGCTCGTCTTTCTCACCCTCACGAAGAACGGGTAGGCAGCCGACCATTTCGCGCAGCCTGTGCTCGTCCTCGAGGCCGAGCTTGCCGAAGCCGAGGACCAGGCCGGCGTCGCCGTCGTCGCGCTCGACCCTGGCACTGACCACGAGGGGCTCGCCGCGGGCGCCCACGTGGATTGCGATTTTGAGGTCGTCGCCCGGAGTCAGGCTCTCGTTGGATTCGACGCGCATGCCGCCCAGCGCGATGTCGCGGCACAGGAGCACGCGCGTGGCTTCGTCGCCCAGGGCGACCACCCGCTTCGAGTACTCGTGGCGAGAGCTGGTACGCCGCTCGCTCCCGGAGGGCTCCGGCACGCCTTCGTTGGTGCGGACCGGCGGCGGCGCCGCTCGCTCCAGCTTGGCGGGACCCCGCGAGTAGAGCTCCATGGTCTTGCGAATGCGCTCTTCGAGCTGGGGCGTGACCTTCTCCAAGCGCATGGCGACGGTGAACTCGCTGCTGTCCTTCATCTTCGCGCTGCTACGCACTACCTTCGCCCGAAGGCTGAGAGGCTTCCCGTCGGGTGCGGGCCCCACGGTGCTGATCTTCACGCTCGTTCCGGCCGGTAGGGGCTTGCTGCAGATGAGTCGGCATCCTTGCAGGGAGAGGTCTGCGAGGATCGCGCTGAATCGGCGAAGGAGTCCGGTCCGGCAGTGCACCGGGGCGCCGACGCTCACGCGCGGCCTGCGCCGCTTTTCGGGTCCCCGATAGAGGCAGTGGAGAAGCAGCAGCCGCAGGGCGGCGGAATGCACCGGCCGCGCCACGACGTAGTCGATGGCGTAGCGGCGCAGCATGGCGCGCAGGGTGCGCGAGTCGCTGTCCACGATCGCGATGCGGGTCGGCTTGCGGCCATCGGCCTTCACCCGCAGCCCGGTGATCCGCTGCTGGTTCGCGATGACGAGGTCCCACTCGGTTCGTCGGTCCACGTCGGCAGGGTCGCCGATGCGCTCGACGAAGGGCGTGTCGAGCTGCTGCAGCAGCTCGCGTACCTGGCCGAGCTCCCCATCGTGGAGCAGGAATGTCATGGGTTTCGAGGACATTGAGCCCAAGCGAATTCTCTTCGCTCCTGTGGAGATCTGGTCAGCGAGACTCGGTCACGAGGTCACCGCAGGGTCAGGATCGGCCGATCGATCCGTCGCCTGAAGGGATTCCCCTGTGCTGTGGAGCGGCCGTGCTGGACCCGCACGCGCCCCGTGCGTGCCCAACAAGGCTCCGATCTCCCCGGAGGGGACTCGTTCAGTCGCCGGGGAGCGCGGTGAAGGGCTCTGGATGGCACTCGCCAAGGGTGTCAGACTATGGAGCTGCGTGCGCTCGATTCGGGTGGTGCTGCGGGGGAGTGGGTCGATGGCGAAGATAAAGCGAATCGAGCGATCGGCCTGCGCGGGCCTGTGGATCCTCGGAGCGGTCCTGCTGGTTCCGGGGCTGGCCCTCGCCGCATCCCCTACGCGAGCGGGCGGTGAGCTTTCGCTGGCCTACATCGATCCTGGAACCGGGAGCTTTCTCGTCCAGGCCCTTGTGGCCGCCGTGGCGGGAGTCGCGGTCACCCTGCGCATGTACTGGTCGAAGATCAGGGGCTTCTTCGGGGGTGCGACCGCCGCGGCAGAGGGGGAAGACGCCGCCGATGCCTCCCGGGACGATGGCTGACGAATTCCACTCCGCCTCCTTTCGCGATCCGAGCGGCTTCGTCTTTCGGCGCGACGGCGTGATTCACCGACAGGTCAACCGGCGTTACGCGTCTGAGTACGACCAGCTCATGGGCTCGGGGCTCTACGAGAAGCTCGTCGCCAAGGGGCTGCTCCTGCCCCACGAGGAGCTGCCGGAGCCGCCTTCGCCCTCGCCGGACCACTACCGCACCCTGCTCCCCGAGCAGCTCGAGTTCGTTTCCTATCCCTACGAGTGGAGCTTCAGCCAGCTCAAGGACGCTGCCCTCCTCACCTTGCGCATCCAACATCTCGCCCTCGCCAGGGGGATGACCCTGCGCGACGCTTCCGCGTATAACGTGCAGTTCCAGCGCGGCCGCCCCGTCTTCATCGACACCCTGTCCTTCGGCCACTACGAGGAGGGCGAGCCCTGGGTCGGGTACCGCCAGTTCTGCCAGCACTTTCTCGCTCCTCTGGTTCTCATGTGCCGGCGCGACGTGCGTCTCTCCCAGCTGCTGCGCACGAACATCGACGGCGTTCCCCTCGACCTGGCAGCTTCCCTGCTGCCGGCCCGCACCTGGTTGAATATCGGTCTGTGGATGCACATCCGGGTCCACTCCCGCTTTCAGCGTCGTTACGAGGGGGAGGGCGCGGAGGCCCAGAGCGCGCCCACCCGGCGCAAGCTCTCCAAATCCGCTCTCGGGAACATGATTACTTCCCTGCAAGGCACCGTGGGAAAGCTCGATTGGCATCCCGCTGGCACCGAGTGGGCCGAATATTACGAAGGTGACAGCTACGAGGTCGGCTCCCTGGAGCACAAGAAGTCCCTGGTGTCCAAGTTCCTCACCGCCGTATCGCCCGAGGAGGTCTGGGATCTCGGTGCCAATACCGGGGTATACAGCCGGATTGCCAGCGAGCAGGGCGCTCGAGTCGTTTCCTTCGACGTCGATCCGGCCTGCGTGGAGCGAAGCTATCGCGAGGTGCGCGAGAAGAAGCAAGAGCGGGTCCTGCCGCTGCTCCTCGACCTGGTGAATCCTTCGCCGGGCATCGGCTGGGCGAACCAGGAGCGCGAGACGATCACGGAGCGCCGCGGGGCGGACGCGGTGCTGGCTCTTGCGCTCGTCCACCACATCGCGATCTCGAACAACGTTCCGCTCCCCCACATCTCCGAGTTCCTCGCGACGCTGACGGAGAACCTGGTTATCGAGTTCGTGCCCAAGAGCGACGTCAAGGTGCAGACCCTGCTCGCGACTCGGGAGGATGTCTTTCCCCACTACACGCAGGAAGGCTTCGAGGCCGCTTTCTCGCCGCGATGGCACATCGAGGAGGCTGCGCAGATCGAAGACTCGGAGCGCACCCTCTACCTGCTGCGCAGGCGCCCCGCTTCCCGAGCGCCCAGCGAGGCGGCCGATCCGCCCTCGCCAGGCGCGATTCGCACGGATCGCGACTGATCATGCCGGGTGAGGACCTCGAAGTCTGCACCGGGCTGGTGATTCCCGCCGCGGAGCTCTTCGAGTCTGCCAGCCGAGCGGGCGGGCCTGGGGGGCAGCACGTCAACAAGAGCAACACCCGAGTCAGCCTGCGCTGGAGCGTGACTGCGAGTCCCTCCCTTACCCCGCAGCAGCGCGAGCGCCTGCTGGAGCAGCTCCGCGGGCGGCTCACCCGGGAAGGGGAAATCGTGGTGAACTCCGGGGCCGCCCGCAGTCGGGCCCGCAACCGCGAGGCCGCTCGAGGGCAGCTCGCACAGCTGGTTGCCTCGGCGCTGGCGGAGCTCGCGAGCCGCACGCCCACCCGTCCCACGCGCTCATCCCAGAATCGCAGGTTGGACGAGAAGACCCAGCGCTCGCGACTCAAGCGGCAACGTGCGCAGCGCGACGACGACCAGTGAAAAACAATTCGAATAGGGCAGGCACTTTTTCTTTCAGGCCGCGAAAGAATCGAGCTCGAAGGGTTGCGCGAACGCGCCTGCCGGAGTACCTGAAATAGGGGAATGTGGACCCGGGAATCAGGTACTGGGCATCGGGAGATGCTGGCACCGCCTCGACATGGCAGCGAGATGCCAGCGAGATGCCAGCGAGGTGCCAGCGGATTTGGATTTTGCGTGTTCGAGTCGTGTGGTCGCGGGAGTGAAGTCGGGCGCCCCAGGGTCCATTACTGGTTCGTGAACCGAGTGCGACTGCGGGCAGTGCCTTTCGTGCGAGTGGCTGCACGACGGGAAGCTCGCGTGGTTGTAGCTCACTGAAGCACTATCGAGGAAGGCATGGCGGCGAAGAAGAAAAAGAAGAAGAAGGGTACGTGGGGCGGGCGCCGGCCGGGCGCCGGTCGACCGAAGGGCTCGGGCAAGGGACCGTCGCCCGATTCGCGACGGAATCGTGTCGCGGTGATGTTCACCGACACCGAGCTCAAGACTCTCCGCGGTCTTGCGCGGAAGCAGGGCGTGCCCGTTGCAACGGCCGCCTATCGGCTCGTCTCGAGGCCCCTGAGCCGAAGCTGAGCCGAAGCTGAGGTGCAGGCCATCGACCTCCCCCGTCTGCGTGCCGGGGGCTGATCCTGGCGGCGACCGCGTGCCCATACGTGCGCGGTCGCCGCAAGTGTCCTGGCTCCGTCGCGGTTTGTGAGATGGCCTCTAGAGTCTGAGCTTTGCGTCGTCGAGGACGACGCGAAGCTCCACCCTCCTCCATTGCTCCCTGCAGGCCCGGGTTTCGGTCGGACAGTCTGCTGGCGGACGTGAGTCGGCGACGCCCGAAACCACCGCGAGGGACTGCAGATCCTCGCGGTCTCGATCGGAGAGGGTGCCCTCGCTACTCAGGAAGAAGGCCACGCTGAGGGCGCGCTGCTGGGAGGTGACCAGGTTGGTCCGATAAGGATCGCGTTGGGCTTCGAAGTCCGAGTGACCGCGGATTTCGATGGCCTCCAGGCTGTCCCAGATCTGCGGTCGGCGACGCAGAAGGGCAAACAGGGTTCCCACTCCACTGCGCAGCCGATCTTTGCCCTCCTCGAGCAGCGCAGGGCCGCTGCGTTCGAAGAAGTCCCGCTCGGAGAGAATCAGGGACGCCCGGTTGCAATCCAACGCGATCCCCTGGGTGAGCAGCGCCGGCTCCTTGCACAGCTCGCCGAGGAATACGGACCACTCCGCGAGTAGCGAGGGCTTCTGGGCGGTGTCGATTTCGCTGGCCGGCCTGGCGCGCTCGCTCGCTGGAGCGGGCACGGGAGTCAGGTGCTCGCCGCGAGGCAGTGCGGCAGCGACGATCCCCATGGCGAGCAGCGCCAGCGCGACCATCGCAGCGCTGGCCCAGTACTCGCCAGCGAAGGTCGATTCCCTGTCCCTTCGCGCTCTTCGTGAGCGGGACACAGGTGCCTTCACCTGACCGGGTCGGGTTTGCGGCCCGCGTGATCGCGGGTTTCGCCGGCAGCGGGATCCTCATCCGGGTCGCTGTCGCTCTCGGCCGTCGAGCGCGGTGCACTCAGCAGACTGGCGAGACCCGAAGTGCCCCTGCTCTGGTCGTCGTGGGGCTGGGGCGCCGGTGCGCCCGCCGTCGAGGCTCCACTCGAGGCCTCGTTCGCGACGTCGGACCCGGAGAGACGGTCGAGGCTCGCTCCGAGCGCGGTATCGCCCTCTTTGGGCGGAGCAAAGACCGACTCGCGTTCCGCCTGCCCGTCGCTGTCGGGCGCGGGGGGGCTCGGGGGCTCGGGGGTCGCGGACCGACGCCGATACTTCCGGGATCGCCGCCGAGTCTTGGCGACGGGTGCGGGCGCTTCGGCGATCTCCTCGGGTGCTGCCGCGCCGGGCGAAGCCGGTGGCGGAGAGTCCGTATTCGGCGTCGCGGCGTCGTGCGCGAGAGGCCACTCTGCGATCGGCATCGTGGACTCGTTCGCCGGCGCCGGAGGGTCGGCTGGGGGCGCGGGGCCCAGCTTTGCGAAATCGCTATGCGTACGATCGATGCGGGCGCTCAGCTGCGAGCTGGCCGTGAGGAAGCGGCGTCCCTCCTCCTGCATCGAGGACCGCAGCGCCTCGACGCTCTTGTCGATGGTGCGCAGCTGGCTCGAGAAGTCGACCAGGGCGCGGGTGATGGCGCCGGAGCGGTCGTCGAGCTGCGCGACTGTGCCGCGAACGGGCTTGATGGCCTGGATGAGCCATTCGCCCAGCCCGACCATGTCGTTGCGCGTGCGCTCGAGAGCGGCATGCATCTCGCGGGTCGTACCCTCGGCCGCCCGAATGGGCAGCGCGATCCGATCGATGGTTTCGTTGCTCTCCAGCAGTGTCTCGCGCAGGCGCCCGACGCTGCTCTCGAGAGCGTCGTCGACGTTGCGCAGCGCCTGGCTGAGCTCGTTGCCCAGCGTCTGGCTCAGGTGACGGAGCGTCCCGCGAATCTCGGTCAGCCCCATTTCGACGAATTCGCGCTGCTCCGCCATGGTGCTCGCGGTGTGCTCGACGGAGCTGCGCACCGAATCGACGTTGCGGGCGGTCAGATCCTGGGTCTGATTGATGCGCTCCGTCGCCGACTCGATGGCATCGCCGGTGGCACGCAAGCGCTCGACGACCGGCTCGAAGGAGTTCGCGCTGCGGTCCATGCTCTGGGAGGCCCCGAGCACCGTCTGGGCCGCCTCGGCGAGGGAGCGGGTCACCTGCTGCTGGGCTTCGGAGTTCTGGGTCATGCGCTTGAAGGCGAGCTCGAGGCCGCCGGTGACCTCTCCCTGGTGGCTCACTGCCAGCTCGAGCGCCCGGTGGAGACCGCCGAGGTGCTCCTCGACGCCGCGCCGGATGCTGGTCGACATCTCCTCCACGACCTGGGCGAGAGCCAGGCGCTGCTTCTTGGAGACAAGGTTCGCGGCCCTGGCGGTGGAGGTCTCGATGCGGCCGAGGCCGGTGTCGAGACTGCTGCCGAGCTCCCGTGTCGTGGTCGCGAGCTCCATGCGCAGGCGGTCGAAACCCTCAGCCTGGAAGCGGGCAAAACGGGTCGCGAGCTCACCCTGGCTCACCGAGCCGTAGAGGCGCTCGACCAGGGAATCGAGCTCTTCCGCTCCGGCGTCGAAGCGGCCCACCAGGACACGGCCGCCCAGGGCAGCGAGCAGCGAGAAGATCAGTCCCCAGAGCGAGCTGCGCAGCGCGAGCCCAACGCTGCGGACGAGGCTCGCGATTCGTTCAGGCTCGGCTCCTCGCTGCGCAGCAGGCCGCGACGCCTGCTGCGGCTTCGCGTCGGACGCCGGCTCGGAAACGAGGGGTGTGGGGAGCAAGGGAGGCCCGTTCGCGGGCTCGGCGTTCGGCCGGACGACGGCCACCGCGGTCTCGGATGGGACGAGATCCTGCAGTGCGAGGGTGAGTCCCACGAAGGTCCCGAGAATACCCAGGGCGAGGAAGAGCCCGGGGAGGACGGTCAGGAGGCTGCCAAGAGCACCGGTGGGCAGCAGGGGCCGGTCATCGAGCAGCTCGGCGAAGCGGAACGCCGCCAGGTCCTTGGTGCCCGACACCAGGGAGCCTTCCCGGCGCCGCAGGAAGTCAGTCCACAGCTCCCGCAGCGGCGAAGCCTCGAAGGCGCTTCGCATGGCTTCTCGCCGGCTCTCGAGGGTGGCATCTTTGTCGCGTAGGACCCGCCGCAGCCGGTACCGGAGAAGCGAAGTGCGGCCGAGTCGCAGCAGCAGGGGGAGAAACACGAGCAGGAGGAGGGCGGCCGCGATGGTCACGACGAGGGAGATCACAACCTGGGAAATGGGGTCGTTTACCCACAGCGATTTAGCCCCGAGGGACAGCACCGTGTCGAGCAGCGGGTCCAAGAGCTCTCCTCTCTTCGCGTCTCTCTTGTCGTCTGTCTTCTCGGGAAAACGGGCAGGTATTCTACCAATTTCTGGGGACAGAGCGGGAAAGCAGTGGTAAGATGGTGACCCCAGGGGGAACGACTCTCCTGCCCAAATCGACGTGGGTGCTGCGACAATCCGAGAGTAAGACTAAACTCGTGGCCCCCCCGGTGGTGCGCCCGACGCCCCGTGCGAAAGCTGCGGCTCGAGATTTGCGCGCCTCGATATCTCTTTTTGCGATGAGGTAGTTCGTATGGCGAGAAAGAACCGGACAGGTGTGTTGAAGCGCCTGCGCGAAGTCAAGAAGGCGGAGAAGGCGGCAATGAAGCGCGAGGAGCATCGCGTTCGCCGAGAGACCGAGGCCGCCGGCGGCACCCGCGTGCGCGACGAAGAGAAGGTCGAGCCCCAGGTCGCGACCGCGGACGATCTCGCGGGCTACGGCTTCCCGGTCGACTCCGACGAGGAAGAAGAAGCGGATCGCTCCTGAACCGCCCGGGCCCCGCGCATGCCGCGAGCGGCCCACCCCACCCCGCCCTGCCAGCTCCACGATCCGACACCGCGTAATCCAAGCTAGGAGCGTGGCCCGAGACAGCGTCTTGGGTCACGTGACGACGCGGAAGCCCTGGCCGCTCCGCGGCCAACGCGCGAGCTAGCTCATCGACGGAAAGGTGCAGATCAGGTTTCGGTCGCCGTAGGCGTTGTCGACGCGGCCCACCGGCGGCCAGTACTTGTGCTCGCGCAGCCATGGGGCGGGGTACGCGGCCAGCTCTCGCGAATAGGAGTAGCCCCAGTCGTCGGCGCAGACCGCGGCTGCCGTGTGGGGCGCGTTCTTGAGCGGGTTGTCGCTGCGGTCCAGCTCCCCGCGCTCGATGGCGCGGATCTCGTCTCGGATGGCAATCAGCGCGTCGCACAGGCGATCGAGTTCCCGGCGCGACTCGCTCTCCGTTGGCTCGATCATGAGGGTTCCGGCCACGGGGAAGCTCATGGTCGGGGCGTGGAAGCCGTAGTCCATCAGCCGCTTGGCGATGTCCTCCACCACCACGTCACTGCTCTTCTCGAAGTCCCGGCAATCGATGATGAACTCGTGGGCGACCCGTCCGCCCGGTCCCGTGTAGACCACCTCGTAGTGGCCTGCGAGGCGCGCGGCCATGTAGTTGGCGTTCAGAATCGCGACCTGGGTTGCCCGGGTGAGCCCGGCGGCTCCCATCAGGGCGATGTAGACCCAGCTGATGGGCAGGATGCTCGGGCTGCCCTGGGGCGCGGCCGAGATGGCGCCCTCTCCGCTGACGGGATCCCCGGGCAGGAAGGGGCGCAGGTGCTCCGCGGCGACGATGGGCCCCATGCCGGGCCCGCCGCCTCCGTGGGGGATCGAGAAGGTCTTGTGCAGGTTCAGGTGGCAGACGTCGCCGCCGATCTCCGCCGGCGAGGTGAGGCCCACCTGGGCATTCATGTTGGCGCCGTCCATGTAGACCTGGCCGCCGTGCTCGTGGACGATCGAGCAGACCTCGCGTACCCGTTTCTCGAAGACACCGTGGGTGGAGGGGTAGGTGATCATCAGGGCGCCGAGTGCGTCACCCTGCTGTTCGGCCTTGGCGCGCAGGTCGTCCACCTCGACGTTGCCGGCTGCGTCGCACTCCACCGCCACGCAGTCGAAGCCCGCGATCACCGCGCTGGCCGCGTTGGTCCCGTGGGCTGACACCGGAATGAGACACACCTTCCGCTGCCCGTCGCCGCGTGACTCGTGGTAGCGCCGGATGGCGAGCAGGCCGGCCAGCTCGCCCTGGGAGCCGGCGTTGGGCTGCAGGGAGACGGCGGGCAGGCCGGTGATCTCGCCCAGCCAGGTCTCGAGCTGCTCGAAGAGCGCCGCGTAGCCCGCGCTCTGGTCGCCGGGCGCGTAGGGGTGCATGCGCCCGAACTCGGCCCAGGTGACCGGGATCATTTCGCTGGTGGCGTTGAGCTTCATCGTGCAAGAGCCGAGGGGAATCATCGAGGTGTTGAGGGAGAGATCCTTCGCCTCGAGGCGGTGCATGTAGCGGAGCATCTCGTGCTCGGAGTGGTAACGCTGGAACACCGGGTCCGTGAGGAAATCGCTCTCGCGCCGGCAGGCGGCGGGGATCTCGTGGCGGGCCTCTTCCAGGAGCCCGTCCACGTCCACCGCGAGGGCGCTGTCGTCGCAGAAGGCCTCGAGGATGAGCTCGACGTCCTCGCGCGAGGTGGTCTCGTCGAGGGCGATCCCCAGACTCCCGTCGCCGTAGTCCCGCAGGTTGTAGCCGCGCTCGCAGGCGCCGTTCAGGATGGTTGGCGCATTCAGCGCCTCGGGTCGCACGCGCAGGGTGTCGAAGAAAGGCGCGTCGCCGATGTCGTGGCCCAGACGCACGAGACCTTCGGCCAGGGCTCGCGTCAGGTCGTGGACCCGTCGCGCGATGCGTCGCAGGCCCTCGGGGCCGTGGTAGACGGCGTACATGGCCGCCATGATGGCGAGCAGCACCTGGGCGGTGCAGATGTTGCTCGTCGCCTTGTCCCTGCGGATGTGCTGCTCGCGGGTCTGGATGGCGAGGCGCAGCGCGCTGTTGCCATGGCGGTCCCGCGAGATGCCGACCAGGCGCCCCGGCATCCTGCGCGCGAACTTCTCACGGGTGGAGAGATAGGCCGCGTGGGGGCCGCCGAAGCCGAGGGGCACGCCGAAGCGCTGGCTCGAGCCGACGGCGATGTCGGCGCCGTGCTCGCCCGGTGACTTCACCAGGGTGAGGGCAAGCAGGTCGGCGGCCATCACCACCAGGGCGCCGGACGCGTGGGCGCGTTGGACGACGTCGCTCGGATCCACCAGCCGCCCGTCGCTGGTGGGATACTGCAGAAGGATGCCGCACAGATTCTGGGTCTCGAAATCGGCGCTCTCGGGTGGGCCAACGTGGAGCTCGAGGCCCACCGCCTCGGCGCGGGTGCGCACCACGCCGAGGGTCTGGGGATGGCAATCCTCCGAAGCGAAGAAGCCCTGTTTCTTGCCGCGGGTGGCGGCGTGGCACATGGCGACGGCCTCGGCGGCCGCGCTGGCCTCGTCGAGGAGCGAGGCGTTGGAGAGGGGCAGGCCGGTGAGGTCGCAGATGGCGGTCTGGAAGACGAGCAGGGCTTCGAGGCGCCCCTGGGAGATCTCCGCCTGGTAGGGGGTGTACTGGGTGTACCAACCGGGGTTCTCGAGGATGTTGCGCTGGATGACCGGCGGCACGATTACGTCCGAGTAGCCCATGCCGATGCACGAGCGCAGGACCTGGTTCTCTTCCGCCATGGCGCGCAGGTGCTCGAGCAGCTCGAACTCACCCACGGGCAGCTCGGGAAGTCCCTCGAGGGTGAGGGGCTCCTTGCGGCGGATGTCCTCGGGCACGGCGGCGTCCGCCAGCTCGTCCAAGGAGCCGTATCCGAGCCGGTCGAGCATCTGCCGGATGTCCTTCTCGTCGGGCCCGATGTGGCGCCGAACGAAGGTGTCCGAGGGGTCGAGGGGTCCCGCATCGGCGAGGGCGGCGGAGCCGGTGGAGGGGTCGGAAGCGGCGGTGAAGCCGTCTTTCATGGTGGGGTCCTCGTGAGTCCTGGCGAGCGGCGAAGCGCCAGATATTACCAGGATTGGCGGGGATTTCGCCGCGGAGTAGCGCGCGGGCCCCTGTGGGATCCGTGGGTCGGACCGCGCCCCGGTGGCCCGATCCGGCGGTAGCTCTGCGCTCTGCGCACTTCCCGTATCGGCCTCTTCGAAAGGGGCTTGTTGATTTTCTTACAGAAACTTTCGTTCACGTCGTGAATTCGTTCGCGGGTGCGGAAGGCTCGGGTTCCGCCCACCTGTGCCGCGCTCGGCACGCGTGCAGCGCACCGGGACGGGCTGGGCGGCGGAGATCAGCGCGCTCACCCGCCGCAATCTCACCGGCAGCCACAGCAACCTCGACTCCCGCTTCACCGCCGTCGCGGGAACCGAGGCGAGCTTCGACAACGTCGCCCTCATCAAGCCCGTGTCGGCCATGCCCGAATTCGGCATCGAGACCCATGAGCCCCGGCGAACGCGGTGATGAGCGGCACGGGCCCCGCCACCTTCAGCATCGTCTACGAGTTCGACGTCGAGACCCGAGCCCAGGGCATCATGCCCAATTGCTTCTGCATGAACGAGACGGGCTTCCGCCTGGGGCACCCCGACCGGAACGGCGACGCCCGGCGTCGAATCGCGTAGACTGGAAACTGCCGTTCGAAGCTGGAGATGCACCGGAGGCCTCATGGCGATCGAGGAGGCGAGTCGGTACGGGACCGCGGGCTTCCTGGATTTGCGCCTCGCGCTTGCCACGATGCTCGTCCTGGTGGCCTCGGGGTCGGCCCGGGGGCAGAGCGTCGGAACGGAGGTGCTCGACGCACTGAACGCGGCGGGCCGGGCTCGAGTCGTCGTTGCGCTGCGGCACTCCCAGGAGCTGGAGTCTGCGCCGGCTGATCGGCAGGCCAGCGTGCAGGCCCGACAGGGCGCGGTGTTGTCCCGCATCAGCGTGGACCATTTCGCCGAGACTCAGCGCTTCGAGAGCATCCCGGCTCTGGCGGGCACGGTGAACTCGCGTGGGCTGGCGGCGCTTCTCTCGGATCCCAACGTCATTCGTGTCGACCTGGACGAGCCCGGCTCAGGGGAGCTGGCCCAGTCCCTTCCCCTGATCGGTGCGGATATCCTGCAGGAGATCTACGGCCTCACCGGAGCTGGCGTCACCGTCGCCGTGCTCGATACCGGCGTGGCTCGAAATCACCCGGATGTCGCGAGCGCGATCATCGCCGAGCAGTGCTTCTGCAGCGGTGGCGGCGGCTGCTGCCTGGGTGGAAACGCCACACGCAGCGGCTGGAGCGCAGCCTATGACGATCACCACCATGGAACGCACGTCACGAGCATCATCACCGGGAAGGGCCTCGTTGCGCCCGTGGGCGTCGCGCCCGGCACCAGGATCGTGGCCGTCAAGGTTCTCGACGCGAACAATCGCTTCTGCTGCAGCTCCGATGTCATCGCGGGCCTCGATTGGATTCTTGCCAACCGTCCCGACGTTCGGGTCGTGAACATGAGCCTGGGAACGGATACGATCTACGAGGGGGACTGCGACACCCAGACCGCGTCGACCATGGCCTACGCCCGCGCGATCGATGCCCTCACGGAGCGGGGGGTGGCGGTCTTTGCCGCTTCGGGAAACGCTGCGTCCCCGAACGCCATGAAGGCGCCCGCGTGCGTAGCGAACGCCATCTCCGTAGGAGCGGTCGACGACGACGGGAAGGTCGCGCGCTTCTCCGACAGTGGAGCCACCCTGGACCTGCTGGCACCCGGCGTGGGCATCCTCGCGGCGATGCGGGGAGGGGGCGTGCGGCTGCTCAGCGGCACTTCCATGGCCACCCCCCATGCCGCCGGCGCCGCCGCACTGCTCATCGAGGAGCAGGCGCGGCTGTCGCCGGCAAGCCTGCTGCGAGCCCTGGTGGAGACGGGAACGCCGGTGACGGACCCGCGCAACGGCCTCTCTCATCCCCTCCTGGACCTGGAGGCTGCCTTCCTGTCGCTGGAGCTCTGTGACGACGGCGTGGACAACGACGAGGACGGGCTCGTGGACGTCCGTGACCCCGATTGTCCGCCGGTGGAGATCGACATCCGTCCGGGATGGCGTCACAATTTCCTGCGGCGAAGTGGCCGCGGTACGCTTCGGGTCGTGTTGTTCGGATTCGAGGAGCTCGATGGCAGCGACGTGGACGGGAGTTCCCTGCGCCTGGGGCCCGGCGGCGCCGCGCCGCACCACGACCTCGGCGATCCTGATGTGACGGCCGGGCATCGGGTCGACGTGGACGGCGACGGCCTGCTCGACCTGATCAGTCACTACCGGATCCGCGAGATCGAAATCGCTCCGGGAGACGAGGAGGTCTGTCTCAACGGAGTCATCGCTGGGGAGGCCTTTCGCGCCTGCGACGAACTGAAAAACAGGAATCGAGGAAAAAAACCCGCATTTGTGTCACGAGAGCGGCTCGCCTGGTGACTCAGCCTTTTCTCTTGACTCCTGCGCTCCCAGGGCGTCAGAGTGAATCGGAGCCATGATGGGTCGCCGATTCGACCGCCTACAGGGCGTGGGGCACCTGTGCATCTGCGCGGTTTCGTTCATTCAAATCGATCAAAGGGGTTCGAAGATGAAGAGGAACTTACTCACACTGCTCGTGGTCGTGTTCGCACTCGGCTTCGCATCCTCCGCCTGGGCGGAGAGCCGCTACGGAGACGGCGGCGGAGGCGAGAGCAACATCGGCTGCATCTGTGAGGAGGTGATCGGGGCGGGTCCGACCTGCACCAACGACCTTCTCTTGCCCTGCGGCACCGACTGCAACACCAATGCGAATTGCGCGGCGGGCAGTGTCTGTGTCGACAAGGCCTTCACGGGGTGTTCGTCGGCCGGAGCCGGTAACTGCCAGAAGTTACTAGCGACGTGCGGGAACGGAGGCTGCGTCACATCCAGCACGATCGAAAACGTCGTCGACTGTCCGAGCAACATCCCCACCCTCTCCCAGTGGGGCCTGATCCTCTTCGGCATGCTCTTGCTCACGATGATGTTCTGGACGATCCGGCGCCGCGGGCTGCCCACCCACATGTCCGCCAGCCTGCTGGTGATCGGGATGTTCGGGCTCAGCGCAGCCACGGTCGCCTACGCGCAGATCCAGTCCGAGCGGGTGTGCGGGGAGCGCGATGTCGCGGTGGAGTTCGTGATCGACATCCTGCAGGGCTGAGCGCCGTCGCGCGCTCGGGCGATAGACGAAAGGAAAGGGGCAGCCCGGTGGGCTGTCCCTTTTTCGGTCTTCGTGCTTGGTCTTCGTGCTTGGTCTTCGTCGAGTCGACCTCAGGCCGCGCTGAGCTCGCGCGCATGCGCGTGCCGGTCGTGCATCCAGAAGGTCCACTGCATCCAGATCAGGAAGAGGACCAGGCCGAGGGCGATGAAGACGGCCTGCCAGACCTCTCGGTGCATCGTCTCGAAGAGCGAGGGATGATGAATCCCCACGTAGTAGAGACTCACGATGCGCACTTGATTGACGAGCAGCATGAAGGCGGCGCCGCAAACGATGCCGACCAGCTGGCGGCGGAAGCCGGCGGGGAAGGCCACTACCGCGGCCACGTAGAAGCCGAAGGGTTCGAGCGCGTCGCAGCCCTTGTAGATCGTCAGGGTCAGCCTCGGCGACGAGAGCAGGTTTCCGTCCGCCAGCGCGTCTTCACCGAGGAGGCGCAAGACCGCCGCAGACAGGCTGGCGTTGAGCTCGAGGGAGGGGACCCGGATCCAGGTCCGGAACAACTCCGTCTGCGCGAAGCCAAAGAGCACGAGGAGCGCGGCCGCAGCGACGCCGACGATTCGGGCCAGCAGCGTCCAATCCATGGGAGCGGTCGCTGGCGTCGTGTCCGGGCCGCTTCGCTCGTCCTTCCCGGGCTCGGGGCCAGGACCGCCCTGTGGCTGCATGAGAGCCTCCTCGATCGACCCTACCATAGGGCGCCCTTCCTCAGGGATCATTCTGCAGCCACTGGCGCCACCGGGCACGCGACCGCGCGGCTCACCGCCTCACCCCGGGTTTCGTACCGGCAGGCCGGTGTCGAGGATTTCGTCCGCGCGCGTGCAGTCCGCCACGCTGAAGGGCAGCGGCTCGTCGGGCTCCTTGCCCCGCACGGGACACGCCTCCACCGCACAGCGACGGCAGTGCCGGGGGCGACAGGGGTCGAAGTGGACGACGATGTCGCCGGGCGACTCGTCGCGGCCGAAGACCCCCCAGCGCAGCTCGTCATCGATGTCGTGGAGGCGATCGGTGTCGTAGTAGCGCGGAACGGTGAGGTGGAAGTCGGCGTGCTGCTCCGAGCCCGAGTGCCAGACACGCAGGGTGTGGACGTCGATCCACCAGGGACGCCGCTTCTCCTGGAGCTGCGTGGTGATCTGCTCGAGGAGCGCCTCGTCGACCTCGTCCATGAGTCCCCGTACCGCCTCGCGGCCGAGCAGCCAGCCGGTGCGCAAGATGTTGGCCGCCACCGCGATGGCCGCGATGGGGTCGAAGTAGGCCCAGCCGGTGAGTCGGACGGCGAGCAGCCCGACCAGGACGCCCACGGTCGTGACTACGTCGGTCATGAGGTGGGCGCCGTCGGCGCGCAGGGCGAGAGAATTCAAACGTTTCCCCACCCGAATGAGATAGAGCCCCATCGCGGCGTTCAGGACGGTGAGGCCCGCCAGCAGGGCGAGGCCGAGACCAATCCGGTGCAGCTCGGGACCGCGCAGGATATCCCCGATGGCCTCGGCGAGGATCAGCCCGGCAGCCCCCAGGATCAGCGTCCCCTCGACGCCGGCGGCCAGGAACTCGATCTTCCCGTGTCCGTAGGGGTGGTTGCGATCGGCGGGCTGCGCGGCGAGGCGAATGCTGAAGACGAGGAAGATCGCCGCGGCCACGTTCACCACGGATTCCATGGCGTCCGAGAGCACGGCGGTCGAGCCCGTCACCCCGTACGCGGCGATCTTGCCGGCTAAGACCACGCCGCCGACGGCCAGGGAGAGGAAGGCCGCACGCCGGCGCTCGGCGGTTCCTCCATCCTGTGCGGGAGCATGCGAGACGATCATCCCGAGCAGTTTACCGATCCTCGCGGCTCTGCGACCCGGTCCTCGTCTCGGAAGCGCCGCGCCGGCCTTCCTCGACGTCGATGCGGAAGACCGCGTAGTGGGCGCTGAGCAGCTCGGCCTTCACGGCGCCTGACCAGCTGCGCTCGCAGCGAGGACCGTTGCGCAGCTGCGTCTGGTCGATTCGCACCAGGGCGTAGATCTCTTCGGGCCAGGGCGCGGGCACTTCGAAGAGGCGGCGTAGCTCGCGCGGCCGCAGGCGGCACTCGCCGAGTCGATCCATCACCTCCCGGGTCTCGCGGACCAGGCGCTTGTGGTGCCGGATCTTCTTGGTGAAGACCGAAGGAAGGGCGGCCACGATCCGGCGTTGTGCCACGGTGGAGAGCTCGAGGTCGTCCTTGGGAAGGGGCCGCACCGCTACGTAGGCGGTGGGGGGCGTGTTCTCCCGTAGCCAGCGATAGGCCCGCTGCAGATCGGCGCGCTCGGCGTGGGATGGAGGTCGCCTGGCCCTCACGACGTCCAGGTCGATCGCCGTGCCGTCGTAGCGATAGGTCGATTGGTCGCGCCACGGGGAGGGAAGGAAGAGCAGGCTCGTGGTCGCGACGGCGAGCAGCCCCCCGGCGACCAGGGCGACGGTGATTCCCGCGCCCAGCCAGCGTGAGCTACGCGGGCCCGGAAAGCCCGAGATGTCGAGCTCTGCGAGCAGGCCGGCGAGCAGCAGCGCCGCGGGGATCGAGGCGAGCAGTCCGAGCTTGTACTCGTTGGGGTCGACCGTCGGGACCCTGACACAGAGGGTTCCCACCAGCAGGAGAAGCCCGCCGAGCCAGTAGGTGCGCGGGGCGGGACCCAGGCGGGGAAGCCAGAAGATCGCCGCGGCGTGAATGGAGAGGGAGGGGAGCAGGGCCCAGCCGTAGGTCCCGGCGTGGCGCAGCAGGGCCGCTCGGCCGAGGAGCAGCTCGGAGCGGCCGCCGAAGGCGGAGGAGATGTCGAGCAGGTAGGGCAGGGCGGCGAGGATCCCGGCGCCGGCCGCCAGGGCGGGCAGCCAATCCCGCACCAGGTCCTTCCGGCGCAAGGGCGCGTGTCCGGCCCGGCGAGCCGCGCTCCGGCGCTGTCCGAATTCGAGGGTGTAGACGGCGCAGTGAGCCGCGACCAGCGCGCCGAAGGCCAGGGCCACCATGGGGCTGAAGATCGCCATTCCCGCGCTGGCGACGGTCAGCAGGGCGCAGCGTCTCCAGAAGGCGCCTCGCCACAGGCTCAGTGCGACCAGCGCCGCGGCAAAGAGGGCCACGGCCGAGGGGAAGCTGCTGAAGCCGAAGAACTTGATCAGCAGGTTTCCCACGCGTTTGGAGCGCTGCACCTCGGAATCCCAGCCCAGGGGCATGAGGTAGGCGCTGTTGGCCGAGTGCATGTCGAGGCCGTCGCGGTCGCGCATGGCCGCCTGGAGCCTCGACGGCTGGATTCCCTCGCCCGCCCGCAGCGATTGGACCAGGGTGGGCCCCAGCGCTACCCCTGCCCGCCCGGCGAACTGTGTCATGCCGATTGGATTCAAGATGAAGAAAGGAAGCAGGCAGATGCCGAGGCGTCGCCAGGCGCTCCCGGTCCAGCGCCCAGCGGCGAGCCACAGGAAGCCGAGCAGGGTCGCCAGGGAGAGCGTGTTCATCAGGAGCAGGGCCTCGAAGGCGCTGATCTCCAGGGCGCCCATCAGCGCGGCCGCCAGGGCATGCCAACCCCAGTAGAAGTTCGCCGGCGCCTCCATGCTCGAGGGATTGGTGGGCGGGATGATGCCGTTGGCGATCTGATAGATGTAGGCGGAGTGGTGCAGGCCGTGGATGCTCTGGGTCATGCGGCTGCTACTGCCAGCCGTCAAGTGGACGAGCAGCGCGCTCGCGCCCGTGATGGCGAGGAGCGCGGGGCCCGATCCCCACGCTCGGCCGCGAAGCCGGGCGTAGTGAGCCGGGAAGATTCGAGGCTGACGGGAAGTGCGACGCTTCAACAATCCGCCCCTAAATCCTGCCTGCGGAACGTCCGATGCGTCTCACGGATCGATCCGAGGTGGTATTGACGTGAAACACGTATCGACATTCGTGGCGAAGAGTTCGTCCGTAGCATTGCTCGCCTTCACGTTGCTGGTCGCCATGCCGGTCGCCCGCGCTCATGCGCAGCCGGCGGCGAGCTCGATCTATGTCACGACCGGTCATGTCGCCCCCGAGCTCGAGCCGATCGGTGAGGGCGTTGCGGAGTGGATCCGCCAGCGCATCGCGCGTACGGGTCTTGACGTAGTTCCCGGTCCCGGAATGCGCAGTGGCGTCACTCGTCCCGCCCCCCAGCCTAAGCCGAGCCGTGAGAAGCCTACCACTGGGGCGCTCCTCGCTCACGCCTCGAAGATCGGCTCGGTGGCGGCGCTGCTCGTCGACCTGCGTTGGGAGCGCGGCAAGGTCCTGGCGGACTTCCGCCTCTACGAAGTGAGCTCGGGCCAGCTCTACGGCGGTGGTCTCGTGGCCAGCGATCCTGCGCGCCTGATCGTCGACAGCGAAGCCGCGCTCGCGGGCGTCTACGAGGGCCTGGGAATGGAGGTCGTGACCCCCGATCCCCAGGTCCTTGCCGCCCACGGCCTCGACGAGCTCTCCGCTCTGACCCGAGCCCTGGTCTTCATGGAGAAGCAGGCGTTGGTCCGTTCCTGGCGCGAGCTGGAGGGTCGCCGCTCCACCACGGCCGTGGAGCTACGCCGCGAGATCCTGGCCACGGCTGCGAGTGGCAATGTCCCGCTGGCGGAGCGCGCGCGCCTCGGCGCCGTGCAGGGCGAGGTCGACGGCGCCTGGTCGCTCATCGCCGAGGACGCTCCCGCCGCCTACATGGACCCATCGGGCGAGAGCGCCATACTGATCGCCGCCGGCGAGATCCA
>JAFDEK010000013.1 GCA_019310385.1 Deltaproteobacteria bacterium
GGCCGTATCGGTCGAGCACCTCGTCGCGGATGCGCGCGACTTCCTCCTCGTCCCGGGCGCTCGACAGGCGCTTGTAGAGCACGAGCCGCTGGCTCACGTCGGAGACGTAGTCCTCGGGTAGTCGGGCCTCTACGGGCAGCTGGATCTCGGGGTCGATCTCCACCTCGTGAATTTCGCCGCGCAGCTCCTCGATGGTCTCCTGCAACATCTCCATGTAGGTCTCGTAGCCCACCGCCATGAGGTTGCCGGACTGCTCGCCACCCAGGAGGTTGCCCGCCCCGCGGATTTCGAGGTCCATGTGGGCGAGCCGGTAGCCGCTGCCCAGCTCGCTGAGGTCCTGGATGGCATCGAGGCGCCGCTCCGCCCCGCTGGTCAGGTGGTCCCGGCTCGGCACGAGGAGGTACGCGTAGGCGCGGTGATTCGAGCGCCCCACCCGGCCGCGCAGCTGATAGAGCTGGGCGAGGCCGAGCGTGTGGGCGCGGTTGATGATGATCGTGTTCGCGCGGGGGATGTCGATGCCGCTCTCGATGATGGTGGTGCAGAGCAGCAGGTCCACCTCGCCGTGGATGAACTGCAGCATCCGATCCTCGAGGTCGCGCTCCTTCATCTGGCCGTGGGCCACCAGGACCTTCACCTCCGGCACCAGGCGCTCGAGGGTCTCGGCCACGCTCCCGATGGTCTGCACGCGGTTGTGGAGGAAGAAGACCTGCCCGCCCCGGCGCACCTCGCGCAGCACCGCCTCGCGGATGAGGGCCTCGTCGTAGCGGCACACCTGGGTGCGGACCGCGAAGCGATCGGCGGGGGGGGTCTCGATGACGGAGAGGTCCCGTACGCCGGTGAAGGAGAGCTGGAGGGTGCGGGGAATGGGGGTCGCGCTGAGGGTGAGGACGTCGACGGTCTTCTTCATGCGCTTGATGCGCTCTTTGTGGGTAACGCCGAAGCGGTGCTCCTCGTCGACGACCAGCAGGCCCAGGTCGCGGAAGCGCACACTCTTCTGCAGCAGGCGATGGGTTCCGATCACGATGTCGACGCTGCCGCTGGCGAGACCCTCGAGCACCGCGCGCGATTCCTTCGTGCTGCGGAAGCGGGAGAGGGACTCGACGGAGATCGGATAGCCCTCGAAGCGCTTCTTGAAGCTCTCGTTGTGTTGCTGGCACAGAACCGTGGTGGGGACCAGGACGGCGACCTGCTTGCCCTCGATGGCGGCGCGGAAGGCCGCCCGCATGGCGATCTCCGTCTTCCCGTAGCCCACGTCCCCGCACACCAGGCGGTCCATGGGCTTTGCCTTCTGCATGTCCGCGAGGGCGTCCTCGATGGCGGCCAACTGGTCGGGGGTCTCTTCGAAGGGAAAGGTGCCTTCGAACTCCTCGAAGTAGGGGTCGCGGGGCGCGAACGCGTAGCCGGGGGCCAGCTCCCGGGCGGCGTGCACCGAGAGCAGCTCGGCCGCCATGTTGCGCAGGGACTTCTTGACCGAGCGCTTCGCCTTTTCCCAGGTCTGTCCCCCCAGCCGGTCGATGCGCGGGGTCGCGGCGTCGGCGCCGCCGTAGCGTTGCACGAGGTTCAGTCGGTGAACGGGCAGGAAGAGGCGGTCCCCGCCCAGGTACTCGATGCACAGCAGCTCGGACTTCATGCGGCCGGCGGCGAGCTCGATCAGGCCCCGAAAGATCCCGATGCCGTGGTCGCGGTGCACGAGGTGATCGCCCGGGGCGAGCTGGGCGAGGCCCTCGAGCGCGGCGCCCTCCTGCCAGCTGCTTCGTTGATGGCGTTTCTCGCGCTTGCCGAAGATCTCCTCCTCGGTGACGACCGCGAGCTTCTCGCCGGGCAGCTCGAAGCCCGCGGAGAGCTGTGCGACCCGAACCTCGACCCGCCCTGGCGCCGACCAGCGCCAGATGGGGCGATTGTCGTTGGCGAGGCGCGGCTCGAGGCCGTAGTCGCCGAGCAGCGCGCGCATGCGCTCCGCACCCGACAAGGCGGCGCAGGTCACCACCGTGCGCCAGCGATCCCCCAGCCACAGCGCGAGCCGGTCGGCCAGGGGTGTGAGGGCGTGCTCGTGGGTACGGGAGCGAGCCAGCTCCCGGCGCAGCGGGTCGTGGGCCCGGCACTCGACACGCAGGCGCTCGTCCTGCTCGCCTGGCTCCTCGATGTCGAAGCGCTCGAGGCTCACCGGGCGTCGCGCGGCCAGCGCCTGCTCGAGGGAGTCGAGGTCGACGAGGAGCTTATCCGAAGGCGACACGATTCGGTGTGCATCGGCGGCGGAGTGGTGGTTCTCCCGGGCCTCTTCGACGTAGTGGACCAGCCGCTCGTGCCCGGCCTGAGGGTCGTCGGCGACGATCAGCGTGTCGGCGGGTAGATAGTCGACGACGCTTTCCTGGGAGGGCTGCAGGATCGGCGTGATGGCCTCTGCGCCGGGCGGGATGTGACCGCGCAGCAGGGCGTCGATGAGCTCGTCGACCTCGGAGTCCGGGGTGTCGTGCTCGAGGGCGAGCTCGCGGATCGCCTCGCTGTGCGCGATCACGTGGTCGCGGTCGAAGAGGAGCTCGCGCGGCGGTACCGCGACCGCATTGCCGAGCTTCTCCTGGGAGCGCTGGCTGGCCGCGTCGAACTCACGAATGGACTCGATCTCGTCGCCGAAGAGCTCGATGCGCAGCGGGCGCGGGCACTGGGGGGGATAGAGGTCGAGGATGTGGCCCCGCACCGCGAGCTCGCCCGGCTCCTCCACCAGGGACATGCGCGCGTAGCCCGCGGACACCAGGGTCTCGACGAGGGCGTCGCGATCGAGCCACTGTCCCACTTCCAGGTGCACACAGCGGCCGCGCAACAGATCGCGGGAGGGTACGCGCAGGGCGAGGGCGGTCCACGGCGCGACCACCACGGGAGCAGGCAGGCCACCCGCCGCCGCGAGCCAGCGGTAGAGAATCTCCATCCGTTGGGCGACGACGAAGGGCTGGGGGGAGAAGCGCTCGTAGGGGAGCGAGTCGTAGGCGGGGAAGCCGCGGATGCGCGGTGAATCTTCACCCTCGCCGAGCCCCGTGCGCAGATCCTCCATCAGGGCGTCGGAGGCGTGGGAGGTGGCGGTCAGAAAGAGGATGGGGCTCTCGCCCTGGGCGCGCACCAGCTCGGCCGCGAGCACAGCCCGGGCTCCGCCGCGCAGGCCCGTGACGCGCAGGGGCGCCGAGCGCCGCTCGACGCGCCTTGCCACTTCCTTCATCGAGGGTCCGGGGCTGGAACTCACGTCGACCTTTCGCGTCGCGCGTGCGCGGAAGGCCGCAAGACGCGCTCCCATTGGTGCCCGACTCAGTTGATGGTGCCGCTCCGCTTGAGCTCCGCGATGCGCTCCCAGTCGAGGCCGAGCTCGAGGAGCACTTCTTCGGTGTGCTGGGCGTGCTCGGGGCCTTTGTGCAGCTCGGGCGGCTGCTCGTCGAACTGCACGGGATTGGCGACCAGCCGGAAGCTGCGGCCGTCGCCGGCGTCGACCTCTTGGATGTGTCCGTTCTCGATCACCTGGGGGTCGCTGGGGATCTGGTCAGCGGTCTGGAAGGGGCCCCACTGCCCCTTCATGGTGGTGAGGCGGTCGCGCCACTGTTCGAGGGTCGCGGTCTCGAAGATGTCCTGCAGGATTTCGCGCACCTCGGCGGCGTTCTCCGAGAAGAGCTCCGGGGTCGCGAAGCGCGGATCCGCAGCGAGATCGGGCCGGCCCAGATGCTCGCAGGTGTCGGCCCAGTAGTGGTGTCCCTGGAGCATGGTGAGCATGAGCGAGCCGCCGCCCTTGGCACGATAGATGCCCACCAGGGGGTTCATGAAGGCCGCGCCGGCCGTCGGGGTGCTGCCTCCGCGCCCTCCTCCCCCCTCTCCTTCGCCCCCCGCGGACGCAAGCATCGAGCCGGTGAGGCCGGCTCCCATGGCCCAGAGACCGGTGCCGAGCAGGGAGATGTCCACGACGCTGGGCTCGCCGCTGCGCTCCCGGGCGAAGAGCGCGGCCGCGATGCCGCCCGCGATCGTCATGCCCCCCATGGAGTCGCCGTAAGCGGGCCCCGGCGGCATGGCGGGCATGTCGGACGGGCCTCGTCCCCCCATCCCGCTGCCGCCCCGCGCCCAGAAGTCGGTGGAGTCGTAGCCCCCCTTGTCGCGCTCCGGGCCGCGGGTGCCGTGGGCGGTTCCGCGCGCGTAGATGATCTCGGGATTGACGGCGCGGATGTGCTCGACGTCGATCTGCAGACGCTGGCGCGCCCCGGGCAGGAAGCTGGTGAGGAAGACGTCCGCCGAGCGGGCGATCTGGTAGAGGATCTCTCTGCCTTCGTCCCGGCTGATGTCGATGCCCAGGCTGCGCTTGCCCCGGTTGGAGTGCTCCATGAGGAAGTTGATCGCGGCCAGGTTGTCCTGTCCCCCGACCTGCAGCAGGCCGCGCTGGCCGTCTCCCTTCTCGGGGTGCTCGATCTTGAGCACCTCGGCGCCCCAGTCCGCGAGGACCGCGCCCGCGGACGGAACGAAGGTGTACTGCGCGACCTCGAGCACGCGGATGCCCTTCATGACCTCGTGCATGGCTAACCTCCGGCACAGCGTTCGAGCGGCTCGATTCTATCGACGCCCAATATACGCCCGTTCGACGCCATCGACGCCCGGACGACTCCCGACATCGAACGGTATGCCGGGCGGTCGGCGCCATCAACGGCCGGGGCAAATCCCGGCGGGCGGCTCAGGAGAAGAGGTCGAGCTGCTGGGGGCCGGTGGTCGCGGGCGGCCCTGGTGGGGCCGGTGGCGCTGGCGCCTGCGCGCTGGGGGCCAGGGGGAGCCAGGCCGTCGCGGGCAAGCGGCCCGGCATATCCTTGCCCGTCGCGAGGCGGTGCTCGGGCCCGGGCCGGTAGATGCCCTCGCGCCGGGACCAGGCGAGCAGGCGGGCGTAGAAGTCCTGGAAGCGGGGGCCGTGGTTGAAGTGGCGCAGGTGGGCGAGCTCGTGGCACAGGGTACTGACGAGGCTCGAGTACTTGAGGGGCTGGCCCGTCGTCGCGTGGCGCAGTCGAATCTTGATGGTGCCGTCCGAGTAGCAGATCCCGTAGCGCGCCTTTACGTTGGCGCGTTCGGCCTCGAGGACGCGGTAGCGCAGATCGAAGCGAGCGCAGATGCGTCTGGCATCCCGCTCGAGGCGGGTGAGGAGCTCCCGGGCGGCGCGGCGATCCATCTTGCAGACGGATTCTCGCGGGCGGCGCCGGAATCGTCAAGATCGGGTCGCGATCCGGCGGATCCCGCCGCGCGCGTGAGCAGGGCCGAGATGCAGCCGGGGCGTGCACCTTCTACCTTGTGCCGGGTGATCAGCGCCTGTCTGCGGGCGATGGACCTTCAAAGGAATATTCGCACGGCATGCACGATCCCGAAGACGTCATTGCGCTCTTTCCCCTCGCGAACGTCGTGCTCTTCCCCGCGACCCGCGTTCCTCTCTACATCTTCGAGCCGCGCTACCGGGAGATGATCGACGATGCGCTCGCTGCCGAGCGCCTCATCGGGATGATCGCGGTGCCGCCCGACCACGCAGGCGCCATGCGGGGCGATCCTCCCCTCTTCGGGGTCGGCTGTGAGGGACGCATCGCCGAGGCGCAGCAGCGGCCCGACTCCACCTGGGACATCGTCCTCGAGGCGACGCGTCGCTTCCGCGTGATCGAGGAGCGTCCGGAGTCGGGGAAGCTCTATCGGCGCGCCCTCGTCGAGGAGCTGCCCGATCGCTATCCCGCCGAGGATCGCGCTGCCGTCGAGGCCCGGCGCGACGACCTCTTCATCGCCCTGCGCGAGCTCGTCGCGTTGCGAGCACCCGACGAGGTCCGTCGCCTGGAGCCGGAGAGCTTCGCACAGGTCGACGACGCGAGACTGGCGAACCTGCTCGGCCAGACCCTGCGCTTCGACGTCGTCGAGCGGCAGCAGCTGCTGGAGGCCGTCGACGTGAAGCAGCGCTTCGAGCTGCTGCGCGAGCTCGTTCGCTTCCAGCTCGCCATGCGCGACGCCCAGGCGCCAGGGAGTCAGGGCCCGGTTCACTGAAGACCCCCCGCGCCTCCCTGGCCTCGTCTCCTCGTCTTTCTCCGCCTGCTAGCATGGACCGCGCACCCCAGCGGAGCTGCCTTGGATTCCCCCCTCAGCATCATCGCCGGCGTCTCTCTGCTCGCCTGGCTCTATCTCGCGTTCCTGCACGGCGGCTTCTGGCGTGCGGACCAGCGCATGGACGGCTACGCGGATTCGTTGCCGCGCAGCGCGGCGGACTGGCCGGGTGTGGTGGCCGTCGTGCCGGCTCGCAACGAGGCCGAGGGAATCGAGCGCGCGCTCCGCTCCCTGCTCGGCCAGGACTACCCCGGCGCCTTCGCGCTGCTCCTGGTCGACGACCAGAGCGAGGACGCCACCGCGGAAATCGCGCGTGAGCTCGCGGCCCGGCATCCCCACGGCGAGCGACTCGAAGTCCTGCGCAGCCTCGACATGCCCGAGGGCTGGGTGGGAAAGATGTGGGCGGTGCACACGGGTGTTGAGGCGGCGGCCGAGCGCTTCCCCGAGGCGAGCCTTCTGCTCCTCACCGACGCGGACGTCGAGCACGACCGTGGCAGCCTGCGCCGCCTGGTGTGCAAGGCGGAGAACGAGGGCTTCGACCTCGTCTCTCTCATGGTCCGGCTCCACTGCCGCAGCGCCTGGGAGCGCCTGCTGATCCCCGCCTTCGTGTACTTCTTTCAGAAGCTCTACCCCTTTGCGCGCATCAACGATCCCGCGAGCCGCACGGCGGGTGCGGCGGGAGGCTGCATGCTGGTGCGCCGAGAGGCCCTCGAAGCGGCCGGGGGCATCGAGGCGATTCGCGATGCAATCATCGACGACTGCGCGCTCGGCAAGGCGCTCAAGCAGCCGAGCGGCGATCGCCGCGAGAGCCCAGCGAACACGACGTGTTCGCCGCGTGGCCGCGTTTGGGTGGGGCTGGGCGCCACGGAGCACAGCTTCCGACCCTATCGGGGGCTGGCGGACATCTGGGACATGGTGGCCCGAAGCGCCTACACGCAGCTCCGCTATTCACCTCTCCTGCTCGCGGGCACGGTGCTGGGTCTCGCGCTCCTCTACCTCGTGCCGCCGCTCCTCGCCATCGCGTGTCCTCTCCACGGCGACCCTCTCGCATCCAGCCTGGCGCTGGCGACCTGGCTCTTGATGGCCTGGACCTATCTCCCGACCCTGCGCGATTACGGGCTCTCGCCCCTGTACGCCTTTCTGCTCCCGCTTTCCGGCACCCTCTATCTTCTCATGACCCTCGATTCGGCTCGCCGCCACCGCGCGGGCCGCGGGGCCCACTGGAAGGGGCGCGCGGGGGCGGGTCACGTTGCTGCGGCGATGCGGCCGACCCTGACGGGCCCCGCGAAAGGAGCGAGTGGCAACCATGAGTGAGCGCTTCGAAGCGCAGCTGGCCGCGTCCCCGATGCTCGACTGGAGCCACTCCGAGGTCGCCGCCTTCACGCGCGAGCACCACGACCCGGCGGCGGGCGCGATCGAGCGGGCGGTGCGGCTCTACTACGCGGTGCGGGACGGTATCCGCTACGACCCCTACACCTCGGGGGTCACGCGCGAAACCCTGCGCGCCTCCGCGGTGCTCGAGGCGGGGCGAAGCTGGTGCGTGGGGAAGGCGGTGCTGCTCGCTGCCTGCTGCCGCGGCGCCGGGATCCCCGCGCGCCTGGGCTTCGCGGACGTGCGCAACCATCTCTCGACCGCACGCCTACGGGCCATCATGGGGACCGATGTCTTCTACTGGCACGGCTACGCGGTGCTGCACCTCGAAGGGCGCTGGGTGAAGGCGACGCCCGCCTTCAACATCGAGCTGTGTGAGAAGTTCGGGCTGCTGCCTCTCGATTTCGACGGCCGCCACGACTCCCTCTACCACCCCTTCGACCGCGAGGGGCAGCAACACATGGAATATGTGAACGAGCGTGGCGAGTTCGACGATCCCCCCGTCGAAGCCATGCTGGCTACGTGGAAGGAGAAGTACCGCTTTGCCGGGGCCGCGGAGGGCCGCCTCGCGGAGGCGGTGGAGGGGGACTTCGATCGCGAGGTCGAGGATGAAACTCGAGATGGAGGTCAGGGGCAGGCATGAAGGTGTACGACGAGATCGGCGTCAAGCAAACAGCCTTCATCCGCGCTCAGCGGATGTTCTTCGTCGCGACGGCGCCCCTCGCAGCGGACGGCCACGTGAACCTCTCGCCCAAGGGCTACGAGGCCTTTGCGATCCTCGGGCCGCGCCGGGTCGCGTACATCGACCTCGGTGGCAGCGGGATCGAGACCCACGCCCACCTGAACGAGAACGGCCGCATCTGTCTCATGTTCTGCGCCTTCGAGGGCAATCCCCTGATCCTGCGCCTCTACGGCGCGGGCCGCAGCCATGCCCACGGCATGCCGGAGTTCGACGCCCTGCGCGAGAACTTTCCCGGCGTCGAGGTGCCGGTGCGCGGCATCATCGAAGTCGAGGTCACCCGAGTGCAGGATTCCTGTGGCTTCGGGGTTCCCTTGTACGAGTATCAGGGGGATCGCGACCGGCTGGCGAATCACAACGCCAAGCTGGGCCAGGAAGCCCTCATGGAGCGGCGCTTCCGTACCAACGCAGAGAGTATCGACGGCTTGCCGGGGCTCACGAGAGCACCCGCGAAGACTCGTTAGACGCGACTGGGAGAGCGCGCCCCATGGCGGGAGATCCGCTCCACACCCGACTCTGTGAGATGCTCGGCGTCGACTACCCGATCGTCGCCTTCACCCACTGTCGCGAGGTCGCGGTGGCGGCGATTCGGGCGGGGGGCTTCGCGGTCCTGGGCGAGGCCATGAAGACCATCGAGGAGCTCGAGGACGACCTGCGCTGGCTACGCGAGCGCCTCGGCGACAAGCCCTTCGGAATCGACCTCGTGCTTCCCAAGTCTGCGCCTCCGACGAAGAGCCCCCAGGAGTTCATCGCCGAGATCCCCGCCCGCCACAGCGACTTCGCCCAGCGCATCAAGGACAAATACCAGGTTCCCGAGCCCAAGGGCACCGTCGCGCTCCACCAGTGGGGCGGCCTCACCCAGGAGATGGGGCGCGCCCAGATCGACCTGCTCCTCGAAGAGCGCGTGCCCGTGATCGCGACCGGCCTCGGGAGCCCGGACTTCCTCATGGACGCCGCCCACGAGCGTGGGCTCATGGTCTGGGGCCTGATCGGCCAGCCGCGTCAGGCCGCGCTGCAGCTCGAGCGCGGGGTCGACGCCGTGGTGGCCCAGGGCTACGACGCGGCCGGCCACACCGGCGCCATGGGGACCTTCTCCATCGTTCCGGCCGTGGTCGACATTGCGGGAGACACCCCGGTCATCGCGGCCGGCGGAGTGACGAGCGGGCGCCACCTCGCCGCCGCGCTCTGCCTCGGGGCTGCGGGGGTATGGCCGGGGACGGTCTGGCTCGCGTCCCAGGAGTCGGACGTGGACCCGCTGGTGAAGCAGCGGATCCTCGCAGCGACCGGGGACGACACCACGCGCACGGCGTGCATCTCGGGCAAGACCATGCGCATCCTGCGCTGTCCGTGGACCGAGGAGTGGGACGAGCCCGGTGCGCCGCCCCTGCTCGCGACCCCCTACCAGATGCTGCTCAGTGCCGAGTACCTGCAGGCCGCCAACGACCACCGCCGGGCCGACCTCATGACGGAGGCCGTGGGCCAGGGGGTCGCCTTCGTGCGCGACACCCGGGGGACCGGAGAGATCCTGCTCGACATGGCCGAGGAGGCGCGCGACATCCTCCTTGCCATTGCGGGCCGCGGGGGGAAGGCGGTCGGCCGCTGAGCTCCGGCCCACCCGCCCGAATCCACCTGCCGCCTCGGCTGTCGCCCTACTGGTGCTGCTTCCCGCCCGGAGTCTTCTTGGCGTCCGTTGCCTTGAGCTGGGTGCGGCCCGCCTTCTTCTGGCGCTTTTCGGCCCGCTCGATGAGGATGCGATGGGAGCCCTTGGCCTTGCGTCCGCGCCCCGAGAGCCGCTGGGTGTAGCTGCCGTTGCTCTCCATCACCCAGGCGCTGCGCTGGTCTTCCAGCTGCGTGTCGAGGAAGGCTTGGAGCTCCTTGCGCAGGCTGCGGGTCTCGATGGGGACCACGACCTCCACTCGGCTCTCCAGGTTCCGCTTCATGCAATCCGCCGAGCCGATGAAATACTCGTCGTCGCCTGCGTTGCGGAAGTGGAAGATGCGCGTGTGCTCGAGGAAGCGCCCCACGATGCTCACGACCCGGACGTTCTCCGAGAGGCCCGGGAGTCCCGGGCGCAGCCTGCAGCTGTCGCGCACCACCATATCGACCTGCACCCCGGCCTGGGAGGCCCGATAGAGGGCGCGCGTCACCTCGGTGTCCTCGAGGGCATTGCACTTGATCTGGATCGAGCCCGGCGTTCCGCTGGCCTGGTGCTCGATCTCGCGATCGATCTTCTCGAGCAGGCTCTTCTTCAGGTGCCGGGGTGCGGTGAGGATCTTCTTGTAGCTGCGGTTGGGCTTGTAGCCGGTGGTGAGGTAGTTGAAGAACTCGGTGAGATCCTGGCCGATCTGCTCGTCGCAGGTCAGCAGGCCGAGATCGGAGTAGATGCGCGCCGTTCCGGCGTGGTAATTGCCCGTGCCCACGTGGGCGTAGCGGCGCAGCCCCGAGTAGTCCTGGCGCAGCACGAGGACCACCTTGCTGTGGGTCTTGAGTCCCACGACACCGTAGGTGACGTGGATCCCGGCCTCTTCCAGCTTGTTCGCCCACTGGATGTTGGCCTCCTCGTCGAAGCGCGCCTTGAGCTCCACCGAGACCGCGACCTGCTTGCCGTTGCGGGCCGCGCCCAGCAGGTAGCGGATCACCTTCGAGTCCTCGGAGGTGCGGTAGAGCGTCATCTTGATCGCCTGCACCTTGGGGTCTTCGCTCGCTTCGCGCAGGAAGCGCTCCACCGAGGTCGAGAAGGACTCGTAGGGGTGTTGGAGCAGGAAGGGACCGTCCCGTCGGATGAGATGAAAGATGTTCTCGTTGGTGGGGAGCTCGGGATGGTCGAGGGGGTGATGGGGCTTGTCGTGAAGGGTCGGGATGTCGATGGAGGCGATCTGCATCAGGTGGTGCATCCCCAGCATACCGGGCACGACGAACACGTCCGACTCTTCGTCGAGCCCCAGCTCGGCGGCCAGCATGCCGCGGTGCTTCTCCGAGATGCCCTCCCCTACCTCCAGGCGCACGATGGGGGCGAACTTCCGCTCGCGCAGCTCCGATTCGATCATGCCCAGGAGATCGTCGGCCTCGTCCTCGTCACCCTCGGTGTTGGCGTTGCGGGTGACGAGGAAGACCTCGCAGGAATGGCCTTCGATCCCGGGGAAGAGGAGGTCGAGGTTGTTCGCCATCACGTCTTCGATGGGGACGAAGACGCTCTCCTTGCCGACCTGCAGGAAGCGCGGGATTCCCGAGCCGATGGGTACCTTGATTCGCACCAGGGGAAGTGTGGACTTCTTGCTCGCGGGGAGCGAGACGAGCAGGTTCAGGGAGAGATTCGAGATGAAGGGGAAGGGGTGGGCGGGATCCACCGCCTGGGGCGAAACCAGGGGATAGATGTTGTCCACGTAGTAGGCCTTGAGCTGGGTCCGCTGCTTCTCGCCGAGCTGGGCGTAGCGGGTGATCTCGATGCCGTTGCGATTCAACAGGCGGATCAACTGCTTCCACACGCGCTGCTTGCGCTGCCCGAAGCGACGCACCTCGGCGTAGCACTCGTCGATCTGCTGCTGGGGCGTTCGGCCATCGACGGTGCTCTCGCTCAGGCCGGCGCCCACCTGCTGCTTGAGGCCGCCGATGCGCTTCATGAAGAACTCGTTGAGGTTGTTGCTCGCGATGGCGAGGAACTTCACGCGCTCGAGCAGCGGGGTTCGCTTGTCCTCGGCCTCGTGGAGCACCCGGGAGTTGAAGCTCAGCCAGGTGAGCTCCCGGTTGAGGTAGTACTCCGGCGCGGCGAGATCCGGCTCTTCGACCTCGGGCTTGCGAGGGCTCGGCACGGCATCGCGCGCCTCGTTTGCGGAGCGCATGGGACTTCCTTCGTCCTTGTTGGCATCGGGCTTGATGTCCGTCTTGGCGGCAGTTTGGGGGTCGGCCTTGGAGGCAGGATCGACGTTGTCGACGACGCGCAGACTCGTGCTGCGCTCATCACCGTGCTCGGGGGACATGCTGTGCACCTCAATAATGCGTCGCTCGCTGCGTCGCTGCCGGGCGGCCTCGCTTTCTCGGGGGGGGAGGCACCGGGCCCTGCCACCGACTCTATCTCAGCTCGCGGGGTATCGATAGGCGAGGCGGCACGCCCCGCGCCCCGTCGCATAGCCCCTCCGCGAACTCGAGGGTCCTGCGAGCCAGGGTGGGCCAGGAGTGCTGCTCCTCGAGGTGGCGGCGCGCAACGTGGCCAAGCGCCTCACCCAGTGCAGGCTCGTCGAGCAGGGCGACGAGGGCGTCCGCGACGTCCCGGGCTCCGGCGTCGCGCCGCAGCAGCCAGGCGTTGCGGCGGTGCTCGAAGCCGCTCGCGATCCCCTCGAAGGCCACGATGGGTCGACCGGCCTCCATGTAGTTGAGTAGCTTGACCGGGAACCCGCCTCGCCGGCGCCGGGTGAGGACCAGCACCCCGGCCGCGAAGGTGAGGGCGCGCATTTCGTCGAAGTCCGGCACCTGGATGCAGCGCAGCCTCGGCGACCGTGCGAGCCAGCTCTCGCTGCCACTGGCGTCGTGAGTTGCCACCACGATGGGCACGCTGCGAGCCGCTCCTTCGGTCGACTGGCGATCGAGCTCTGCAGCCGCCTCGGCGAGGAGGTCGAGATCCTGATAGCCGTCGAGATTTCCCGTATAGAGGACGAAGCGCCCCGGCTCGAGGCCTTGGCGGTCGCAGCTTTCGCGCTGCGTGTCTTCGCTCGGCGGCGGCGAGGGGTCGAGGCCCGGCGGCAGCACCCGGATGCGTCCACGGGAGTGGGGGGCGAGGATCTCGGCGGCGTCCCTGCACAGCGCCAGGATGCCGTCGGCCTGCCGCGCGATGGCGCGGTCGACCAGGCTGCCCGCGGCGTCGAGGGCGCTCCGCCAGCGCTCCGGCCCGTAGGCGGAGAGCTCCCAACCCAGGATCGTGTGCACGACGTAGAGCACCGGCACGCCGGTGAAGGGCCGCGCGGCCAGGGCCACGGCCGCGGCCTCGGCGTTGTGCGCAAGGGCGAGGTCGAAGGACTCCCGGCGGTGTTCCGCGAGATAGGCGGCGGCGAGGGCCGCATCGGCCGCGGGCTTGCTCCACTGGGGACCGGAGCGCATGGCCCGGGGCGAGAGCCATCGGGGTCCGGGCGCCAGCTCGAGGTCGTCGGGGGCTGCGCCGGCACCCCGGCCGTAGGTGAGGAGTACGGGAGCTGCGCCCAGGGCGCAGAGGGCGCGGGCCTGGTCGGCGAGGAAGATCTGCGACCCCTGCGGATAGGGAAAGGGAAAGGCGCCGATCATCGCCAGGCGCATCTTGGACCTCAGCCCTCGCGGCAGCGGCTGCCCCCCGCCTCGCTGATGGCTCGCGGGACGAGCCGGGGGCATTGCGCGGGGGTGGTGCCCGGGCCCTTGCGCCGTGCCCGCTGCAGCTCGCGGAAGAGAGTGGAGAGCTCGAGAATGGCGCGCAGGATGACACGGGGCTTCGCGCCGGTCTGCTCCCCGTGGCGCCGTCGCCGGTGGCTGACCGGAACCTGGTGGATGCGAAAGCCCGACGCCCGGGCCCGGACGAGGATCTCGGTGTTCACGAAGGCGCCGATGGACGCGATGGGGATGCTCTCGATGACCTCGCGCCGGAACATCTTGAACGCGCAATCGATGTCCCGCACACGCAGTCCGAAGAGAAAACGCACCAGGGCCCCCCAGCTCCACGCGATGAGGTGTCGGTGCCAGGGGTCGGAGCGCGGCGCGCGATAGCCCGCGACGATGTCGAAATCGTCCGCGTGGCAGAGGAGCTGCTCGAGGTCGGCGAGGTCGAACTGCAGGTCGGCGTCGCTGAAGAAGACCAGCTCGCCTCGGGCCGCCCGCAGACCCGAGCGCAGGGCGGCGCCGTAGCCGGTGTTGCTCGCGTGGCGCACCGCGCGGATGCGGGCGTCGGCTTCACACCAGGCGTCGATGATCTTCGCGCTGCCGTCGCGGGAGCCGTCGTCGACCACCACGATCTCGAAGTCGGGCTCGAGGCCTGAGGCGATCTGCTGTGCTGCGCCGAGCAGGGCATCGAGATTGTGAGCCTCGTCGAAGACCGGAAAGACGAGGGAGAGCCGGGGCCGCGCGGTGGCGAGCACGTTGTATTCGCCATCGTGCTCCTGCGCTCGTCGGCGCTCGGCTCGCGTCGACGTGTCTCCCATCGCCGCGTTCTCGGGCTGCAGGTCGAGGGCGCTGCTCACGGTCGCGTCGCTCCTCGGGGTCGCGTCGTTACAGGCGTCATTCGAGGGGTCATTCGAGATAACCCAGGGCGCGCAAGCGATCGGCCACGAGCGCGTCCTCTTCCTCGCTGTACTCCCGGCGCGGTTTCAGCAGGGGCGCGCCGTCTCGCTGCTCCTCGCTCCACTCGATCCCCATGGAGCCGAGCAGCGTGGGGGCCATGTCGACCAGGCGAGGGAGCGCCCCGTCTGCCAGTGTGAAGGGCTGGCCGGTTGCGACGAAGATGCCATGACTGCGATGAGTGCCGTTCATCCCCACTCCCCGTCCTCCAGCGAACTCATGGCCGGCGAGCTCGCGCAGCGAGCCCGGAGACTCGCCGCCGTCAGGCGGCCCGGCATATCCTTGCCCGCGGCCGTCGCCCGCGTTCCATGGAGTCGCCACCAGGGAGAGACCGTAGCCCTCGTCGAGTGCGAGCTCGACCACCACATCGGGGGCTCGCTCGACGAAAGGGCCCTCGAACACCTCTTCACGGCGCAGGGCGCCGGCAACTACCGGTGCCCCGCCCGGCAGCTTCCACGCCTTCAGCGCTTCGATGACACGATCGCGCACGGCCTCGTAGTCCCCGGGCGCCACGCAGCCCCGGGCCTCCCGCCCAGCGAGATTGATCCAGACACCCGGCAGGGTGTTGGCCTCTTCGGAGAAGGCCAGGGTGCGCCGCCAGTCGAAGCCCTGGAAGCGCGCCGCGCTCTCGAGACGCGCGGCAGCGCCGCGGGCCCGGCGGAAGATCTGCTGGGCAGCGCGAGGTGGCAGCAGGCGGAGCGCGAGGTCCCGGGCGCGGCGGGCGAGCAGGTCGATGCCCCGCCCCGCCGGCACACGGGCCAGTAGCCCGCACTGGGCCAGGTAGCGATTCAAGTGCACGACGCGTTTCGAGGCGCCCCCCATGCCGTGATCGGAGAGCACCACGCACATGGCGTCCTCGCCGTAGGCCTCGCGCAGCTCGCCGCAGGCGCTATCGAGAGCCTCGTAGACGGCCGCGACTGCGCCGCGGCGCTCCGCGCTGGCGGCGGGATCGTGGCGCGGAGAGCCCGGGTCGTGATCGCGCCAGTAGTGGTGGCCCACAGTGTCGCTCTCGGAGAAGACCACGAGCATGAGGTCGGGCCGCTCCCCATCCCAGCGCTCGCGCAGCCGTGCGAGTGCCTCGAGGGCGAAGCGCTTCTTGCGCGCGATGCGGTCGAGCAGCACCCCGACGGCGCGCTCGTGGAAGCCCTTCTCGCGGGCGCCCTCGTTGAGATCGGGCCGCATCCAGGGCCCCACCTCCGCGGCGATGTCGCGGTAGAGCTCCGGGTCGCTCGCCGAGCTCGCCTCCGTTCCCGCCGAGACCGGCGCGTCGAAGCCGCACACCAGCAGGCCGTCGAGGGGCTCGGGGGGAAAAGTCGCAGGCATGCCGAGCACCAGAACGCGCCCCCCGGCCTCGCACACCCGGGCGAAGAGGGAGCTGCCGTAGCGGTCGCTGGCATTCACGAAGCGCAGCCGATAGGCGCCCGGGACCTTCTCGGTGAAGTCGAAGACCCCGTGGCGGCCGGGCTCGAGGCCCGTCATGAAGGTCGACCAGGCGGGGAAGGTGACGGGCGGCGTCGTGCTGCGAAGGGGCGCGCTGCTCCCATCCTCGATCCAGCGCGCGAGATTGGGGAGCCGGCCCGCCTCGCTGAGGGGGCGAATCACGTCGAAGGTGGCCCCGTCGAGGGCGAGTACGAGAAGCGGCCGCATCCCCGCAGCGTAGGTGGAAGGGCTCGATTGCTCACCCCCGCGGGGCCAATATGGAAAAAAGGGTGGGAGAGCCGGCCAGGTCTCCGTGTCGACAGTGGAGAACTGCATCCCTATATTGCGCCGCCCTCTCCGCCGGGATTCTCCCGCGCCGGACAACTCGCGACGAACGCCCCTGCGGCGGTCCAATCCGAGGAGACAGAGAAGTGTCTATCGAGCTCATGTGCCGGAAGATCGGCATGACCAAGGTATTCGCCGACAGCGGCGAGTGCATCCCCGTGACGGTTCTCACCGCGGGACCCAACGTGGTCGTCCAGAAGAAGAGCAAAGAGAAGGACGGGTATACCGCCCTGCAGCTCGGCTTCGAGGAGCGTCGCGAGAAGCTGGTCAGCAAGCCCGAGCTGGGCCATACCAAGGCCGGGGGCGTGGACCCGCAGCACTATCTTGCAGAGAGCCGCATCGAGCCCGAAGAGGCCGAGCAGTACGAGGTCGGCCAGAAGATCGATTGCAGCATCTTCGAGCCGGGGAGCCTCGTCGACGCCATCGGGACCTCGAAGGGGCGTGGCTTCGGGGGCGTGGTGAAGCGCCACGGCATGGCGATCAAGAAGCGCACCCACGGCACCCACGAGGCCTTCCGCCACGGCGGCTCCATCGGAGCCGGCGCAAGTCCGGGCCACGTCATCAAGGGCATGAAGATGCCGGGGCAGCTCGGCAACGAGCGGGTCACGGTGAAGAACCTGGAGGTCGTGCGCGTCGATCTCGAGAAGAACCTCGTCTACGTGCGAGGCGGTGTCCCGGGCCACAATGACGGCATCGTGCAGATTCGTACGGCGCGCACCGGCGGCAAGTAGGCGAGCGCCGGCGCGACAGACCCAGAAAGCAGTCCGCCGTTTCCTCTTACGACCGCAAGGACCACTTCCACCAGCGCGCCAAGCGCGAGGGCTACCGCTCGCGCGCGGCCTACAAGCTTCTCGAGCTCCAGAAGGCCCACCGCTTCATGCGCCCGGGACAGCGGGTCGCGGATCTCGGCTGCTGGCCCGGCGGATGGCTGCAGGTCGCTTCGCGTGCGGTGGGACCGAAGGGGCGCGTCGTGGGTGTCGACCTCGCCGCCATCGAGCCGCCTCTCGATGACGCGAACGTGGTCACATTCGTGGGCGACCTCGAAGCTCCCGATCTTTCCGGACGCATTCTGGAGGCGCTCGGCGGCCCCGCGAACCTTCTGCTCTCGGACGCGGCCCCCAAGCTGACGGGCATCCGCGAGGCGGATCGCGCCCGCGAGGAGCGGATCCTCGAAGCCATCGAGCAGCTCCTTCCCCAGCTGCTGAAGCCCGGTGGCGACCTGCTGCTGAAGATCCTCGAAGGGCCCGAGGCCCAGGTGATCGACCGACGGATCCGCCGGCGCTTCGAGAAGGCGAAGACCGTGAAACCGAAGGCGACCCGCAAGGGGAGCACGGAGCGGTATCTGTTCGCCCGCTCTTTTCTGGGAGACGTCGCGGCAGAGTGACTCGGACGGGGCTTCACGAGCCCGGGCGGGCGGTTATGCTGCAATGGGGCGGCGGTCAGTCGCGGCTGGGACGAATGAGAACGCGTACGCAATTAGAGCGCGCTAGCGTCGAAATCCAGAGAGAAGAAGTCCAGAGAGAAAGAAGTCGAAAGAGAAGAAGTCGAAGGAGATGTTCGTGTCCGACCGACCCTTTTCCATCCTCGGGATCCAGCAGATCGCAGTCGGGGGCCTCGACAAGCAGGCCCTGCGCCGCTTCTGGGTCGACACCCTGGGCCTGACCGCCACCGGGACCTACCGCAGCGAGAAGGAGAACGTCGACGAGGACATCGTCGAGGCGGGGGCCGGCGCGTTCAAGGTCGAGGTCGACCTCATGCAGCCCATCGATCCCGACTCGCGCCCGAAGGTCCACGAACCCGCCCTCAATCACGTGGGCCTCTGGGTCGACGACCTCGCCGCCGCCCACGAGTGGCTCATCGCACAAGGCGTGCGCTTCACGCCGGGCGGCATCCGCAAGGGCGCCGCGGGCCATGACGTCTGCTTCATCCATCCCAAGGGCAACGCCGAGGCGCCCATGGGCGCGGAGGGGGTGTTGGTCGAGCTCGTGCAGGCGCCGCCGGAGGTCGTCGAGGCGTTTCGGGCGGCCGCGGCGGGCTGATCGAAGAGGGGTGCAGCGGTGACGGACTCCATCGAGCCCTTTCGCGTCGCGGTCCCCGACGAAGACCTCGCGGACCTGCGCCGCCGCCTCGAGGCCACCCGCTTCCCCGATCAGATCCCGGGCACGGGCTGGGAGCTCGGGACCGAGCTTGCTTATGCGAAGGAGCTGGTCGCCTACTGGCGCGACGAGTTCGACTGGCGCGCCGCGGAGGCCCGCCTCAACGCCTTCGAGCAGTTCCGCACCACCATCGACGGCCAGCGCATCCACTTCATCCATGCACGTTCGCCCCACCCGGGCGCCCACCCGCTGCTCATCAGCCACGGCTGGCCGGGGAGCGTCGCGGAGTTCCTGAAGGTCATCGGCCCTCTCGTCGATCCCGAGTCCCACGGCGGGAGTGCGGCCGACGCCTTTCACGTCGTCGTGCCCTCGTTGCCGGGCTTCGGCTTCTCGGATCCCACCCGCGAGCGGGGCTGGACCTCGGGCCGCATCGCGGACGCGTTTGCGGTGCTGATGTCGCGCCTCGGCTATACGCGCTACGGCGCCCAGGGGGGCGACTGGGGCGCGGTGATCACCACCGAGCTCGCGGTGCGGGACGCCGAGCACCTGAGCGGCATCCACCTCAACATGCCTCTCGCCATGCCGCCCAGGGGCGAGGACGCCGTGGAGCTGAGCGATGCCGAGAAGGCGACCCTCGCCGAGGCCGCCCAGTGGCAGAAAGAAGAGACCGGCTACCAGAAGATCCAGGGCACCCGGCCCCAGACCCTGGGCTTCGGGCTCAACGACTCGCCTGCGGGTCTCGCCGCGTGGCTGGCGGAGAAGTTCCGGGCGTGGATGGATTGCGAAGGCGAGATCGAGCGCGTCATCAGCAAGGACGAGCTGCTCTGCAACATCGCGATCTACTGGTTCACCCGCACGATTACCTCCTCGACGCGCATCTACTACGAGACCTTCAACGGCGGCGACCTGCCGATCCGCAACCAGCGCATCGAGGTGCCGACGGGCTGCGCGATCTTCCCCAAGGAGCCCATCCGCTTCCCGCGCAGCTGGGTGGAGTGCTCCTACGCGGTGACGCACTGGAGCGAGATGGAGCGCGGTGGGCATTTTGCGGCGCTCGAGCAGCCGGAGATGTTCGTGGAGGACGTACGGGCGTTCTACCGCGGGCTCCGCTGACGCGGAGCCGAGGTCGGCTCACGCCGCGGGCTCCGCTGAGGCGGAGCCGAGGTCGGCTTGCGCCGCGGGCTCCACTGAGGCGCCGCTAGGTCGGCTCACACCGCGAGGTAGCCGAAAGCCGTGTCTGCAATCGATGTCCTCGTGACCCGCGCCAGGGGACCCGTCCTCGCCCTGGTCGCGCTCATCACCGCGCTACTGGGCTTCTTCGCCGCGCGGGTTCCCGTCGACGTCGACAACGAGTCGATGAAGACCCAGACCCGGGAGCAGCTCGACACCTACGACGAGTTCCGGCGGATCTTCGGCAGCGACGAAGATCTCGTTCTCGCCGTCAACCACCCTCACCCGCTCGCTCCTGCGGGCGTTCGCCTGTTGGACGCGCTGGGTGCTCGCGTCGAAGCGATCGATGGTGTGCGGCGTGTCTACAGCCTGAGCAACGCGATCGAGCTGGTCCCCGGACCCGATGGCGCCGAGGAGCGCGCGTTGCTTCCGCGACCCGCCGAAGGATCGGACTACGAGGGGAGGGCCCTTGCGGCGGTCGAGCGCAACCCGGAGCTCACGGGCTTCCTGGTCTCCTCGGATCGACGCACGGCCGCTGTAGTGATCGAGATCGAGCTTCGCCCCGGAGACGACCGCTACCGGGTGCGGATGATGAACGATGTGCGCAATCTCATGAGCGAGCTGGCACCCGAGCGAAGCGGCACCCGGCTCCACCTGACCGGGATCGACGCGCAGAAGTACGAGGTCACCCGGTTGCTCGGGCGAGACCAGGTCGTCCTGATCCCCGCGGCCGTCATCGCGCTCGCTTTCATGCTCGCGCTCTCGTTCCGCCAGGTTGCGGGCGTGGTGCTTCCCCTGGCGGTGACCGGCGTGTCGGTTCTGTGGACCCTCGGCCTCTATGGCGTGAGCGGCCACTCCCTCAACCCCATCACCTCCTTGCTGCCGCCCGTGCTCATGATCCTCTCCGTGAGCACGAGCGTGCATCTCTACGAGCACTGGCGACGGCGGCGCGCCGAGCTCGGCGAGCGAGCGATCGCCGCCACGCTGCGCGAGCTGCGCTTCCCGTGCTCGCTTACCTCCATCACGACCGCGATGGGGATGCTGTCCCTGACCTTGAGCGATACGCCGGCGGTTCGGGTCTTCGGCCTCTTCTCCGCGCTGGGAGTCATGATCTCGCTGCTCATGAGCTTCGTTCTCGTCCCCATCGGGCTGAGTCTCCTGCCGTCATCCACGAGGGAGGTGCCCGCGCGGGGTAGCGAAGAAAGGGAGCGCCTGAGTGTGCTGCTCGAGGGCGCGGCGGGTCTCTCGACCCGCCATCCTGTCGCGATCATCTGCATTGCGTTCGCCGTCACGGCCGTCGCGGTCGCGGGCATCCCGCGGATCCAGAACAACACGGATCTCGTCGGCTTCCTGAAGCCCAGCTCGCTGCTGCGCCAGGACTCCCTCTTCGTCGACGAGAACCTGAGCGGAATCAACACCCTCGAAATCATGCTCTCGCGCGACGACGGCGAGGTGCTGAGCTCCGCCGATACGATCCGTCGACTCGAGACCTTCCGCGCTGCCCTGCTCGCCCATGAGGAGGTCAGCTCGGCCCAGAGCGTTCTGGATCTACTGAGCGCGATTCACCGAGCGGAATCGGCAGGTCGCGGGTGGTCGATTCCGCGGGACGAGGAGGAGATCCTCTACAGCTTGGATCTCCTCGAGGCGGCCGGTGACGCGGACCTGATCCGCCGGGTGATGGATTCCGGCTTCGCGCACACCCGCGTGCGGGTGCAGATCCACTCCATCGGCTCCGCGGCCGCGGCCGAGCTCGAAGATCGGCTCATGGGCGAGGCGCGGGAGATCTTCGGGGTCGACTACGCGATCGAGGTCACGGGCGCGTTCCACCAGATGGCGCGGGACTCCAATCGCATCGTTCGCAATCAGGTGGAGAGCTTCTCCCTCGCGCTCGGCCTCGTCATCCTCACCATCGGTCTCATCTTCCGCTCGCCCCGGGTTCTCGTCCTGTCGATCTTCCCCAACGTGGTTCCCCTGATCTGGACCGCGGGCCTCATGGCCTATCTCGGGATCGACCTCAGCACCGGGACCACGATGATCGCGTCGGTGGTGATCGGGATCGCGGTAGACGACACGATCCACTATCTCACGCGCTACCGGAGAGAGTGCGCGCGAAACCCCTCCCGCTCGTGCAGCGCCAGCGTGGTCGCGACGACGACGGGGATCGGCCGAGCCCTGGTGATCTCGTCGCTCGTGCTGGTGGTCGGCTTCTGGGTTGGCGCTCTCGGGAGCTTCCTCCCTACCATCTACTTCTCCCTTCTCACCGGGGTCACGATGATCAGCGCCCTGCTCTGCGACCTGCTGGTTCTGCCTGCCAGCCTGGTGCTGTGGGACCGCTTCACGCCGGGGCGCGCCCGATGAGAGCCCGCAGTCGGCTGACACTGCTGCTCGTCCACGTCCTGGCCCTCGCTCCCGGGGCCCTGATGGCCGCGACCGTGGCGAGCGCCCAGCAGCCGGCGGAGTTGGAGGCCGTAGCGGAGCGCCCTCGCGACGAGATCCTGAGACGCGCCGAAATTCGATCGCGCGGCCGTTCTCACGGAGAGGTCAGGCTGGTGGCGCGCGGCGAGGCGCGTGCCGTCCAGACGCTTCTCTACAGCAAGGTGCTCCGCAAGGTGGTCGCCCGCATTCGCGAGAAGGAGGCCGCGAACTGGCCCGCCTCCCGACCGGGGCACGCGGATTCCCTGACCTATGTCGCGGCGCTCGATCGCGCAGGTGAGCAAGTGCGGGAGGCCGCGAGTGCGAAGCAGGGCGACCGCCGCCGCCAACTGCTGATCGAGTTCTGGGCCACCCGCTCCGGCAGCGGCGTGAAGCTCCTCGAGCCCCGGGCGCAGCGGGTCGAGGACGAGCTCGTGATCAGCGACGCGCGTCCCATGGAGCAACTGCTGCTCTCACGGGAGTACGTCACGCAGAGCATGCTGCTGATTGCCCGAGAGCACTTCCCGCTCGACGACGAGGAGCTCCGCGGGCTGCTCCGCCTCGCCGACTGACCGGCCCGGAACGGCCTTCCCTCCCGTTCGTCACCCCTTTGCCGGCGCCGCGTTCTGGCTCCGGCCGCTTCCCGTGCTACCGTGAATCAATGGATCGCAGCGTCCTGGTCGTCGTCTCGCTTCTCGCCAGCTCGACCTCCTTTGCCTCCCTGCCTCCCGCGCTGGACTTTGGAGACGCGCCGGATCCCACCTACCCGTCGTTGCTGGCCAGTGACGGAGCCAGTCATGACATCACGACCGGTGGTGCATACCTGGGCGCGCAGGTCGATGACGAGCTCGACGGCTTCTCGTCACTGGAGGCGGACGGCGACGATCTGGACGCGTTCGACGACGAGGACGGCGTCGTCTTCGCCTCGGAGCTGCTGCAGGGCGAGGTCGCGTTGGTCGACGTCACGGCGAGCGGAGCCACGCTTCTCGACGCCTGGATCGACTTCGACGCCAACGGTTCCTGGGAGGACGCCGGCGAGCAGATCTTCACCAGCGAGCCCCTGGCGGCCGGAGTCAACTCGCTGGACTTCAGCATTCCCGCATCGGCGGCGCTGGGGAACACCTATGCGCGCTTTCGTTGCAGTAGTGCGGGTGGACTCGGCCCACAGGGACATGCGCTCACTGGCGAGGTCGAGGACTACCTCGTTCTGGTGCCGGAGCCGGCAGGCAAGTCGCTCGGCGTAGCGGCGTTGCTCGCCCTCGTGTCCATGGCGCATCGCCGCCAGGTCGCGTAGCCGCCGAGTCCGAGGCGCCAGCTCTCCCTTGCATCCATCAGTTCGAGTGCGGCGTAGCGAGCCGAGAACCAGATGGCGGGATAGGCGAGCAGGAGATAGCGGCCGATGAAGGTCTCCCCGAGAGAGTGCAGGGCGACCAGGCAGAAGCTCGCCGCGGACAGCCAGAAGAGGTCGAAATCCCGCCTGCGCGCGGAGAGCGGTATCGCGACGAGCGCCAGCGCGGAGAGCAGCGCGCTCAGGTGCAGGTGCTTCAGTGCGCCGCGCAGCAGGCGGATCGCACCCTTCACGAAATCGTTCCATCCCGGTGAGGTGATGAGAAAGGCCGTGTCCTGGGGCCGCGCGGGCGAGAAGAGATCGGGGTAGTGGGGATAGCTCGCGTTCCCTCCGCTCGGCAGCTTCGGGGCGCGGTGCCAGTCCAGGAAGGGGACGTAGAGAGAGCGGACGACGAAGTGCATCGGCCTCTCTCGCAGAGCCTCGATGACGGCTCCCTCGAGCAGGGCCGTGATCTCCGGGAAGCGCAGCCCCGCGTCTTTGAGGGTGCGCACGATCGTGGGGTGGGTGGTTGTTACGCGACTGCGATCCCCGTCGAAGTAGGCGAGAAGCTGCCGGGAGACCGCTCCCTCGCTCGCGAAGGACTGATCTGCTGCCACGACCCGGTTGTAGACGTGCTGCCAGGTTCGGTCCGTGAGGGTCGCCTGGCCCATGAGGCGCGCATTCATGGCGACGAAGCCGGCCGGAATGGCGACGATCAGCAGTGCGGCCGCGCTGGCCTCGCGCCAGCCCCGTCGCAGGGCCCCGGCGCCAAATGGGCGGAAGCAGGCCAGGAGCACCAGCGGGACGAAGACGAAGACCACCGTCTTGATCGCGATTCCCCAGCCCATCATGAGTCCGATCCCGATGCCGTTTCGAATCGGCGCCCGGGCGCCCGGCGAGCGACTCGCGAGGTACCAGACGCCGACGACGAGAGTCGAAATCAAGATCTCGGGGGAGAGCTGCTGGGCGGCGGTCAGGCTGACGGGATCGGCCATGACGAAGAAGAGGAAGAGCTGGCCGCGTCTGCCCACTCGCTCGAGCAGGCCGAGACGGTGCACGATCAGCGAGACCGAGAGGACGCAGAGGAGCTGCTGGATCAGGACCGCGACCACGAAGGCATGATCGCCGCCCACGAGCCGACACAGGGCCAGAAAGGCGGGATAGCCGGGTGGAAAGAAGCTCTCGAAGTAGCCGGCCTCGAGCAGCCCCGTCATGCGAGCCGCCTGGAGGCAGTAGATCATGATGTCGTTGTGGTAGGCGACGGGCAGCAGCAGGGCCGCGGTCACGCGGCAGGTCAGCCCCCAGACGATCAGTCGCTGCCAGAGCCGCGTCGTGGGGGCCTGCTGACCGGGATGCGCGGCTTCGCCACTCGTCATTCGCGCCCTATCGGATCATTCGACCATCGACTTGAAAGCACCGGCCGCGGCTTCCCGCGGGGCAAGTCTCGCTTCGATCCCTTCCCCTAGACAGAGCGGGCACTCCTCTGTACGATTATCTGACGGTTCGTCAGATTGCGGCGCCCAGCGGCGCAACCGGCACACAAGGAGCCAAGCCCCGATGACCTCAGACGATCTCATCCTCGTGAGCGTGGACGACCACGTCGTCGAGCCCCCCGACATGTTCGACCAGCACGTGCCGGCGAAGTACAAGGACCGGGCTCCCAAGGTGAAGCGGAAGAAGGGCGGCAGCGAGGTGTGGGTCTTCGAAGGAGCCCAGCTGCCCAACATCGGGCTCAACGCCGTGGTGGGTCGGGTGCCCGAAGAGTACGGGGTCGAGCCCACCTCCTACGAGCAGATGCGCGCCGGCGCCTACGACATCCACGAGCGCGTTCGCGACATGAACGCGAACGGCATGCTGGGCTCCCTCTGCTTTCCCTCCTTCCCCTCTTTTTGCGGCGCCCTGTGGCATCGCACCAAGGACAAGGAGCTCGCCCTGGCGATGTGCCGGGCCTACAACGACTGGCACATCGACGAGTGGTGCGGCGCCTACCCGGGTCGTTTCATTCCCCTGATGATCCCCCCCATCTGGGACCCGAAGCTCATGGCCGACGAGGTGCGCCGGGTCGCAAAGAAGGGCTGCCACACGGTGAGCTTCACCGAAGATCCCGGCCAGCTCGGGCTTCCCAGTCTCCACAACGAGCACTGGGATCCGGTGTGGGAGGCGTGCTCGGACGAGGGCACCACGATCGCGATTCACATCGGCTCCGCGAAGGGGATGGCGTTCACCTCCCTGGAGGCGCCCGTCGACGTGATGATCACGGTCTCGCCCATCAGCCTCGTGAGCTGTGCGGCGGACCTGATGTGGTCGAGCATCCTGCGCCGCTACCCGAACATGAAGTTCGCCCTCTCCGAGGGCGGGATCGGCTGGATCCCCTACTTCCTCGAGCGCTGCGACTACGTGTACGAGCACCACCACCGCTGGACGGGGCAGAGCTTCGGGGACCTCAAGCCCAGCGACGTCTTCCGCCGCAATATCATCACCTGCTTCATCGACGACCCGGTGGGGGTGAAGCTGCGCCGCGAGATCGGAATCGACTGCATCACCTGGGAGTGCGACTACCCCCACTCGGACACCACCTGGCCGCGCTCTCCCGAGATCCTGTGGCAGAGCCTCGATGGCGTCTCCGACGAGGACATCAACAAGATGACCCACGAGAACGCGATTCGGGACTTCCGCTTCGATCCTTTCGCCCACCGCCCCAAGGAGAAGTGCAGCGCCGCGGCCCTGCGCGCCGAGTCGCCCGACGTGGACCTCTCCCTCACCAGCGGCGGGGGCAAGCCGCCGCGCGAGGAGGGCGAGGGCATCATCACCACCAGGGACGTCACGACCCAGCTCGCGAGCGCCTTCGAGACGCCCTTCGAGTAGCCCCGCTCCTCTACGCTATTCCTCGCTGCGATCGCAGCCTCGCCACGCGTGGTAGCCTGTGTCCAGGAGGAGAGGGATGAAGCGGATCTTGCCCTTTATCGTGATTCCCCTCGCGGCCGCGCTGGCCTTCGCGGGGTGGCGGACCTTTTTTGGCTCCGGGGGGCCGGACATCGAGCCGGGCAGCACCCTGCTGGTGGAGCTCTCGGGGCGCTACGTGGAGGCGCCGGCGCAGCCCCTGATCTCCCGTGTCCTCGGTGACACCGAGCGGCCCTTCGTGGGCCTGCTCTCCACCCTGGCGTTGGCGGAGCGCGACGATCGCATCGCGACCGTGGTGCTGCGCATCCGATCCCTCGACATCGGCTGGGGCAAGGCGGACGAGCTGCGGGCCGCCATCGGGCGGCTGCGCGCCGCTGGCCGCAAGACCGTGGCCTACCTCGAGCTGGCCTCCTTCAACGCGAGCCGCGAGTACTATGTCGCGACGGCGGCCGACGAGATCTACGTCCTGCCCGGCGCCGCGATCCCCGTCGTGGGCCTCGCGGCCGAGTACATCTTCCTCGGCGGCGTCTGGGAGAAGCTCGGATTGGAGATCGAGGTCTCGCGGGCGGGCAAGTACAAGAGCGCCGTCGAGACCATTGCGGGCACCGGGATGTCCGAAGCCTCGCGGGAGATGGCCAACTCCCTCCTCGACGACATGGACCGGCGTTTCAGGACCGCCATCGCCCAGGGGCGCGGTCTCACCCCCGCGACGGTCGACGCCGTCATCGACGAGGGCCCGGTTCTTCCCGCGCAGCTGGTCGCCCACGACTTCATCGACGGTGTGCGACACCTGCGCGAGCTCGCCGCCTTCGAGGCGCCGGTGGTAACTCCGGAGGTCTACGCGGAGGTGTCGCCCGGCGACCTGGGCTTCGAGCCGGTTGCCCACTTCGCCCTCGTCTATGGGAGCGGCACCGTGGTCGCGGGCAAGGGGAGACGTTCCTTGCGCGGCGAGCCGGTCTTCGCCTCCGAGACCGTCAGCCAGGCGCTGCTCGACGCCGCCAAGGATCCGGAGATCGACGGGATCGTGTTCCGCATCGACAGCCCGGGCGGCACATCCTTCGCCCCGGAGGTGATCTGGAGCGCCCTGCAGCACATTCGGGCCGAAGGGGCGAAGCCCGTCGTCGCGTCCTTCTCGGACGTCGCCGCCTCGGCGGGCTACTACGCGGCGGTCGGTGCCGACGCAATCGTGTCTTCTCCCGGCACCCTCACGGGCTCCATCGGCGTGTTTGCCCTGCGTCCCGTCTTCGGCGGCCTCTTCGACAAGCTCGGTATCGAGGTCGAGACCCTGCAGCGGGGCAAGCACGCAGACTTTCTGCTGAGCAGCGGCGTGCAGTCCGAGGGGTCGCGCGAACGCATGCGCGCGCTCACCCTCGACATCTACGATCTCTTCGTCGGGCGGGTTGCCGAGGGGCGGGGGCTCGAACGCATCGAGGTGGACGCGGTTGGCCAGGGCCGGGTGTGGACCGGCGAACAAGCCCATCAGGCGGGGCTCGTCGACGAGCTCGGCGGCCTCCACACCGCGGTGTCGTGGCTCAATCGCGAGTTGGGCCACGACGAGGATGCCGACGTGCTCCTGATCCCCTATCCACGGACGGGGGGCCTCAGCGAGCAGATCGCCGAGCTGCTGCGCGGCGACGCGTCCGCGTTCTCCGATCTTTCCGCCCGCGAGCTCCTGGCGGCCCGCCGCGTGCTCCCCCTGCCAAAGATCCTCTGGCAGCTCGAGTCCTGGCTCGCCGAGCTCCCCTTGGACGCCCCGCTCTTGATTCCCCCCGTGATCGTCGAGATTCACTAGCAGGAGAACGCGGATGGCGCTGCTGACCGCGAGCGACGGAGTCGAGCTCTACGCGGAGACTCACGGCGAGGGCATTCCCGTACTCTTCTCCTGCGCCTTCTCGACGACCCTCGAAAACTGGCGCGGCCAGGTCGAGCCCCTGGTCGGCCGGGGCTTCCGGGTGATTCTCTGGGATCACCGCGGACACGGGCGTTCGGCGCGGCCCCAGAGCCCCGACGCCTACTCGATGGAGCAGGTGGTGGCCGACTTCGGCACGGTTCTCGACTGGGCGGCACCCGGAGCGGCGGCGGTCCTGGTCGGGCACTCCTTCGGCGGGCTCGCGTCCCTTCACTTCGCGGCGCGCTTCGCCGAGCGGACTCGAGCCCTGGTGCTGCTCGGCAGCGGTCCCGGCTTCAAGAAGCCCGAAGCGGCCGCCCGCTGGATGGAGCGCACCGAGCGCACGGCGCGCTACATCGAGGAGCGCGGCTTCGCGGCCTTCGTGGGCGGGAAGGCGGGCGCGACCTGCGTGGGCCGGCGCCCCGAGTTGCCCGGGGCCCGGGCCGCCGCGGCCGCCATCGAGCGCCAGTCCCCGCGCAGCGTCGCGACCTTCGCGCGTCGGGTCGCGGGGCCCGCGCCTCCTATCATCGACGAGCTGGCGAGCATCGAAGCGCCCGCCCTGGTGCTGGTCGGGGAGGAGGACGAGCCTTTCTTGCGCGCTGCCGAGGTGATGGCCTCCAGGCTCCCGCGGGCGCGTCTCGAGCTGCTCCCGGGGGCGGGCCACGTCGCCAACCTGGAGCAGCCCGCGCTCTTCAACGAGCACCTCGTGAGCTTTCTCGAGGCGCTCGCGGGCGGGGAGGCGGCGGCCGATGGGAAATCCACGCCGCCCTGAACCTGATCTGTGTCAGCGCTCTGGCGTCGGGATCCCGCGCTCCCGCGCGTGGTCGAGCAGCTCTTTGAGACCGCCGGCAAAATGATGTGCGCTGAGGCCCCTCTCTCGCATGAGCTCCGCGAGGTGCGCGCTCTTGAGGCCGAACTCGCAGTAGAGCACGTAGTGGCCCTCTGCATCGAAGCTCGGGTAGGCGCGCAGCGCGTTCGCGAAGTCGAGATGCAGGGCTTCGGGGTAGTGCCAGGCCTGGAAGGCGGGCTTCGAGCGCAGGTCGATTACGGTGGCGCCGTTGGGGACCGAGTGAATCTGCAGCGAGGGCTCGTCGAGCTTGGCGAGGTCGAGGCTGCGCAGATCGAAGACGCTGCGCTCCGCGACGGCGCGCTCGAGAATCGAGAGATCCAGGCGCTCCTCCTCGGCGACCACTACGGCGAGCTCCGCGCTGGTGGCCGGCTTGCTGGGCACCATGGCGCAGTACTCGCCTACCACCCGCGAGAGTTCCTCGGTGCCGATGTGGCGCGCGATGGCGATGATCTCGTCCTTGTTGAAGCCGATGAGCGGACGCAGGATGGGGAGCGGCGTCGCTTCCGAGATCACGGACAGGTTCTGCAGGGTCTGGGAGGAGACCTGCCCCACCGCCTCGCCGGTCACGATCGCCTGTGCCCTTCGCTCCCGGGCGATCATCTCGCCGGCGCGCAGCATGAGTCGTTTGAGGATGATCTGCCAGTAGCGGGTCTCGCAGCGCTCGCGCAGCTCGCGCGCCACGTCGTCGAAATCGACGGCGTGCAGGTGGGGCCGCTGGCCGTAGGACCAGCGGTCCGCGACCTGCTTCATCACGCGCAGGGTGCCGAGCTGATGGCTGCGGCCGCCGAGGTTGCAGAAGACGTAGTCGAGGCCGACGCCGCGCTTGAGCAGCATCCAGCTCGCCACCGCGGAGTCGAAGCCTCCCGAAACCAGCGACACGGCGCGGCCTTCGACGCCGAGGGGCAGGCCGCCCTCGGCCTTCATGGTCTCGCTAAAGAAGTAGGCGCGCCCGGGCTCGAGCTCGACGTACACGGTGAACTCGGGGTCCGAGAGGTCGACGCGGCGGGCGACCGTGTCGAGCCGCGCGCCGAGGGCCCGCGCCAGATCCTGGGAGCCGAAGGGAACTCCGGCCTTTTCTCCGACGCGGCGGGCGCGCACGGCAAAGCGCCGGTCGCGCACGGCCTCGCCGAAGCGCTCGAAGCCGATCTCCACCACGTCTTCGAGGGTCTGGAAGGGGTGGGGCTCGACGATGGACACGGACTGCAGCCCGAAGCAGCGTGCCAGGACCGCGAGATCGCCGGGGCCATGGGTTTCGACGTAGAGCCGATTGTGGGTACGCTCCACCCGGCCCGGGATGCCCTCGGAGGCGAGGGCATCCTTGAGATTCTTGACGAGCTGCTTGACGAAGCGCCGGCGGGTGGCGCTGGCCTTGGTGGTGAGCTCGCCTCCGTAGCGGAGAAGAGCGAGGCGGGAGCCTGCGGCTTCACCTTCGCGCTCTGGGGTCTGCGGCGCGGGCGGCGTCTGTGCTTTGGGATCGCGTAGCTTGCTCATGGTCGATTCCGGGCCGGTTGCGGTGGGCGGGCGGGCAGCGAGGAAGCTACCGAAGCTCTGAGTCGGAGACGAGAAGTTGGAAGTGGTGAGGGGAATGGACACGGCTCGGCGCGGGCTCCTGGCCCACAGGGCACGGCTCCTCGTGATGGCCTGCTGCTGCGCCCTGCTGGCGTGTCAGGGCCCGAGTAGTCCCGGCGCGAGAGCATCGGCCGAGAGCTCGGCGGGCGAGCTCGCCCTGGCGCGCGGACAGCTCGACGACGCCATGCGCCACTTCGAAACCGCCCTGAGGGCCAGCCCAGGGAGCCAGCGGGCCTGGATCGGTCTCGCGCGCACCCATGTCGCAGCTGGCAACGTCGATGCGGCGCTGCTCCTCTTCGAGCAGAGTGATCTCACGCGGATCCGCGCCGCCGGCCCCGCTGCGTTCTGGGATTACTGTACGGCCCTCATGGGGGCCGCGGAGCGGAGGCTGGCGAAGGGTCGCTCCGGTGCCGCCCGCAAGCTGGCCCGGCGTGGCGAGGCCGACGGCTGCGGGACCGCCCGATCGCAGCAGCTCACCCTGCGCGCCACGGTCGCTCTGGCGGACGAAGCCCGGGCCGCGGGTGAGCTGGGTCGCGCTCTCGATCTCTATTTCGAGGTCCTCGACCCGGAAGCCATGGCGATCGGTTTCCACGAGGCTCCCGGGTTGCGGGAGCGGGTCGAGGCCTCCGCGCAGCCGATTCCCGACGAGGAGGCAAGACTGCGCGCCTACCGTGGCGCCGCGACGACCTTGCTCGCGTCGGGACGCCGGGAGGAGGCTCTGAGCTTGTTGTCCGGCGCGCTGATGCGTTTTCCCGACAACCCCGAGCTGGTGGAGCTGATGGTCGAGGGACTCGCCCAACCCTCCGGATCTCCACCGAAAGCGCCCGATTGACCGCTGTAGTGATAAGGTAGTGATAAGGTAGTGATAAGGCTGGGGGTCGGTTGGCCGACATTGTGATAGAGGTCGCATTTCCGTTTGCCCGACGTGTCGAGAATCGACCTCAGAATGGGCGCAGCGGATCGCAGGGGCGGAGAGTGTGCCAGCTTGTCGCAGTTCGGAGGAGCTGCAGTGCCGCAGTGCTGAAGAGCCGCAGTGCCGAGAAGCCATTGTGGCTTGCAACGTCCCGGAGGAATCCCCATCATGTGGCGCCGTGGCGGGGAGGTCGAGCCAGCGAGCCCGGTACCACTACCAGGACCGACCCCGAACCAACCCAGTACCAATAGACTTTCGAGGAATCAAATGGACAAGCGATTCACTGCACGAAAGGCGGCTCGGGCCGCGACCGTTGCACTCGCCATCTCGATGCTCGCATTCACGGGCTGCAAGACGACGACCAAGGAAGAGGCACCGCCGCCGCCCACGCCGAGCAGCGAATTCGATCAGGGAGAGACGCCCGCGCCGGTGAAAGACGTCGCGCCCGCCGAGATCGGCGAGCTCGAGAACGTGTACTTCGACTTCGACAAGTCGGAGATCCGCCCCGAAGGGCGCCAGGCCCTTCGCTCCAACGCCGACAAGCTCAAGGGGGGTGACGCTCGGGTCACCATCGAGGGCCACGCCGACGAGCGCGGAGACGAGGAGTACAACCTCGCTCTGGGCGAACGCCGCGCCAACGCGGCTCGCAGATACCTCGTCAACCTCGGAGTCAGCGGAAGCCGGCTGCGTATCGTGAGCTACGGCGAGTCGAAGCCCGCGGTGAAGGGTCACGACGAGGCGGCCTGGAAGTGGAACCGCCGCAACGAGTTCAGGGTCGACTGACGGGTTCGACCCTGGCCGGCACTGCCGACGGCCGGGACCGAACAGTCACGAGCGAAACGAGGCGAGTCCGGGAAACCGGGCTCGCCTCGCGCATTCTGGTGGCTCCTGGGGGCCGTTGGCCGCCTCGTCCGGGGGGTGATACCGTGGCGAAACCCCCTAGCCCGCGCCTCTACGAAGCGCCCTGAACCAAGGAGCCCCCCAATATGCCCCTCCACGGCGGAAAGCTCGCCGCCAAGGCCCTCAAAGAGGCCGGCGTTGACGTCATCTTCACCCTGTCGGGCGGGCACATCATGCCCATCTACGACGGCTGCCTGGACGAGGGCATCAAGATCGTCGACGTGCGCCACGAGCAGGCTGCGGTTCACGCGGCCGACGCCTGGGCGCGCTGCAACCCGGGCAAGGTGGGCGTGGCGGCCATCACGGCGGGCCCCGGGGTGACGGACGGCGTCACGGGCGTCGCGAACGCCTGGCGGGCCAACTCCCCCATCCTGGTCTTCGGTGGCCAGGGGCCCTTCAACAACCTGCGCCGGGGCTCCCTCCAGGAGATGGACCACATCGGCGTCATGCGTCCCATCACGAAGTACGCCGACGCCTGCTACGAGACCTATCGCATCCCCGAGTACATCGAGCTCGCCATCCGCCACGCCATCTCGGGCAACCCCGGCCCCGCCTTCCTCGAGATCCCCATGGACATCTTCATGGGCGAGGTCCCGGACGAGCAGGTGAAGATCCCGCGCATCCGCACCCGGGCACCGCGTATTTCGCCCGACCGCGTCGAGATCCGCAACGCGATCGAGACCCTGAAGGCCTGCGAGCGTCCCATGCTCATGGCCGGCACCAGCGTGAAGTGGTCCGAGGCGGAAGACGCCCTGAACGACTTCATCCGCGAGACCCACCTCCCCACCTTTACCAACGGGATGGGTCGCGGCTCGGTCGCGTACGACTGCCCGGAGTTCCTGAACCGTGCGCGCCGGGACGCCCTGACGAAGACCGACTGCGTGATCCTCGCCGGCACCCTGCTCGATTTCCGCATGCGCTTCGGCCAGACGATTCCCGCTGACGCGAAGATCATCCAGCTCGAGATGGACAACACGCTGATCGGCCAGAACCGCCAGGCCGACGTTCCGGTGGTGGGCAACCTCGCATGCTCCTTCGAGCTGCTCCTCGAGGAGATGAAGAACACGGGCTCCCAGCTCGACTTCTCTTCTTTCCGCGACGAGCTGCGCGAGATCGAGGACGAGGCCGAAGCGAAGGTCCAGGCCTCCCTCGACAGCGACGAATCGCCTGTCGACCCCCAGCGCATGTGTCGCGAGGTGCGGGACTGGATCGACGATCTGGGGCCGAGCATCGTGATCGGTGACGGCGGCGACATCGTCGCGACCGCGGCGAAGATTCTGCCGGTCAAGTCGCGCGGTGGCTGGATGGATCCCGGACCCCTGGGCACCCTGGGTGTGGGCATGCCTTTCGGCCTCGCGGCCCAGCTCGCCAACCCGGACAAGCGCGTCGTGATCGTCTACGGCGACGGCTCCTTCGGGCTCAACGGCTTCGAGTTCGACACCGCGGTGCGCTTCAACCTGCCCATCGTTGGCGTCGTGGGCAACGACGGTGCCTGGGGGCAGATGATGCGGCCCCAGGGTGCCATGCTGGGCTGGGACCGCCTGGACGGAACCCTTCTCGGCTTCACCCGTTACGACAAGGTCGTCGAGGCCCTCGGAGGACACGGCGAGTTCGTCGAGCGCCCCGAGGAGCTGCGCCCCGCCCTCGACCGCGCCGCGGCCTCGGGCAAGCCCGCGCTGGTGAACGTCATCCTGCGCCAGGACCGCGAGTTCAAGGGCGGGATCTACGTCTAGCAAAGCCGGCACACTCGAAATCGAGCCGCGCCGGGGCGAGGAGCTGGGATTCGAGCCCGAGTGGCTCGGCCCCCTGGTGGCAGCCCGGGGCCCCCTCGCCATCGTGGATCTCGAGACCACGGGGCTGCCCTCGGATCGAAGCGCCGAGATTCTCGAGTTCGGTGTGCTTCTCCTCGACGCTGCCGGGTCGAGGGTCGAAGCGCGCACCCTGCAGACCCTGGTGAAGCCGTCGGCTCCGCTTCCGCCGGCCATCCAGCGTCTCACCGGCCTGCACGATGACGACGTCGCGGACGCGCCGAGCCTCGAGAAGGTCGCCCATCTCGTGTCCGGCGTCCTCGAGGGCCGCGTCATCGTGGCCCACAACGCCGATTTCGAGCGCGAGTTCCTGAGCCGCTTCGTGTCGCGCAAGCTCGCCGACGCGAGCTATCTCGACACCCAGGACCTGCTCGCCCTCACCCACCCCGACGCTCCGGATCTGCGTCTCGAGTCCTTTACCCGGATGCTGCTCGCCAGCGAGGAGCGTCATCGGGCCCTGGACGACGCCCTCGATACGGCGCGGGTGCTCGCCCGGGTCGCCGAGGGTGCCGCCGCGGGCGAGTCTCGCTACGTCGTGGCCAGCCGCGCCCTCGAGCGCTACGCGCCCGATTCGCCCTGGCGTGAGCTCCTCGGCGAGGGGCTTCCCGTGCCGCCCGCCGAGGAGCCCGAGCAGTTCATCGCCATCGCGGCCAGCGAGGATCTCCCGGTCCCCTTCGACGAAGACGCCATTGCGCGGGTGCTGCGCGACCAGGAGCGGGGCGCGCGCTATTTCCCGGGCTATCGCGTGCGCGAAGAGCAGGTGGATCTGGCACGGCACTTTGCGCGCAACCTCGCCCGGGGCGGAACCCTGCTCCTCGAAGGTGGCACCGGCGTCGGGAAGTCCCTCGCCTACCTCTCCGCCGCGATCCCCTTCGCGCTGGAGCAGGCGGCACGGGGGTTGGCGAGGCCGGTCGTGATCTCGACCCGCACGAAGCTCCTGCAGGATCAGCTGCTGCGCAAGGACATCGCGGCGGCGGCGCGCTTCCTCGGCCATCCCGAGCTGCGCGCCATGTCGATCAAGGGCCGGGCGAACTACGTGTGCGAGCGTCGGCTCGAAGCCGTGCTCGCCGAGGGCCGCGAGCTGGGGATCTTCGAAGAACAGCGCCTCGCCTACGCGGTGCTGATGAGCTGCGCGCGCACCCGCTCCCACGGCGAGGTCGGCGCGTTGCCCGCCGCCCTGCTGCGTCGCTACCCCAGCCTGCGCGACCTGCTCCGCAAGGCCGTCGCGGCCCGGGCGCAGCAGTGCAGTCGCGAGGACTGCGCGAAGACCCCCGGCTGCCCTTTTGGTCGGCGTCGCCAGGCGCTCGCGAAGGCGCACCTCGTGGTCGCGAACCACGATCTCCTGCTGCGTTGGCCGCCCGACTACCCCGACTTCGGCCACGTCATCGCGGACGAGGGGCACGAGCTCGCGGGAGTCGCGGACGAGGTCTACGCGGTGACGGTGCGCCCCGAAGAGGTGCTCGAGGTCGTGGACGAGATCTTCGGCAAGCCCTCCGCCAAACCCTCCGCCAAATCCTCCGCCAAGCCCACCGCCAAGTCCTCCGCCAAGGACGGCGGGGAGGCCCTGCTGCCGCGCAAGCAGCGCAGGTCCCTGGCGGTCGACGTCGCGGCTTGGCGCCGGGAGCTCTACCACGACTTCAGCGAGATGGGGCGCAGCCTGGCAGGGCGCGCGAGCGACTATGGTGAAGTGCAGCTGCCGATCTTCGCCGATCGCGTCTTTCCCGAGGTCGCCGAGCTGGCCGAGCACGCCGCCCAGCGCATCGAGGGCATCGCGGCTCAGGCCGAGGCCCTCGACGTGGACTCGGGCTCCGAGGCCGAGGAGAGCGCGGTGGCGAAGAGCGCGGGCGATCTGCGCGAGGCCGCCGACGGCCTCCGCATGGCCTTCTCGGGCGCGGACGAGAGCGTCGCGAGCTTCGAGCGCGTCGAGAGCCCCTACGACCGCTGGCGCTTGGCGATCCGCTCGGTGTCGCCGGGCTCGGCCTTCCAGGCGGGCTTCACGGAGCGCCTCGACTCCTTCGCCGCGGTCTCGGCGAGCCTCTTCGTGGGCGGCGATGCCTTCGCCGCCATGGGGGAGCTCGAGATCGAGGAGCGCGCCCCGGGCTCCGTCGAGGCGGTCTCGGTGGAGAGCCCCTTCCCTTACGCGGAAAATATGCGCGTCGTCGCGCTGCGCTCCGCGGACGACCTCGTCGAGGAGACCGCGATGGTGATCGCGAGCCTGGCGCGGGAGCTGGGTGGCCGCACCCTCGGTCTCTTTACGAGTCTGCGGCGCATGAACGAGGTCGCGGAGCGCCTCGATCAGCTCCTGCGCGGAGAGGGCTTCGAGGTCCTGGCGCCGCGTCGTGCCGCGGACGATCCCGCGGCCCTGGTGCGGCGCTTCGCGGGCTCGGGGGGCGACACCATCCTGCTCGGCGCGCGCACCTTCTGGCAGGGCCTCGACCTGCCCGGCGACGGCCTCCAGGCGGTGGTGATCGAGAAGCTCCCCTTCGAGGTTCCCACCGAGCTGCGCAAGCGGCGCGAGACGAGAATCAAGTCGGGCGGCGGGGACGCCTTCGGGCGCTTCACCCTGGGCAAGATGCTGCTGCACCTCAAGCAGATGGCGGGCCGCCTGATCCGCAGCGAGACCGACCGCGGCATCGTGGTGATCGTCGAGTCCCGCAGCGACAAGCGCTACTTCCGGCGCCTCGCCGACGCCTTCCCGTCCGGGAGCGAGATTCGCCTGGCCGAGCGCACCGAGCTACCCGCGATCCTCGCCGAGCTGGGGCTGGGCGGGTAGGCATCTCGGGGCTATGTCTCCGCGGGGCCGCGCGAGAATTCGTCGGCCACCGCGATCGCAAACTCCCGTAGAATGGTGCCGGGCAGCCCCCATCACCGGGAGCGTCGATGATGTCTCACCTGTATGCGGGATCGCGAGTCGGGCTCCGCTTCATCGTTCTTCTGTTCTGGGTCGCGGGGTCGGCCGCCGCGGCCCCCCTCAGCGTCACGATCGAGACCCTGGCCTCGGGATCGATCGGGGTGACCGAGTTCTCCGACATGCTCTTCGTCCTCGAATTCACGGGTGACACCGAAGACACCCATGCCCCCGCACCCGGGGTGGTGGCGCTGCCCGGCGAGAGCGCCACGGTCTTCCTGGGCGGAATCGGACTCGCGACGGTCACGACCGGAATCGAGTTCTTCGTCAGCAACTCCGGCGGCGGGATGGGGGTCATGAGCACCCAGACGGGACTGGACTTGATCGATCTCGCCTGCGACATCGACTGCAGCACCTGGGATCTCACCACTTCCTTCGGGCCGGTCTCCGATCCCTATCCCGCCACACAGGGTACGAGCGTAGAGACCGATCTCGGGACCTTGACCCTCTCGTCGACCTATCTCGGGGCGACGATGACAGCCTCCGTCCCGGAGCCCGGTAGCGGGCTGCTCGTCACAGGCGGACTGCTTCTGCTGGCGGCCTCCGCCCGCATGCCCCTGCTTACGAGCCTGGTGGGCCTCGCGGGTCTGACTCGACTTCGGGGGTAGCGGGAGTCAGCTCCCGCGGCGGATGTACGGGCGCACGAGTGCGTGTCTTCAGCAACTGGAAATCCAGGCAAGGAAGTAGATTCCCGCTGGGTATCCGCCTGCGATACGCTGTTTTCGGGCCCGATGGAGTCACGCTATCAGTCCTTCGGGTTGGTGCTCTAGCGCGGACGACTCGGTCGCGGCCCCGAGTTGATTCGCCAACTCACGAGGCGACATGTCATCGAGACAGATCCTGAATGGTTGGATCGGCGCTGTGCTCTGCGTGCTGGCCTGTGGGGAGCCCGTGGAGATGCAGACGCAATACGTCGATCTCGTCACGTCTTCCGAGCGGGCGTCGCGCTACGAGACACAGGGACCGAAGATGGCCTCGTGCGCCGACGAGAACCGATACGGCTGGCTGATGAAGCCTGCAGGCCAGGTCACCGGCCCCGTCGACTTCGGCGTCGATCCGAGGATCGTGATCTCCGGATGCCTCTCGGAAGGTGAGGATGCCCGAGCCCGCGAGGCGGCGGGGCAGCTGGAAGTCGTGGCCGAGTCCCTCGACGGGCGCACAGTTTCCCTTCGAATCGAGGTTGGCGAAAGCGATGGCTGGTGGCGCCGCGAGATCGACGTCGCTGCACTCGCCGGTCGACCGGGACGCGTACGCCTTCGGGCACGAATTCCTGGGGGCACCCACCTTCTCATCAAGGACCTCTACGTCAGCCACAAGAGGCCGGTTCCTGCCAGGAGCGCGGAGCCCAGGCAGGTAATGCTGATCTCCCTCGATACCCTTCGCGCCGACGCGATCGCGGCATTGGGAGCAAGCTACCCGACTCCTGCCCTGGACCGACTGGTGGCGGATTCCCAGGTGTGGACCTCTCACTACACCGCCGCTGCAATGACGAAGCCGGCGCATGCTTCGCTCCTGACGGGCCAACACTTGTGGCTCCACGGCTCCCTTCACAACAAATCCTCGATCCGGCCACAGCTCGAGACCGTCGCCGAGCGTTTCGGCGCAAAGGGCTTTCGCACGGCGGCGATGGTCTCCAGGGTGTTGTGGCTCAATCAGGATTTCGGTTTTGCACGCGGTTTCGACGAGTACCGGACGGTGAAGTGGAGCTTGTCGCAAATGATCCGTGGCGTGAGCAATTGGACCAGCGAGCATCGAGGTGATCCCTTCTTCTATTTCTTCCACACCTACGAGGCGCATTCGGACGTCAAACGCCTGCCCTACGAGGCCCCTGGTGTAACCACAGAGACGGTGCAGGAGCGGTTCTCGGTCGAGAACTACGGCTGTCGCCATGGGAAGTGCGCCTCGTACTACTTGAAATCGCTCAACTACGGGGCCGATCCCATGCCGGGTGAGGCCGAGATTCTCCGCTTTCTCTACGCAAGGTCCGTCACCCACGTCGACGACGAGCTCGGGCGACTCTTCGACCACCTGCGGCGCCTCGGAATCTACGACGACATGATGATCGTCGTGACCTCCGATCACGGCGAGTCCCTGCTGGAGAATGACTATGTCATGCACGGCCAGTACTGGGAGGAAAGCGTCCGCGTCCCCATGATCGTGAAGTGGCCCGGCGGCCGCTTTGCCGGGCAACGCGTCGAGGCCCCGTCCAGTGGGATCGACGTGGCCCCCACCCTCTTGAAGACCTACGGGCTCGACGTCGACGACTTGCCGGGCAGCTTCTTGCCCGAGCGGCGCGCCGGCGAGCCGGTCTACATCGCGACGGGATGGACCCCCGAGCACGGATGGAGCGCGGTGATCGCCGACGACCTGAAGTGGGTGGAGGAGAACGGCCTCTGGGGGTACAAAGAGCACTTCTTCGACCTCGCCGAGGATGCTGGGCGGGAGAGCGGCGCGAATCACCCCGAAGAGGTCGCGCGGCTGAAGCGCCTGCTCGCGGATCGGGTGGAGATCGACAACCAGGCACTCCGAAGCTTCGATCGGGCCACGCCGGCGCCCGAGATTCCGTATACCGAAGAAGAAATCGAGCACCTCCGGGCTCTCGGATACATGCGCTAGGAGCGTGCCCCAAGACTCCCAAGCGAAAGCCCCGCGGGGGTATCCGCGATGAGGCAGCCCCATCCGCGGGAACGAAGCTGGGCGATCGGGTTTCTCAGAGGCGCACAGGGGAACCGAGGGGACGTGCGCTGACTCTCGGTCATGATAAGCTCAAGGCCGGGCCCGAGCTACCGCTATAGGGTTTTGCAAGAGATTTGCAATTTCCGGCGGGAATCCGGGCTAGATTGGGACTTCCTGCGTTCCTCTGAGCAGTTCGCGGGTCGGTCTACTCTGGGGGATCGCTGGCCGCCGGCACGAGGCGCGAAGCAGTGGCGAGCGTTCTTCCCGTGACAGCCTCGACTCATCTTCCAGCTTCTACGACAGGAGCCCGCCTTGGGCAGGCCTCTTCGGGCACACGGTTCGGCCCGCGGGGAGCTGGATTCGGATCGCGCCAGCAGCGCAGGACTTCAAGGGAGATTCGGTGAGCCTCTATCTCCACGGCCTGGGTCACTTCCATCCCCAGGCTGAAATCACGAACCAGTTCCTCGAGTCGCTCGACATCGGTACGAGCGACCAATGGATCATGGAGCGCGTGGGCATTCGCTCGCGGCGCACCGCGCTCCCCCTCGACTACATCCGTGAGACCCGCAACCGCTATCCCCGGGCCGCCATCGAGGCAGCGGACCATTCCAACGCCGACCTCGGCCGGCGCGCGGCCCTCATGGCGGTCGAGCGCGCGGGCATCGAGCTCTCCGACATCGGCATGGTGATCGCAGGAGGCTGCGCGCCCGATTGGGCGATCCCCGCGGAGGCGTGCAACATCGCCCAGCTGCTCGACATCGAGGCGCCCGCGGTGGACATCAACTCGGCCTGCACGAGCTACTTCGCGGGCCTCAAGATGCTCTCCATGATGCAGCCCGACAAGCTTCCGCGTTTCGTGCTGCTCATCGCCAGCGAGGTGATGACCCGCACCGTGGACTACACGGATCGCAACAGCGCAGTGCTCTGGGGCGACGGTGCCACGGCGGCGGTGCTCTCGACCCACGAGCCCGGCCGCGCGGAGATCCTCGGCAACGGCTTGACGTCGAGTCCTGCGGGCCGGGACAAGGTGATGATTCCCCGTCTCGGGCACTTCACCCAGGAGGGGCGGACCGTGCAGATGTTCGCCATCAAGAAGACCATCGACGGCCTGCAGCGCCTGCGCGAAGCCCACGGCGACCCCGACCGGCACCTCCACTTCGTGGGCCATCAGGCCAATCTGCGCATGCTCGAGACCGTCTGCCGCAAGAGCGGCATTCCTCCCGAGTATCACCACTACAACGTCGACTGGTACGGAAACACCGGCGCCGCGAGCGGGGCTTCGGTGATCTCCATGGCGTGGGAAAAGTGGCTTCCCGAAGACGATATCGCGGCCGTAGGCGTGGGAGCGGGGCTCACCTGGGGTCGCTACCTCCTGCGCTTTCGCAACGGAGAGGGTCGATGAGCGGCGAGATCACCTACGAGGAGTTCCAGGCCCGCAGCAGCTTCAGCAAAGAAGAGCTGCTCGCCTTCGCGTACGGCCGGCTCGTGAAGGACCCCCCGGATCACTTCCGCGCGCGGCTGCCCGCGCCCCCCATGCTGATGTTCGACCGCATTACCGAGGTCGAGAGCAAGGGCAACAAGGGGCGCATCGTCGCGGAGCTCGACGTCAAGGTCGACGCCTGGTACTTCCAGTGCCACTTCAATGGAGATCCCGTGCAGCCCGGCTGCCTCGGCCTCGACGCCGTGTGGCAGCTGCTCGGCTTCTATTGCGTGTGGCGCGGCGGGCCCGGCACCGGCCGCGCGTTGGGCTCCGGTGAGGTCGACTTCTTCGGACAGATCCGGCCTCACGACGAAGTGGTGCGTTACGAGATCGACGTGCGCCGCTACACCGAGCTCGAGAGCTCGGGTGCATCCCTGGTGGTCGGCAATGCACGGGTGCTCGTCGATGGCGAGGAGATCTACCGCATCGACAAGGCACGGGTCGGAACCTTTACCGGGATCGACTACTCGAACTACCCGCTGGCCTCGGAACACTCCCGGGGCGGAAGGATGGAACGATGAGCGAGCTTCCGGTAGCGGTCGTGACGGGCGGAGCGACGGGGATCGGCGCGGCCTGCTGCCGCGCCCTGGCGGCCGAGGGCTTCCGCGTGGGCGTGCACTACCGCTCGAGCGAGGAGAAGGCCCAGAAGCTCATCGCCGAGCTGCCCGAGGGCTTCGGCCTGCGCGCCGATCTCGCCGACAGCGAAGCGATAGACGGCCTCGTGAAGGAGCTGAAGGAGAAGGCCGGGCAGGTCGACGTGCTCGTCAACAACGCGGGCTACAACGTCAACGCCCCCATGCTCGCCATGAAGCTCGACGACTACGACGCCGTGGCGGGGCTGGCGCGGGGCACCTGGTATCTCTCGAAGCTGATCCTGCGGCGCTTCATGTTTCGCAAGGGGACCGGCCGCATCATCAATATCTCGAGTGTGGTTGGTCACACCGGCAACCCGGGTCAGATTCCCTACACTATGGTGAAGGCCGGCCTCGACGCCTTCACGAAGTCTCTCGCCCAGGAGCTCGCCGGCCGTGAGATTCTCGTCAACTCCGTGGCGCCGGGCTTCATCGAGACTGAAATGACCGCCGAGCTTCCCGACGAGGTGAGCCAGAGTATTCTCTCCCGTATCCCCCTTGGGAGGATGGGCGCCGCGGAAGAGATCGCGGACGTGGTGGGCTTCCTTGCGACACGGGGGAGCTACGTCAACGGCACGGTGATTCATGTGAACGGAGGCATGTTCGGTGGGTGATGTGCTGACCGCGGAGCAGGTGCTCGCGATGGTTCCCCAGCAGGAGCCGTTCCGCTTCATCGACGAGATCGTCGAGCTCGACGACGAGCACATCGTCGCGCGCTACACCTTTCCCAAGGACGCGGACTTCTACCGGGGCCACTTCCCTGGCAACCCCGTCACTCCGGGAGTCATCCTGGTCGAAACCATGGCGCAGGCAGGTGTCGTCGCCTACGGGATCTACCTCTACGCGAAGGAGACCTCCCTCGCGGATTGCGAGAAGCTCCTCACCATGTTCACCGACGCCGAGGTGGAGTTCTCGGGCATGGTCGAGCCGGGGATGACGGTGACGACCACCGGACGCAAGACCTTCTTCCGGCGCAAGAAGCTGCGCTGCGACGTGGAGATGAAGCTCGACGACGGCACCGTGGTGTGTTCCGGTGTGCTCTCGGGCTTGGGAGTGGCGCGATGACGCGAAGAGTTGTGATCAGCGGTCTCGGCGTGATCGCGCCCAACGGCAACGGCATCTCGGATTTCGAGCTGGCCCTGCGCAAGGGCCAGTCCGGCCTCCGCTATCAGGAGGTCATGGAGGAGGCGAAGTTCGCCTGTCGGGTGGCGGGCACGCCCCAGGGCGCGAACGAGCTCGCCGAGGCGACCTTCGACGAGGACGAGCTCCTCGCCATGAACATGAGCCATCGCTATGCGAGTCTCGCCGCCTACGAGTGCTGGAAGAGCGCGGGCTTCGAGATCCCCTCGCGTGCCGAAGAGGCCGTGGACTGGGACACGGGCGCGATCCTCGGTACCGGGATCGGGGGCATGGACACGACGGCCGAGAAGGTGGTCCCCCTCACCAACGCGGGCAAGCTCCGGCGCCTGGGCTCGACCGCGGTCGAGCAGGTGATGGCGAGCGGCATCTCGGCCCGGGTCTCGGGGCAGCTTGCCCTGGGGAACCAGGTGACGACCAACTCCAGTGCCTGCAGCACCGGAAGCGAAGCCATCGCCATGGGCTGTGAGCGTATCCGCCAGGGTCTGGCGGAGCGCATGCTCTGCGGCGGTGCCGAGGCCGCGAGCCACTACATCTGGGCGGGCTTCGACGCCATGCGGGTGCTGTGCCGCGACTTCAACGACGCGCCCGAGAAGGCTTCGAGGCCCATGAGCGCCTCGGCGGGCGGCTTCATTCCCGGCGCCGGCGCCGGAGTCGTCATGGTCGAGAGCCTCGACAGCGCCCAGCGGCGCGGCGCGCCCATCTTTGCCGAGCTGTGCGGGACGGCGGTCAACTGTGGCGGGCACCGCGGCGGCGGGAGCATGACGGCCCCGAACCCGGCGGGCGTACAGCGCTGCATCGAGTCCGCCCTCGCCGATGCGGGCATGACGGGCGCCGACGTCGACGCCATCAACGGCCACCTGACGGCGACCGGCGCGGATCCCAGGGAAATCCAGTCCTGGTCCCGGGGTCTCGCGCGCGGGCCGGAGGACTTCCCCAAGATCACCGCGACCAAGTCGTTGGTGGGCCATACTTTGGGGGCCGCGGGAGCGATCGAGTCCGTAGCCGCGATTCTGATGCTCAAAGGCGGCTTCCTGCAGCCCGCCGTGAACTGCGAGGACGTCCACCCGGAGATCCAGCCCTTCGAGGCTTCCATTCCCCGCGAAGGCGGGGCGGCTCCGGACATGCGCGTCATGATCAAGGCCGGCTTCGGCTTCGGCGACGTGAACGCGTGTCTCGTCTTCCGCAAGTGGGACGAGTGATCGAAGGACAGCCAGTCAGACCAGTGAGTCGAGGCCAGTGAGCCGAGACCCGTGAGAAAGGAAACGCAATGAACGAGTCCGAGGTGATGGAAAAGGTAGTCAAGATCCTGACTCCGTGGGTGAAGAACCAGGAGGCCCTCGCCTCCGTGTCCATGGAGACCAGCATCCTCGACGACCTCAAGGTGAACTCGGCGCGTCTCGTCGACGTGGTGATCGCCTTCGAGGATGAGTTCGACATCGAGATTGCTGACGAAGACGTGGATTCCGTGAATACGGTTGGCGATTCGGTGAACCTGATCGTTTCGAAGCTCGGCTAGCAGCGAGCTTCGGTGCGTCGCTCGAGTACGGTGTCCGGAAGACCGGATCGGGACGCGGGCGTGCAGGGAATGAGACGGGCGTGACAGAGCGAAGTGCATCCGTCGATGCTTCCACAGTGCAAGCCGGGGCGAGTCCGCCTACGGTGAGGCGAGGCGTGCGCTTTCGCCACGGCCTGCAGCGGCTGATCGGACGCATCGTCGGGCCCTTGTGGTTGCCCCTGGCCAGCTTCGTGCTGCGGGTCATCCTCGGTTATCGCATGGACGGCCTCAAGGAGGTGCGCGCCGAGTTCCTGCGCATTCGGCAGCAGTCGACCGCGCCCCTGCTCATCTGCGCGAACCACCTGACCCTGATCGACTCCTTCATCGTCGCCTGGGCGCTGGCGCCGACCTGGCGCTACATGGTGCGTTTCGACGAGCTGCCCTGGAACACGCCGGAGCGCAGGAACTTCGCCGCCACGGTGTTGAGTCAGGTGCTGGTGTACCTCGCCAAGTGCATTCCCATCTCCCGGGGAGGCAGCCGCGAGCAGATTTCTTCGGTGCTGGCGCGGATCGGATACCTGCTCTCCCGCGGCGAACTCGCCCTGGTGTTTCCGGAGGGCGGGCGCAGCCGTAGTGGTCGGGTGACGACGGATTCGGTCGCGTGGGGAGTGGGCCGCATCGTGGCTTCCCTTCCACAGTGCCGCGTGGCGTGCATCTACCTGCGCGGCGAAACCCAGGAGTCCTGGGGGAGCATCCCCAACGTGGGCGACCGCTTCTATGCGAAGGTCGAGTGCATCGAGCCCAAGTCCGAGTACCGTGGCGCTCGCCGCTCCCGCGATCTCGCGAATCAGATCGTGGCGCAGCTGGCCCGAATGGAGAAGGAATATTTCGATGGTCGGCAATGACGTGGTCGACCTGCGCGATTCGGACGCCGATCCGGCGACCCTGAGTGCGCGCTTCGACGGCCGGGTTTTTTCACCGGCAGAGCTGCGATCGATCGAGGCGAGTGCCGAGCCGGCGCGCCAACGCTGGCGGCTCTGGGCCGCCAAGGAGGCGGCCTACAAGCTCCTACGTCGCCTCGACCCCGCAATCCCTTTCTCGCCCCGTCGCCTGATCGTGAGCCTCGAAGAGAGGGTCGGCCGACCCTTGCGCGGGGCCCTTCAGCCGCGGCCCCGGGCCACATCCGCGGGTGAGCCATTCCCGCCGCAGCGGGTGCTCGCGCTCGGCGAAGGACGCGGAAGCGTCCGCTTCGAGGGACGTGAGCTGGAGCTGCGGGTCCTCGACAGCGACGGGGCGGTGCACGCACTCGCCGCGCTCCCCGGCGACTCGCCGGCGAGGCTCGTTCATGGACTCTGGCGCCTCGATCGCCGGGATTCGCGCCGCGGGGATCCCCACGGCCCGGGAGAAGCGGTCCGGGAGCTCGCCTGTCGCGCCCTGACCCGACTGCTCGGTGAGCCGCAAGACAGCGCCCCACTCATCGAAGTCCGCCGCGAGAATCGCATCCCGAGCTTCTGGCGCGGCGGCGTGCGCCTGCCCGTGGCGCTCTCCTTGTCGCACCACGGCGGGCTGGTCGCCTTCGCGTTGGGTGAGGGAGCCGCATCGTGAACGACGATCGCAGCATTCGCCGCCTCGCAATCGTAAACCGGGGTGAGGCCGCGGTGCGCTGTATCCGGGCGGTGAAGAGCCTGCGCGCCCAGGAGGACTGCGAGCTCGAGGCCATCGCGCTCTACACCGAGCCCGATCGGGACGCGCCCTTCGTCCACTACGCCGATCGTTCCATCGCGCTTTCCGCCGAGGCGGGCGCGGTTGCGGCCTATCTCGATCACGACGGCCTGATCCGGGCTCTGCGCGAGGTACGCGCCGACGCCGTCTGGCCGGGCTGGGGCTTCGTGTCCGAGTCGCCGGAGTTCGTGGACCGACTCAGCGCGGAGGGGATCGTCTTTCTCGGTCCGCCCGCCGCTGCGATGCGCTCGCTGGGGGACAAGATCACGTCGAAGGAGCTCGCCGAAGCCGCCGGGGTGCCGGTGACGGCCTGGAGCGGCTGCGCTCTCGACGACGAGGACGACGCACTTATCCACGCGCGGCGCATCGGCTTCCCGGTGGTGGTCAAGGCCAGCGCGGGCGGCGGCGGCCGCGGCATTCGCATGGTCGACCGCGAGGAAGATCTCGCCGAGGCCTTTCGCTCCGCGAGCTCCGAGGCCAAGTCGGCCTTCGGAGACGGACGGCTCTTCGTCGAGAAGCGCGTCGAGTCCGGCCGGCACATCGAGGTGCAGATCGCGGCCGACGAGCACGGCAACGTTCTGCCTCTGGGCTGCCGGGACTGCTCGGTGCAGCGTCGCCATCAAAAGGTCCTCGAGGAGGCGCCGCCGCCGGACCTGGCTCCGGAGCTGCGTCACGCCATCGAAGAGGCCGCGGTGCGCATCGCGAGCCACGTCTCCTACGTGGGCGTCGGGACCGTGGAGTTCCTGCTCACCGGAGAGGAGTTCTACTTCCTCGAAGTGAACCCCCGCCTGCAGGTCGAGCACGGCATCACGGAGGAGATCACCGGGGTCGACCTGGTACAGCTGCAGATCCGTATCGCTCGAGGCGAGTCGCTCAAGTCCCTCGAATTCAAGGAGCACGGCGTCGCGATCGAGGCCCGGGTGTGCGCCGAGGATCCCGACCAGAACTTCCTCCCCTCTCCCGGCAAGATCCTGCGCTTCGAGCCGGCCCTGGGTCCCCGGGTGCGGATCGATTCGGGGGTGGCGACGGGCAGCATGGTGCCGCCGGACTTCGATTCGCTGGTCGCCAAGGTGATTGCCGTCGGGAAAGACCGTCACGAGGCCATCGCGCGGCTGAAGTGCGCCCTCGAAGACCTCGAGCTGGTGATCGCCGGGGGCGCGAGCAACAAGGGCCACATCCTCGACATCATGAGTACCGAGGACTACCGGGCGGGTCCGGTGGACACGGGCTGGCTCGACCGCTGGAACGCGGGGCGCGACGTCGCCGCCCTGCGCTGCGGCCGCGAGGCGAGTGACTCCCTGGTGGCGGCTGCGATCCTCGCGTATCAGCGCGCGCGGGCCGCGGCGCGCGTGAACTTCTACTCGGACGTCACGAGCTTTTCGACCGATCGCATCCCGCCCGGGCAGGGCCAGCAGATCGATCTCTCCTACGCGGGCGAGAGCTACCGCCTGATGGTCTACGCCGTCGGGGCCTGGCGTTACCGGATCCACCTGGACGGTCGTGCGGTTGGGGCTGCCATACGCGAGGAGGGAGCGAACCGGGCCCGCCTCGAGATCAACGAGCGGGTGCGCCGAATCCTCTATGACGCCACCGACGTCGGCTTGCGCCTCGAGGTCGACGGCCATCCCTATCGCTACGGCTGGCAGACCGCGGGACAGGTGCGCTCGAGCACACCCGCCATGGTGGTCGGGGTCCACGTCGAAACGGGCGATCGGGTGCGCGTCGGCGATTCCCTGGGCCTGCTCGAGGCCATGAAGATGGAGATCGGCTTCCAGGCCCCGGTGTCCGGTGTCGTGTCCGAGGTGCTGGTCCGCAAGGGCCAGCAGGTGAGCGCCGGAGAGGTGCTCCTCGTCATCGATCTCGCCGCCGACGAGGGAGAAGAGGAGGAGGCACCGGTCCGCCTGGCCCTTCCGGCCCAGCGCGATCCCCTGGCCCTGCTCTTCCGGGGCAGCGACGAAGATCCTCTGGCCTCACCGGATCTCGAGGGTGCCGCCCGCGCCGAGCCCAGGGCGCGCCGGGATGCCATCGCGGCGGTGCGCGAGGAGATCCGCCGGGTGCTCCTGGGCTACGACGCGAACCCGGCGCGTCTCGAGAGCATCGCGGACTTCCTCGAGGCCCCGCTGCCCGAGAAGCTGCCCGCGGCGTTCCTGACCGAGCTGGCCGAGCTGCGACACGAGGCCGTCACCTTCGTCGATACGGAGGAGCTCTTCATTACGGCGCCGCGCGCCTCGGTTTCAGGTGAGCTCGGACCCTCCAACAACGCTCGCTTCCGCATGTACGTGCGGCGTCTGCTGGCGTCGGGCGCGGGCATCGCCGAGGAGTTCCTCGACCTCGTGCGCACCGCGCTGTCCCACTACGGGGTCGCGGACCTCGAGCCCACCGACGACCTCAAGCGCGCCGTGCTGCGGCTGCTCTCGGCCCAGCTGGCCCCGGAGCCCCGCATGCAGCTGGTGCTGGGCGTGATCCGGCGCGTCGCGAGCCTCAGCGAGGCGGGGATCGACCTCGAAGAAGACCGCAACTTTGCCCGTGCCCTCAATCAGGTCACGCGGATGCGCGGCCGCCTCTCGGACACCCTCGCCGACTCCGCGATCGAGGCCCACTACGTCGTCTTCGAGAAGCGGGAGGTGGAGCGGCAGGCCGAGCTCAGCTCGAAGGAGCTCGAGGCGTGGCTCGACGAGGCGGAGGTGATGCCCATCGCGCCGTCGGCGAATGTTCTGCTCGAGGTCGCGGCTGCGGCGAAGCGAGTCTTCGACCGCGTGGGGCGCTGGATCAAGGAGCCGGACCCCAGCCGGCGCGACATCGCTCTGGCGGCCCTGGTGCAGCGCGTCTACGCGCCGGTGATCCCGCGAGGGCACCGATCGGTGAAGGCCGACGGAACCTGGATCCACTGCGTCGAGTACGGAGACCTCGGGCTGGTGGTGGCCGCGGCGGCGAGCGCCCAGGACCTGAAGGAGGTCGCGGGCCGCATGTGCTTCGCCGCCCGTCTGCTGGGTTCGCGGGCCGGAGCCCCCAGGCTCTACGCGCTCGAGCTTCTGGTGCCCGACGCCGGCGAGAGCGAGCAGCTGGCCGCGGAGGTCGAGCGCTTCCTTCCGCCCATCCTCGCCCAGAGCGGCCTCACCTGTCGTCTGACCCTCGCCATGCTGTGCGAGGAGGGCCGGCACGCCTACAAGACCTTCCGCCCGGCGCCCGGTACAGGTGCGGAGCCCTTGGTCGAGCTCGACCACAGCTGCTACGACCTGCATCCGGAGACCGCCGAACGCATCGATCTGCAGCGCTTCTCCGAGTTCGATCTCGAGCCCATCCCCAGCGAGGAGGGGATCTACAGCTTCTACGGACGTAGTCGGGACGGCAGCGGGGACGAGCGCGTCTTCGTGCTCGCCGACGCCCGCGATCGCTCGCCGAACTCGGGCCCCGAGGTCGGCGAGCACATCGCCGCCTTCATGCGGGTCTTCCACCGTGCTACGCGCAGCCTGCGCACCATCTTGCAGACCCGGGATCCGCGCCGGCGCCTGCAGTGGAACCGGATCTGTCTCTTCGTGGCGCCGCCGGTCTACCTCGATTCCCGGACCGCATCGGATCTGGCTCGCAAGCTCGCGCCGGCGACCCGACACCTCGGCCTCGAGAAGGTGGTGGTGCGGGTCAGCCTGCTGGACCGCGAGGCGCCCGAGGCGTCGGCGCGTCCCATCGAGATCGTCATCACCGACACCGGCCCGCAGATGGAGATCTCCTGGCGCGAGCCCCACCGGGAGCCCCTGCTTCCCGCCAAGGACTACGAGCGGAAGGTGGTGGCGGCGCGGCGACGCCGCAGGGTGTACCCCTACGAGATCATCGGCATGCTGACCTCCGAGGACCGCACCCTGACGGAGAGTGGGAGCGGCAAGGCGAGCCTGCCCAGCGGCAGCTTCGAGGAGTACGACCTCGATCCGGAGGGGCCCGCCTGCGCGGCGGTGCAAGTGAAGCGTGCGCCCGGCCAGAACGTCGCCAGCGTGGTCTTCGGCGTCATCTCGACCCCCACCGAGAAGGTGCCGAGCGGCATGCGCCGGGTGCTGGTGCTCTCGGATCCCACCATGGGGATGGGGGCCCTCGCGGTGCCGGAGTGCGACCGCATCATCGCGGCCATCGACCTCGCCGAGAAGCTGAGCGTTCCCCTCGAGTGGGTGCCGGTCTCGAGCGGTGCGAAGATCGCCATGGACAGCGGCACCGAGAACCTCGACGCCACCGCGCGGGTGGTGCGTCGCATCGTGACCTTCACCCAGGCGGGCGGGGAGATCAATCTCATCGTCCAGGGCACCAACGTCGGCGCCCAGAGCTACTTCGACGCCCTGGCGACCATGCTCATGCACACCCGGGGCGTACTCATCATGACGCCCCGAGCCTCCATGGTGCTCACGGGCCGCGCGGCCCTCGAGGCCTCGGGCGCGGTTGCGGCCGAGGACGAGGAGGCCATCGGGGGCTTCGAGCGCATCATGGGTCCCAACGGACAGGCGCAGTACTACGCCCGCAACCTCGCCGAGGCCTACCGGACCCTGTTCGAGTACTACCGTTACAGCTACGTGGTGCCCGGCGAGCCGGGGCCGCGGAGCTTCGAGACCACCGATGCACGCGGCCGCTCGATCTGCGACTACGCCCTCACCCCCGAGGAGGGCTTCGACTTCAACAAGGTGGGTGAGATCTTCGACGACGCCACCAACCCGGGCCGCAAGCGGCCCTTCGCCATGCGGGCCGTCATGGCCTCGCTCATCGATGCCGACGGCGGGCACCTCGAGCGCTGGCACAGCATGTTCGGAGCCGAGACCGCGATCGTGTGGGACGCTCACCTGGGCGGCCATCCCATCACCCTGCTGGGGATCGAGAGCCACAGCATTCCCCGCGACGGCTACCGCCCCTTCGACGGTCCGGAGATCTGGAACGGCGGCACGCTCTTTCCCCTCTCTTCGAAGAAGATCGCCCGGGCGATCAACTCGGCCAGCGGCAACCGTCCGGTCGTGATGCTCGCAAACCTGTCGGGCTTCGACGGATCTCCGGAGTCCCTGCGCAAGCTGCAGCTCGAGTACGGGGCCGAGATCGCCCGAGCGGTGGTGAACTTCGAGGGTCCCCTCTTCTTCGTCGTGGTGTCCCGCTACCACGGCGGCGCCTACGTGGTCTTCTCCCAGGAGCTCAACGATTCTCTCAGTGCCTCGGCCCTCGAGGGCTCCTATGCCTCGGTGATCGGAGGCGGGCCCGCGGCCAAGGTCGTGTTCGCTCGGGAGGTGCGAGCGCGCGCCCTCGCCGACCCGCGCGTGGCCGAGAAGCAGCGCGCCGTGCGCTGGCGCCCCAGCGCCGAGGCGCGCGAGAGCCTCGATGCGGTGCTCGCCGACGTCACCCTCGAGAAGCAGGCGGAGCTCGCCGAGGAGTTCGACGGGATCCACAGCGTCGAGCGCGCCATGAAGGTCGGCTCGCTCGATCGCATCATCCCGCCCGACAGCATGCGCGAGGACTTGATCGAGGGCCTCCACGCGCTGCTCGCGGATCGCGGAATTTGAGCTCGGACGCGATTCTGCTCCAGGGTGCCCAGGTGCCGGCAGCCCTGGGTGTGACGGCGGCCGAGCGCCGCATGGGGCGGCCCGTGCAGGTCGATCTCGAGGTGGGCGTCGATCTCAGGGAGGCGGGGCGCAGCGACCGGCTCGCCAGCACCATCGACTATCAGGCGCTCTACGACGTGGTCGCCGAAGTGGCGAGTGGCCGCGAGCACAAGCTCGTCGAGGCCCTGGGCGAGAACATCGTGGCCGCGCTCTTCGAACGCTTCGCCATCGACTGGGTGACGATCGAGGTTCGCAAGGCCAAGCCCGTGTCCGGCGTCATCGAGAGCGCGGGCATCCGCATCACGCGAACGCGGGCTGGCGAGGATACGCGGGGCCCCCGATCGGGGGCGGGCGGAGCTCCTGCACGTGGCCGTCGCTGAGCTGGCGGCTTGGCTGCCGCTCGTGGTGCTGCGGGCACTGCTGGGCGGCATCCCCCCCTCGCTGTCCCTCTCCCTCGGCGCCGCCATGGGGCGGCTCTACGTCGCTCTGGGGGG